>CAYFSV010000045.1:0-17279 GCA_964345815.1 uncultured Proteiniphilum sp. | reverse complement strand
CTGGATTGTTGAGAACCAAAGATAATAACTTGTGGGTATCAACGACAGGTACTCCCAACAAAATTTCTAAAGTAGATAAAGAGCTATTAATAATTAGTGCAAACGAAATATCGGTTGGTTCGCTTGGTGCAGGATGGGGTTCAACTCCGGGAATTACTGCAAAAGGAGATACCATTTATTATAATAATGGGGGGATGACTATTTATCGTCACATTTTTTCTAAAAACGAATCGAAGCAGATGATTTCTGTTAAAGATGTAGTTTCAAATGCAGGTATGGCTTATAACAATGTGGCTGTGCATCCATTAACTGGAGATGTCTATTTTAACACCATCAAAGGATATGGTTGGGATCTTACTTTCAATAATATCTCTGTTTTTGAGGATAAAAACGATGAGTTTACATTGAAAGAGAATTATAAAGATTATACTCGTTTCCCTGCAGGTATTTTCTTTAATGCAAATTATTTGGATAATTAGATATGTATAAATCAATACAGGTATCACGATGAACTCTACTTTTTCATTGAAGTGATATTTGTTATTTTGGGTGGAAAGAGGTGCTCGCGAGAGTACCTCTTTTTGTATAATAAAAAAGGCATGCTACTAGGGCACACCTTTCTCTCATTAGATATTTAATAAATTAGTTGTCAATCCTAATGAAATCACCATTCATTGTAAATTCAAGATCTAAATCATTATTTAATTCCACCTGTTGGTTGCGTCCATCAATTTCCCATCCAATTATAAAGTTCTCAGGATAGTTGCTTGACACATAATCTCTGATTTTTGATGGCACCACACTATCTGGCAGCTTTGTGACTCCCTCAATATCGATAATTTCCTTCTTGCGATTGAATGTGAGTGAGAAGTTGCCTTGCAATATAATTTCATATGTCTTTGTAAGGTCATCTCTTTCAATCATTGATTGAATGATTGGGTTGTCAGGAAAATGTGTGTCAATATATGTACTAATTTCGATGGGGAGTTTGTCGTTCGAAATTATCTCTTCTTTGTCGCAGCTGCTAAACAATGCTACCGCAAATAGGAGTACAAGAAGTGATGAAAATAACTTTTTCATATTGTGTATTATATGTAATTGTTTGTGCTACTCTATTATTGGATTTTCGCTTACTCCATATTGTTTTATATTATTCAGGAATTTTGCTGATTATAGTACCCTCAGAGTCAAAACTCACCTTCCACTCTTCATAGTGCTTTTTTAGTTCAATCGTGTAAATGGTTTTGCCCGATTCTTGAATAGATTTTATATCACTAGCTCTGTATCCTGAAAAGTTGTCTTTGATGCTTGTCAATACTTTTTCAGGCAAGTCTCTTTTGGATATTTCTGATTTTTGTCTAATCTTTTTTCCATTACTATCATACCAAATTGTGTGGTCGTGTCTCCTAATTCCAGTTTCAAATTCAACTTTATAAACACTTCTATCCATTTTCCACTCTATATCAAAAGCTCTTGGAAACTCACTTTGAAAGTTGTTTATGATTATCGACGGAACTGATTTTTTGTGTAACTTCTGTGCAAAAACTAAATTGAATGAAAATAGTAGTGACAGAATGCATATTATACTTATCCTCTTCATAATCCTTTGTTTTAAAAATTATAATACAAAGTTAGGATGCGAGTCTGGAATGAATTTGGAAAAACAGGTATTGAGAGAATAAAAAGTTGTTAATTGAAAATTATCTCGAAGCAATGTTTCTCATTTTGATAGGTATAAGATATGGTGTACCTATACATATTACAAATAGCTTTAACGATGGCAAGACCTAGCCCCAATCCACCTGAATCATCATCATGCTTATAAAATCGGCTAAATAGATTGTCATCACTTAGCTGCTTCTTATCGCCAGTATTGCAAATCCTAAAAGTGTTGTCAGAAACAGATATTTCAATGCTTCCCTTAGCATGGTTGTGAAAAATTGCATTTCGGATTAAGTTTGATATAATGATATTGGCTAGTGATGGGTCTATGTTTACATTTATAGAGTCAGATTCGGAAAATGAGATTGTAATCTCTCTGTAGTCTAACAACTCTTGAATTTCATCAATGTTTCGAGAAGTGATTTGATTTATTGAAACCAATTGATTATCCATAAATTGATTGTTTTCAATTCTAGATAGCAACAATAGCGACTTGTTGATTTTGATAAGTCGTTCTGCTATTTCTATTGTTTCGCTTATTGTTTTTGCATGTTCATTGCTTATATCTCCACTCTCAATAAGTAGCTCAAGCTTATTTACTACTATTGCTAAGGGTGTTTGCAATTCGTGAGAAGCGTTCGAAATAAATTGTTTTTGTTTTTCATAAACTATCAGATTATGATTCAACAGTGTGTTTACAGCTTGGTGTAGGTCATTAAATTCATTAGTGTTGGTTTTTATCTCTGGTATATTCTCTTTGCTTCCAAGTTTGTATCGTTTTAGTTTATTCAGATATCTGTAGAAAGGTTTCCACATCCGTTGCAGCACTAGGTTATTGATAACTATTATGGTTATAAATAGAGCTGTGTAGAGCCAAAATGTATTCCAAAATAATTGTTTAACAAGGTCATCCTCTTCAATCATGGAGTGAATTACCTTTAGTTCATAATATTTATCATTAATCTCAAATGCGGTGGAAAGCATTCTGGCTGGTTCCAATTCGGGATATGGATCATCAGAATCTTGCATTCTCATAATAGTATCACTATAAGTGTCTTTATATGTGAGTGCAATATTTTGGGGAATGGATTGTATGGAAAAAAAGCTATCATTGAAGCTGCTGTTCTCTTCAAGTATTGTGGAGTCTGATATTGCTTGTGCAACTATTTGGCGCTTGTAGTTGTCTAATCCTTCATCTACGCTTGACTTTATTTCATGATAGATACTAAAATAGAATATCAATGCCCATATGCTAATAATAAAGAGCATTGACAAAGAGAGGTATCTTAGCGATTGATTTAATAACTTCATTTTTCCAACAATCTATATCCTATGCCATATACTGCTTCTATTTCTATTTCGGCATTAGCATCCCTAAGTCTCTTTCTGAGGTTTTTAATTTGATAGTATATAAAGTCGAGACTGTCTGCCTGATCAATATTGTCGCCCCAAACATGCTCTGCTAGTGCTGTTTTAGAAACCAACCTGTTTTTGTTTAGCATAAAGTAGTAAAGCATATCAAACTCCTTTCTGTTGAGTGCCACTAGCTGATTATCTACGATTAGTGTTCGTTCGTCAATGTCCAAAATAATATTACTAAGATTGAGAGCATTTTTGCCATCAAATTTCTTTCTTCTCAGTACTGCTTTTATCCGTGCGTTAAGCTCTGCAATATGGAATGGCTTGGCTAAATAATCATCAGCACCTAGGTTGAGTCCCTTTATTTTGTCGTCAAGCGAGTCTTTTGCCGAAATTATAATAACGTTAGAATCTTTTTCGGATTCTTTCAGTTGCTCCAATAGCTTCAAGCCGTTTCCATTGGGGAGCATGATATCGAGCAAGATACAGTCGTAATCATACATCAATACCTTGTCGAGTGCTGAATGGTAATCAGCCACACTTTCCACAACAAACTTCTCTTTAGTCAATGAGGTTGTGATAACTTCCCTTAGATCTGCTTCATCTTCAATTACCAATATTTTCATGCTATAAAGATAACGGATTAACTTGGGAAATAGTTGGGAAAATTGTAATAAAAAAGGTGCTCTTTATGTGGAGCACCTTTAAAATATAGTTCTAAAGGATTAAATCTCTATTCACTTACAAACAATCGCTTACCCGAAAATAGTGGGTCGCACGTTACGTTTATCTTAAGCTTTCTAAGCCCCGCCTCATCGCCAGGGGTGGGTATGTGGGTTGAGTGCATTTCGCAATTGTTGAGTTCTGTAAGCTTTTGCAATGCCATTTGAGCTGCAGGATTCGAAATAGCACTTATAGACAGAGCAATCAATGTTTCTTCAACGTCCAAACTTGCAGTTTTGCCATCGAGTATATCTTTCTTAAGATGGGTTACTGAATCAATAATGTTCTCGGGCAATAGAATCATATTATCGGGTAAACCTGCAAGGTGTTTGATAGCATTTAGTATCATAGCAGATGATGCATGAAGAAGCATAGAGTTTTTGCCAGTAACAATACTTCCGTCCTTTAGCTGAATTGCGGCACCGCAGAAGTTTCCATCATATCCTTTCTTTTCCGCTTCAGCTATAATTGCTGCTTTTCGTGCTGGCTCCACCACCTCACGGTCTTCATCTTTTGCTCCCACCTTGTGCATTATTTCGGCATATCTGTCCACTGCTTCAGTATCAATTTGTCCGCTAGCGTAATCCACAAAACTTCTAAGATGGCGGCGAATTATTTCTTGATAGGCGGCTTCGCTACATATTTTATCATCAATAATTCCTGCGCTTATTCTGTTAACACCCATATCTGTGGGCGATTTGTAGATGCTTTCGTCTCCCGTAATCTTATTGAGTATTGATTTTAGTAGCTTAAAAGCTTCAATGTCTCTATTATAGCTAACAGCTTCCACTCCATATGCATTTAAGTGGTATGGATCAATCATATTCTCGTCGCCCAGGTCTGCTGTGGCTGCTTCATATGCAATATTTACTTTGTGATTGATAGGTAAATCCCAAATTGGGAATGTTTCAAATTTGGCATATCCGCTTGTATTACCACGCTTATAGTCGTGATACAGATTGCTAAGTGCAGTGGCAAGTTTGCCACTGCCTGGACCTGGTCCTGTTATAACCACAATAGGTTTTGTGGTCTCGATATATGGGTTTGCTCCATATCCTTCGTCACTCACAATTAAATCGATATTTTGTGGATAACCACGAGTAGGGTAGTGCAAATACACTTTTATACCATTTAGCTCAAGCTTATTTTTAAAAATATCGGCAGCAGGTTGCTTTTCGTATCTAGTTATTACCACAGCGGTCACATTAATGCCATACCATCTCATGTCGTCGATGCTTTTCATTACATCCACATCGTAGGTAATGCCAAAGTCGGCTCTAATTTTGTTTCGCTCAATATCGCCAGCGTAGATACACATGATTACTTCTACCTGATCTTTCATTTTCTGTAAAAGACGCATCTTCACATTGTATGCAAAACCTGGCAAAACTCTTGATGCATGATAGTCGTAAAGTATTTTTCCACCAAACTCAAGATATAGTTTATCATCAAACTTGCTCACTCGTTTTAAGATTGCCTCTGTCTGTTCGTGTAGATACTTTTCGTTATCAAATCCTACTGTTTCTATATTTTCCATTCTATTTGTTTGTATTTTGTTGTCGTCCATCACCTATTTTTAAGTTAAACACAATAAGATATTAATTGCCATGTTGCGCATAGCAAGTTTGTATTGGTTTATTTCATATTGTGTTATGGACTGTGTTGCTATTTAAATAGGCGATTCATCTAAAATTAAAGTTCAAAATTACTCAAATTTTAGATGAATGCCATAAAGTGAAGGTACTAAATTTATTTAACTTCAACACATTTGTGTGTTTAGCTATATAAAAATCGCTTTATACTCTTTTTTGGAGTTTTTTCAAACTCCTCATTCTGAATTTCAATTACATTAATTCGTTCATATCTTGCCACTATCTCATTTATTATGGCTCGATTGCTTTTCATTATTTCAGGTAGATCTTTTTCGCTTACTCCATCTTCTTTAAGTGCAGCATAGTCGGGATGTACCAGTGCAACTAGTCTGTTTTGTCGTTGCACCACCAAGCTTTCGGCAATATAAGGTAAGTTGTTTAGCCTTGCTTCAATCTCTTCGGGATAAATGTTTTGTCCATTGGGACCAAGAAGCATTGTTTTTATTCTTCCTTTTATAAAAAGTCGGCGACCAATCAAAACGCCCGAGTCGCCAGTTTTAAGCCATCCATCTTCTGTAAATGCCTCTTTTGTTGCTTCAGGATTTTTGTAGTAGCCCGCCATCACGTTTTCTCCTCTCACTTGTATCTCTCCAGGGATATTCTCGGGGTCATCTGAGTCGATTCTTGCCTCCATTATTCCTTCCAGAACTGAACCACAAGATGTGGGCACAAAGTCGTAATGATGGTCGTATGAAATAAGTGGTGCACATTCAGTCATGCCGTAGCCAACTGTGAATGGGAACTTTATCTTATAGAAGAATGATTCTATATCTTTGCCCAATGCAGCACCCCCGATAATCACTTCGCGGAAGTTGCCACCTAGCGACTCTACAAGTGAACTTTTTATTTTTTTATAAATGAGATTGTTTATTCCCGGCACTTTAAGTAGTGCTTTCATTATTGGCTTTTCAATTGTGGGGAGAATCTTCTTCTTGTAGATTTTTTCGAAGATAAGAGGAACAGTGATAATGATATTGGGCTTAATCTCTTGAAACGCTTTAACCAAATTCATTGGGGATGGAATAACGTCGAGCAAAGTGATGTGAACCCCGTTAGATAGAGCATACAAAAAGTCGAACGCGCAACCATAGGCATGAGCCATTGGAAGAAAAGCCAAATCTTTTTCGCCAGGATGTAGTAGCTCAAGTGTGTGAGCATATGTTACATTGCCAGCATAATTGTTGGCTGTTAGCATTACTCCCTTGCTAAATCCTGTGGTGCCAGATGTGTAGTTGATGCAAACAACCTCTTCGTTGAGCACTTTGGCATATGATATGTCCTTTTCGGTGAATCCATTGGCATATTTATCATTAAACTTTGCATCTACCTTGTTTTTTATCTCTTTGTGTGAGTCGTCATAGCTTTGCAAGAGATCGAAAGTAGGAATTGAGAAGGCTGGAATATTAACTTTATCATGATTAAGCGATTGCCAAATAGCATCATTGATAAAAGCACATTTAGAGTCGCTGTGCTCCATAATATGCAGCATGCTCTCAGGATTAAACTCGTGTAATATAGGAACAATTACCGCTCCGTATGTAAATGTTGCAAGAAAGACTAGCGACCATGAGCTATGATTTTTGCCAATCAAAGCAATTTTGTCACCTTTTTCTATTCCCAACTCATCAAACATAATATGTAGGCGCGCAATTTCGGTTGCTAGCTCTCCATATGTCATGCTAGTTTTGTCTTTATAATCTGTAAGCGCAGGTTGACTCCAATAATTTTTGAAGCTACTTTCGTATATCTTTATAAAATTTTGCTCTATCATATTGCACAAATCATGTAAGTTTGTGCAAAAGTACTATGAAAATATAGATAAGCAAAGAAATACTACTTCTTAATTTGCGTATATTTTGTATTTTTGCGCTTTGAGATATTAAGAATAGAATAATCACAGCATAATGTTTAACAATTAATTATTTATAGAAATGATAGATCAGTCTGTTTTTGAAAATAAAACTGCAGCATATTACACATTAGGATGTAAATTGAACTTTGCCGAAACATCTGCTATTGGCAAGCAGCTACTAAATGCAGGTATCTCTCGTTCTCGTAAGGACGAGGATGCAGATATTTGTGTTATCAATACCTGTTCGGTTACCGATTTAGCCGATAAAAAAGGCCGCCAAGCAATTCGTAAGATGATTTCAAATCACCCAAAAGCTTTTGTGGTAGTAACGGGGTGCTATGCTCAGCTAAAGCCCGATGAAGTTGCCGAGATTGAAGGAGTTGACCTTGTGTTGGGCTCCGAACAAAAGCTTGATGTACTTCAATATATCGATGATTTGAAGAAGAAAGATAAAGGTGAAGTAGTTACTTCAAAAACTCACAGAATAAAATCATTTGTGCCCTCATGCTCTGCCGATGATCGAACGCGCTATTTTTTGAAAGTTCAAGATGGGTGCGACTATTTCTGCTCGTTTTGCACCATCCCATATGCACGTGGCAGAAGTCGTAATGGGTCGATTGCTGACTTGGTGAAGCAAGCCGAAGGCGTTGTTGAGCAAGGTGGCAAAGAAATTGTGTTGACGGGAGTAAATATTGGAGACTTTGGGCATTCCACTGGTGAAACATTCTTCGATCTTGTGAAGGCTTTAGACAATGTTGAAGGAATTGAGCGTTTTCGCATTTCATCAATCGAGCCAAACTTACTTACTGATGAGATTATAGACTTTGTTGCAACTTCTAAGCGTTTTGCACCACACTTCCATACTCCTTTGCAAGCTGGTAGCGATGCCGTATTGAAATTGATGAAAAGAAAATACGACACAGAGCTGTTCAAACATAAGATGGAGAAGATAAAATCGGTTATGCCTGATGCATTTATAGGGGTAGATGTGATTGTGGGAACTCGTGGAGAGCTTGATCATTACTTTGAGGAGAGCAGGGATTTTGTTGAGTCGTTAGATATATCTCAACTTCACGTGTTTACATATTCTGAGCGTGCCAATACGCAAGCACTGGCAATTGATTATGCTGTGGACCCTCGCACTAAGCAAAGAAGAAGCAAAGCACTGCACGATGTGTCGGATATCAAGCTACGCAACTTCTATGAGTCGCAGAAAGGAACTTCGCGTAAAGTGCTGTTTGAACACACACAACGAGGCAATATGATGCATGGATTTACTGAGAATTATATTAAAATTTGCGCCCCCTACAATCCAGAATTGATAAACAATGTGGTGGAGATCACAGTGGGCGAATATAATGAAGAAGAAATGGCAATGAATGCTATTTTTGTAGGATAACTAATCAAAGAGATGGCTGATAAAAAGAAAAAAGGAATTGGATATTATCTAGTTTATAGCACCTTTTCGCTAATTGCAATGTTGCCTTTTCGAGTGCTATATCTTATTTCAGATATGCTTTATGTGATTGTGTATAAGCTGGTGAGATATAGACGGAAGGTGGTTCGTAAGAACTTGCGAAACTCATTTCCCACAAAGGGTAGTAAAGAGCTTTTAGTAATTGAAAAGGAGTTTTATCGGCACTTTTGTGATTATTTTGTGGAGACAATCAAAACCCTGCGCATCACCGATGAAGAGATTCGTGAGCGCATGGTTTTTGAAAATCTAGATATTATTGAAGAACTTACCAAAGATGGCAATTCTTGCCTACTTAGTTTGGGGCACTATGGAAACTGGGAGTGGGTTCCCTCCATTGTGATGCACCTGCCCGAAAGAATTAAACTTGGAATGGTTTATAAACGATTGTCATCAAAAGATTTTGATGATCTTTTTTTGCGTATTCGTGCTCGATTTGGTCCCAAAGCTATTGAGATGAAATCAATATACAGAACTATAGTGAGAAATAGGAACGAGGGTGTCACTATGCTTCTTGGGTTTCTCAACGATCAGCGACCACGCAAGCATGCCAACGAATATTGGCTCGAGTTTATGAACCAAGATACGCTCGCACAAACAGGTATGGAACGTATTGCATCGCAAATGGGCTTTTCGGTTGCATATCTTGATATTGTAAAGATAAAACGAGGATATTTTAAGTGTTCTGTCTCTGCCATAACATCCAATGCTAGCAAGGAGGAAGAATACTTTGTAACCGACCTATACACAAAAAAACTAGAGCAAACTATAAACAATAATCCAGCCTATTATTTGTGGACACACAATAAATGGTCGAGAACAAAACCTGAAAATATATAATGAAAACATCTGTTGTAATACTCAACTGGAATGGTCGCAAGCTTTTGGAGCAGTTTTTGCCTACAGTGCTTAAGCACACGTTAAGTACCGATGCAGAAGTGGTGGTGGCAGACAATGGCTCAACAGATGATTCTGTAGAGTATCTCAAAACCAACTTCCCACAAGTGCCACTTATCATCTTCGAAGAGAATCATGGCTTTGCGCAAGGATACAATCTAGCCCTTAAGCAAGTGGATTCGGAATATGTAGTGTTGCTTAACTCAGATATCGAAACCACCGATAATTGGCTTTCAACACTAATCGATTATATGGATGCAAATCCTGGAGTAGCTGCAGTACAACCAAAGATTTTGGCGCAAAAGCAAAAGTCGCATTTCGAATATGCTGGGGCTGCAGGAGGGTTTATTGATAGATATGGATATCCCTTTTGTCGAGGCAGAATATTGGGAAATGTGGAGCCCGACGAGGGACAGTATAATAATGTGATTCCTGTTTTTTGGGCTACTGGTGCCTGTTTGTGCATCCGTCGCAAAACTTATTTTAATGTTGGCGGTCTGGATGGTCGATTTTTTGCTCACATGGAGGAGATAGACCTTTGTTGGAGGCTTAATGCGCGAGGATATATAGTAGAATGTGTGCCCCAATCTACCGTTTATCATGTGGGTGGTGCTTCGTTAGATATGGAAAGCCCACGAAAGACATATCTTAACTTTCGCAACAATCTTCTGATGCTTTATAAGAATCTTGAACCAAATAGACTTTTCCCTGTGCTTGCGATTAGGTTTTTCTTAGATATCCTAGCATCGTTACACTTTGTTGTGCAGGGCAAAATACAAAATGCAACAGCTGTGATTGGTGCATTTAGAGATTACCTAAAGATGAAGCCTGATTTTAAGAAGTCACGAGTGGACAATCTGAATAAGACAGTTAATCACAATGTTGATACTATATATAATAGGAGTATGTTATGGGATTATTATGCCAAAGGTAAGCGTAAGTTTAGTCAGATAATAAAGTAATTCCATCATTATTGATAGCCACTGATTCTCCCACAGAACAATGAAAGTTTAGCTTTCTAAAATTTGTTCCACTAATGCCTTTAAGTATAAAGCCATTCTTAGTTCTCTTTATATGAATGATAAATGGTGTTGTTTCTATGCTTCTATAAATTTTCTTGTCATGAGTATATCGCATTCCATACTGATCGAAAGATTTTAGTTCGTTATTTTTTAGGTCAAATGATAATTCTTTAAAAGCGCATCCGAGTGTTTCACTCAATCTTACTCCACCTTCTGTGCTTTCTAATATGAAAGAAAAAGAGTCATTATTGATAGATCTATTTTTATTCTCTGAATTACTATCTTCAAGTTTATCTTTTTTCCCAAATAAAAATGTTAGTATATTATTGTCTGTTAGTATTGAATGACTTCCATCCGAGCTCACGGCAATATTACCTGCTCTTACCGTATGACTCCCATCTGAATTGATTATTGTATTTCCACTAATTATTGAATGAGTTCCATTTGAGTTTATTATCACATTTCCGCTCTTGATAGAATGGCTTCCATCTGGATTAATTATTACATCACCACTAACAATGGTATGGCTTCCATCCGAGTTTACAATCACTTGCGACATCGCATTTGATGTAAATAATATAAAGCAGGCAACTAGGATATTTTTCATTTTATTGTTTAGCTTATATGATTTAACTCCAAAGATATTGAAAATAATTATACTAAAATCCAATTTATTCTTGTTTATTTCGATATAATTTATTGCAATACTTGACACAGTTTCCAAAACACTGTTTTACTCAAAATTGAACGAGAGCACAATCATATGTTGCACCGCTTGCGAGAGCGACTTCGGATATTTCATCAAGTCTTGATCTACTAAGTCGTCACGATTGGTTTCATAAATATCAGTTAGTCCAAAGCAGTATTTTAGTTCTGGACTAAGCTTGAAGAATGGCAAGTAGAAGTCGCACCCAACCCCAATTTCCACACCATAATCAATAGGTTTTAGCAATACTGGGTTGTTTTTGCGAGCCGCAATCTCCATACTGCCATATCCACCTACAATCACATAGGGACGATGATTGTCTGTTCGTCCGGGGTTAAATTTCAACTGTAGGGGTAGTGTGATATAGTTGTTTCTGGTACTGGTTTTAAACTCCTCGCCCGAAGTCTGTTCCTTAAACACAAAATCCTTACTACCAAGATGTAGGGTGGGCACTGTGCGAAGGCTCATATAATAGTTTATATACAAATCACCAATAAGACCAACGCTAAAGCCTGGAGAATAGTGTGGAATTTCCGAAAACCACGCTTCGCCATTCTCACCCACATGTCCCGATTGAGTAAGTCTCAAGTCTTGTGTGTGAAAGCCCACCATAAACCCAAAGTGGAACACCTTGTAGTCTACATATGGCAGATTTTGCAGTTTCTGATGTTGAGCCACAGCACCTGTTGCAAATATTGAAAGCGTCAAAAGTATAATAATTGCTTTTTTCATTATTGATTAAACGAAATGGAGTTATGTTTATTGTAATTTTATGGACAAATTTATTGTTTTTTCAACAATATTGGTACATTGGTAACCTTTCCACTCTACCTGTCAATCCAGTGCTGAGAGCAACATACAGTGGGTTCATTAATTCAAATATCAATAATGATAAATCTGTAGATGCATGTAATAAATCGACTTTATTTTTTTATTTTTGAAAATCTGATTACCTTTGCCAAATAGTTCCAGGATATGAGACATTATCCTTATCTATTAACCAAAAATAAACTCTTTATATTATGGCTTACGTAATCAGTGAAGATTGTATTGCTTGTGGCGTGTGCATCGATGAATGCCCTGTGGAAGCTATTTCAGAAGGCGACATTTATGTAATCGATCCAGAACTTTGCACCGACTGTGGTTCTTGTGCAGATGTTTGCCCTACAGAAGCAATCTCTCCAGAGTAATTCAAACCACAATAGTTTGAATGGAAATAAAAAGGCTGAATGATTTTAAATCGTTCAGCCTTTTATTTATATGTAAGTCTTGCTTCTATTTTTCAATTCTTTCAACCACTTGTTCTAGAAGTTGTGAGCAAGAATCCTCTAGCAAATCCATCACTAATTCAAATCCATCAGCCTCGCCATAGTAAGGGTCGGGAATAAACTTATGAGATGAATCACTTAAAAAATTTGACATCCTATAAACTTTTGATTTCTCAAATTCGTTTTCTGCTAGTTTTACAACATTATTGTAGTTGTCATCGTCCATTACTATTATATAGTCAAACGTTTTGAAATCATTTGACACAAACTTTCTCGATCTCGAGTTAAAGTCGTAATCTCTTGCAGCGCCATGTTTGCGCATTCTATCATCGGGCAATTCATTTTCATGCCAGCCCGAAGTTCCTGCCGAATCCACATATACTTCCTCTTCAAGATTGGCATCTGCAACCATCCTTTTGAAAATGCCCTCGGCAGCTGGCGAACGGCAAATATTGCCTAAACACACGAATAATACTTTAATCTTTTTGTTGATTGAATCTGAAACCTGCATAGCTTTTTAATTGTTATAATCTAAAACAATGCGACAAAGATACTGTTTTTTATTTTTATTAACCAAGTTTATATGACATATCGTCAGTATTTCTCATTTGGCAAGCAATTTGAAATATAATAAAGTAGAAAACAAATAATTTAAATCATATGAACTTTAATAACTTTACAATCAAGGCACAAGAGTCTGTACAAAAATCTATAGACCTAGCACGTGCTAACAATCAGCAGATTATCGAGCCCGCACATCTGCTCAAGGGATTGGTAATGGTGGGCGAGGACATTGTCAACTTTCTTTTCCAAAAGATGGGTGTAAATGTTTCTCAGTTACAATCGATGCTCGATAATGAGATAGAGTCGTTTCCGCGTGTCACTGGTGGAGAGCCATCTTTGAGTCGTAAATTAAGCTCTGTTTTTCAGCGAGCAAACGATTTTGCTGGCAAAATGGACGATCAGTTTGTTTCAATTGAGCATCTTTTACTAGCAATTATAAATGAAAAGAACTCAGCTTCGCAATTGATGCGCAATTTGGGTGCTTCGCCACAAATGCTGGAAGCGGCAATTAAAGAGCTTCGCAAAGGAGAAAAGGTGACAAGCCAATCGGCTGAAGAAACATATCAAGCATTAAGCAAATACTCGATCAACCTTAACGAAGCTGCACGTAGTGGCAAGCTAGACCCGGTGATTGGACGCGATGAGGAAATTCGACGTGTGCTGCAAATACTTAGTCGTCGCACCAAAAACAATCCTATCTTGATAGGTGAGCCTGGAACCGGAAAGACTGCTATTGCTGAGGGATTGGCGCACAGAATAATTCGTGGAGATGTGCCCGAAAACCTAAAGAGCAAGCAAATCTATTCGTTAGATATGGGAGCTTTGGTGGCAGGTGCCAAATATAAGGGTGAATTTGAAGAACGACTGAAATCGGTGGTGAATGAAGTGGTGAAAGCTGAAGGAGAGATAATTCTTTTTATTGACGAAATTCACACTCTTGTGGGTGCTGGCAAAGGCGAAGGGGCAATGGATGCAGCCAACATATTGAAGCCAGCCTTGGCTCGTGGTGAATTGCGCTCAGTGGGAGCCACTACACTTGATGAGTACCAAAAATATTTTGAAAAGGATAAAGCGCTAGAGCGTCGCTTTCAAACAGTGATGGTGGAGGAGCCCACCGAAACTGACACTATATCTATATTGAGAGGATTGAAAGAGCGATACGAAAATCACCACAAAGTGCGTATCAAAGATGAGGCAATTATTGCCGCTGTTCAGCTTTCGCATAGATATATTACTGATAGATTTTTGCCCGATAAGGCTATCGATCTAATGGACGAAGCAGCAGCAAAGCTTAGGATGGAGGTGAACTCAGTTCCCGAAGAACTAGATGAAATTATGCGTCGCATCAAGCAGCTTGAGATTGAACGTGAAGCTATTCGTCGCGAAAATGATTCAGAAAAAGAGACTCAACTAAGCAAACAGATTGAGGATTTGCGTGAAGAAGAGGGCGTAATGAAAGCTCGTTGGCAGTCTGAAAAAGATATTATCAATAAGATACAGCAAAATAAGATTGACATCGAAAACTCAAAGTTTGAAGCCGACAAAGCTGAGCGTGAGGGCGACTATGGAAAAGTGGCAGAGCTAAGATATGGAAAGATTAAGGAGCTTGAATTAGAAATTGAAGAGCTTAAAACCAAGTTGCACGATCAGCAGGGTGGCAAAGCTATGATTAAAGAAGAGGTGGACTCGGAAGATATTGCCGATGTTGTAGCTCGTTGGACGGGTATTCCGGTGAGCAAGATGATGCAAAGCGAGCGTGAGAAACTTCTCAATCTAGAAGACGAACTTCACAATCGTGTGGTGGGGCAAAGGGAGGCTATTGCAGCCGTATCGGATGCTGTACGTCGCAACAGAGCGGGTCTTAGCGACCCAAGGCGACCAATTGGCTCGTTCATTTTCCTGGGAACCACTGGTGTGGGAAAAACCGAGCTTGCAAAGGCATTGGCTGAGTATCTGTTTGATGACGAAAACATGATGACCCGTATTGATATGAGCGAATATCAAGAAAAGTTTAGCGCCACTCGATTGATTGGAGCACCTCCAGGATATGTGGGGTATGACGAAGGTGGGCAACTTACTGAAGCTATTCGTCGAAAGCCATACTCGGTGGTTCTATTTGACGAAGTGGAAAAGGCGCATCCAGATGTTTTCAACGTGCTGTTGCAAGTGCTTGATGATGGACGACTTACCGACAATAAAGGTAGGGTGGTTAATTTCAAAAACACCATCATTATCATGACCTCCAACATGGGGTCGTCGCTAATTCGAGAGAACTTTGAGAAGATAACCGATCAAAATCACGATCAAGTGGTTGAAAACACTAAACAGGCTGTTCTCGATATGCTTAAACAAAACATTCGTCCCGAGTTCTTGAACAGAATTGACGATATTGTGATGTTTGCACCACTAAAACGTGACGAGATTACGCAAATTGTGCGCATTCAGCTCGATATTGTTAAGAGGATGCTTGCCGAAAACAATCTTATGCTTCAGTATACTGATGCGGCTGTGCAAGCTTTATCTGAAGCGGGATACGATCCAGAGTTTGGTGCTCGCCCTGTCAAAAGAGTTATTCAGCGAATGGTGCTCAATCAGCTTTCAAAAGATATTTTGGCAGGCAAAGTTGATAACACTCGCCCTATTGTGATTGATTCGGAAGGAGAACATATCTTCTTCAAGAACTGATATTTGTGATGTGAAGATTATATTAAAAGGTCTGGCAATTGTCAGACCTTTTGTGTTTCATTATGTGTGTTTCGCTCTTGCCTTAGTTGTTTTCAAAGTAGGGTAAAACGCTTCTACACAGATTGAAGCCAAATATTTTAATAGAAGGCATGTGTCACTACAAGCCACCTATGCATCTACTTTACATATTGATGATGAAAAAGTCGTTGTGGGAGTTTATGGTGCTTTTTGTAAATCAAACCCTTCGAGGTATGAGATTCTCCATTTTGAGTTTTTCTTTGTAGCTTTCACACGATACGAGAAATGAGAACTCCAATCCGATTCGCCCCATGTCCAGGTTAGCTCGGTATTATTGTCATCAATATTGATGAAGCGAAAGGATAGTTTATCCCATGGGTCTTCGTAGGGTATGTCTTGGCACATGCACCACGGATTCTCACCAGCATAGGGATATAAATCATTTTCCGAGAATATAAGCCTTTTAGATTTTATGCCAGAGTCGATTTTAAGAACATAATTTTTGTAGTTCTCGATAAACTCATCATCAAACATATCTGTTTGTCTTAGTTTTTTTAGCTCATTTTCGAGTACATAATGGTCCATTCCCACTGCTAATCCTGAATCGTAGTCGAAGATTGGTGAGATCCCAGAAAAATTTTCTTCGTTGTCGCGCCATTTCATCATATCTATAATAAGTGAAGTGACTTTCTCTTTTTCATCACTTTCTGTTTTGCTTCGTTCTGTGGGTTGCACGCAGGATATAAGACTAAACCCTAGAATAATAAATATTAAAAGCTTGTTCATTCGATAATTGTAATTGGTTTGTTATTAATTAACCAATTTGTAGATAAATAGTTTGATGAAAATAACGTTTGTAAATAAATTGGAATGACGATTATATTAAAAGGTTTGACAATTGTCAGACCTTTTTGTATCCGCATAAATGATGCAAAAGGGTGTGAAAAACAAGACCTTACACCTAATTTGGAAAACAAACTATCGCATCCATAGTTGCTGATTTTCCAAAACTGATGAAAATGCTTGGGCTTAATATTGACGAGATATCAATTTGGCTAAATACCTCAAAATCAACAAATGTTTTTTATCAAATGTCATTGTGATTTTTCAAAAAGCCATTTCTTTTTTTACGAAAATTGGTGCAAAGCTGCATTTAGTCAAATCATTTTTATCAAATATCATTGTGATTGATACAATAACCATTTATTGATAGGTAAAAATGAATCTAAATCCGCATATTGTCAAATGGTAATTGGACTAATCACGTGTGAATGGCTCAATAACCATTTGTTTTTATGCACAAGTGATGTGCAAGTGTGCAGAATAGTTTTGGTAATTGCATTAATCACGAGTGATTAACTCAATAACCATTTGTTTTTTGTTGCTTTTGATGTGAA
>CAYFSV010000044.1:5623-18243 GCA_964345815.1 uncultured Proteiniphilum sp. | reverse complement strand
TCGGGAAGTACATTGACTCAAAATCCGACGTCGAACTAGTAACATACTCTACTTATAAATAAACTTTTAGGGCTAACTCGCATAAGCGGGTTGCCCTTTTTTGTTTATCTTTGAAATCAAATAACTTTAATCATATGAAAAAGAGACATCTATCCTTTTGGGAAATAGTCAACATGAGCTTTGGATTCTTAGGAATTCAATTTGGTTTTGCTTTGCAAAATGCCAATGTGAGCCGCATTTTTGAAACCTTAGGTGCTGATATCGATGAGATTCCTATTTTGTGGATTGCTGCTCCGCTCACGGGATTGATTGTGCAGCCCATCATCGGGTACTTGAGTGATAAAACATGGAATAGATTTGGACGCCGGCGACCCTATTTCACCATCGGTGCCGTTCTCACAACCCTTTCGCTATTCATTATGCCCAATTCGCCTGCTTTGTGGATTGCCGCTGGTATGCTGTGGGTGATGGATGCTTCAATCAACATTTCGATGGAACCATTTCGAGCTTTCGTGGGCGATAATCTGCCGAGTGAGCAAAGAACGATGGGTTTTGCCATGCAAAGTTTCTTTATTGGTGTGGGTGCAGTGGTGGCTTCGGCATTGCCATATATTCTCACCAATTGGTTTGGGGTAGCAAATACTGCTCCCGAGGGAATGATTCCTCAGTCGGTCAAGATGTCATTCTATATTGGTGGTGTGGTGCTTCTTCTTTCTGTGCTATATACCGTGTTCACATCTAAGGAGTATTCGCCAGATGAACTTGCCGCCTTTGAAGAAAACAAAGCACAAACTGTGGGTTTGGCATATGAGCAAAGAGAGCCCATTACATCATCACAGTTTTTCAAAAATGGGTGGCTGTGGAGTGGGGTAGGAGTAGCTGGCACTGCTCTGATTATGTTCTTTTCTCTCAATGCTCAGTTGTATATAGTTTCGGGGCTGTTTGTTGCTTTTGGAATAATACAACTCTATTCAGGCGTGAGAACAAAATCTTCGTTGCACAACAAAGGATTAGTTGAAATAATGAACGACTTGCTACATATGCCCAAAACTATGCAACAATTGGCAGTTGTTCAGTTCTTTTCATGGTTTGCGTTCTACACCCTTTGGATTTATACCGTTCCTGCAATCACTCAGCATATATATGGCACCACCGATCCCAAGTCGGAACTATATGGAGACGGTGCCGTGTGGGTAGGTGTGCTTTTTGGTGTTTACAATGGTGTTTCGGCAATCTCTGCATTTTTGCTACCACTGCTTGCCAAGCAAATAGGTCGCAAAGCCACACATGCAGTTGCTTTGTTTGTAGGTGGATTGTCGTTTGCATCAATTTTCTTTTTCAGCAATCCCAATATGCTAATCATCCCAATGGTGGGAATTGGATTTACATGGGGTAGTGTTCTGTCTATGCCCTATGCTATACTCACAGGCTCGTTACCGTCAAATAAGATGGGCGTTTATATGGGAATATTCAATTTTTTTATTGTAATCCCACAAATTCTGGCTGCAAGTGTGTTGGGCTTCATCACCAAAGATTTGTTTGGTGGCAAAGCAATATATGCACTTGTTCTTGCAGGAATATCTCTTATGATTGGGGCTGTAACTGTGTTCTGGGTAAAAGACAAAGATGATGTATATAAGCTGAAGCGCCACCCTTAGTGATTGTTACTATTAATATACTCATTTAGGTGTTGGATATATTATAACAAAAAGGGGCGGACTCAATGTTCCGCCCCTACATATAATATATGTCGATTTATTATTTCAGTGTATCACCAATCAAACTCAGCATCAAATGTTTCGAGTGTTTTCAATAGCTCTTCTCTTGTTCTAATATCCACATATGCGGCAACAAAAGAGTTTTTAGCTAAAGTGTAGATATCTTCTTTTGAGAGATTTTGAGCTTTTGCTGTTTGCAAAAAGTTTTCATTTATATATCCACCAAAATAGGAAGGGTCATCCGAATTGATTGTTACAATAATATCTTCATCCAAAAACTTCTTGATAGGAACCTCCGCTAAGTTGTCAAACACTTTTAGTTTAATATTTGATAGTGGACAAACAGTTAGTGGAATCTCATTATCGCGCAGCTTCTCCATCAATATTTCATCCTCAATCGATGCCACTCCATGGTCTATTCTTTCTGCCTCAAGCAGCTCTATTGCTTCCCACACATTTTCGGCGGGTCCTTCCTCGCCAGCGTGTGCCACAACAAAGAAACCATTGTCGCGAACCTTTCCAAACACATTGAAAAACTTGCTTGGTGGATGACCATTTTCGGATGAGTCTAACCCAATGCCAGCAATTTTGTCTTTATGCGGAATTGCCATATCAAGATGCTCGAAAGCCGACTCCTCGCTCAAATGTCTTAAAAAACACATTATTAGTTTTGAGGAAATTCCAAACTCCTTCTTTGCATCTTCTTGTGCTTTGGTGAGCCCATTAAGCACCGTATCAAATGCTACGCCTCTGGCTGTGTGGGTTTGAGGATCAAAAAATATTTCGGTATGAATCACATTGTCTTCATGTGCCCTTTTCATATATGCCATGGCTAGGTCGTAGAAGTCTTGCTCGAGTAGCAACACATTTGCGGCAGCATAATAAAGATCCAAAAACTCTTGAAGATTATTAAATTCGTAGGCTGCCTTCATAGCTTCAACCGAATCATATTTGAGCTCGATTCCGTTTCTATTAGCTATCTTAAACATAAGTTCTGGCTCAAACGTGCCCTCAATGTGAACATGAAGCTCCGCTTTTGGAATGGTTTGAATATACCTTTTTAAATTGTCATTCATACTGCTGGATGTTAATTCGTAGTTTTTATATTAAACAACAAAAATAGTGTAACTGTTTGATTTCAGAAATTATTTGTCTTCAAATGTTTCTGATATCAATTATCTGTTTTGCGAAACGGCATAAAAAACATATGAACTCACTGGAAAATGATTTTTTTCATTTGGGAACTTTTTGACCTCTTTTCTTCTAATGATTTTTTTGATTTTCATCTTTATGACTATGTTCAAATAACTTTAGAAATTGCTTCAGAAGTTTATGACCTCATTTTTCAAAAATAAAAAGGCTGTTTTTTAGCCTCAAATCTTAAATTGGTTAACATTTTGGGTGGGAGATAATGTTATAGAATGTAATCTCGTAAATTAATGGGTGTGGAACCTTTGTCAATGTAAATTTATGTAAATATAATTGGCTAAAATATTTTTGATATTAAAAAAATGTTTTTTATTATTTGTTCAAAAATCTCCGAAATGTTTTCCGAAAACCTGGAAAGGTCACTTGGGTTTTTTGAGCAAAAATGAACTTTTTTGTAATTACTTTGTACTTAGATGCTTGATGTTTTTATTATGTTTAGTGTTAATGGTTTAACAAAACAATGAATGTTAAATCAATTCACTTTTAACAAATCGACATTTTAACACAATTGCCAGCTAAAATGGTGAAAGATGACGATTGGTTCCTTATGCAATCTGTTTTATATCCCGAATCAGGATGTGGAATCAAGAGAATAATATTACTTTTGTAAATATCGTGACAGATATATTAGTGTGCTAATAATAACGAAATGATAAATATATGGATATGAAATTCAAACTCTCTTTGATTGTGGCTGCGATGATATCGTTATGCGCATTTTCACAAAAAACGGTTTATGTTAATCCCTTTATTGGTACCACAAATTATGGAACCACCAATCCGGGACCAATCATGCCAAATGGGATGATGTCGGTAGCTCCTTTTAATGTTATGGGGTCGGATATCAATAGATTTGATAAGGATAAGCAGTGGTGGTCCACTCCGTATGCTTATGAAAATAAGTTTTTAACTGGATTTGCCCATGTCAATCTGAGTGGAGTGGGGTGCCCCGACTTGGGTTCGTTGCTTTTGATGCCAACCACTGGCGATTTAAATGTAAACTATGAGGAGTATGGAAGCGAATACTCAAATGAGGTTGCATCACCTGGATACTACTCAAATCAGTTGACAAAGTATGATATAAAATCGGAGGTGTCGGCTACTACTCGCTCGGCAATTCATCGCTACACTTTTCCCAAAGGCAAGGCTAATATATTGATGAATTTGGGCGAGGGATTGACCAACGAAAGTGGGGCTTGGATGAAACGTGTGAGTGACACCGAGGTGGAGGGTATGAAAATATTGGGCACGTTTTGCTACCACTCGCAAGCTGTTTTTCCAATCTATTTTGTGATGAGGGTCAACAAAAAACCAATCACAACGGGATACTGGAAGCAACAACGTGAAATGGGAGTTGAGGCTCAATGGGACGACACAAGTGGTATCCGAAAACTTTACACAAAATACAATCGTGAAATAGCGGGCGATGATATTGGTGCTTATTTCACCTACGATGTTGATCAGGACGAAACTATTGAGGTTCAAATAGGGGTTTCGTTTGTGAGCACCGCCAATGCTCGCGAAAACTTAGATTCGGAACAAGGTGGTTTCAATTTCGACAAAGTGAAGGAAGATGCACACAATGCGTGGGAGAAGGTGTTATCTAAAGTAGATGTTGATGAGGGCACTCACGATCAAAAGGTTGTTTTCTACACAGGGCTTTATCATGCACATATACATCCAAATATTTTGAATGATGTTAATGGCGAATATCCAGCAATGGAGAGTGATGATAACCGAACCACGTTAAATAATAGATACACTGTTTTCTCGCTGTGGGATACCTATCGTAATTTGCATCAGCTTCACACACTTTTGAGCCCAAAGATGCAGTTAGACATGGTTCGCACAATGGTTGATATGTATAAAGAGGGTGGTTGGTTGCCCCGATGGGAATTATATAGTCGCGAAACGCTCACTATGGAGGGCGACCCTGCCATTCCCGTGATTGTGGATTCGTGGATGAAGGGATTGCGCGATTTTGATGTTGATGTGGCTTATGAGGCTATGTACAAATCGGCTACAACGGCTGGTGCCAACAACTTTATACGTGCAGATAATGATGATTATTGGGGTAAGGGCTATGTGGCACTTCGTGAGCAGTATGATAACTCAGTGTCGCACTCTCTAGAGTATTATATCGCCGATAATGCACTCTCGAAATTTGCTTCGGCTTTGGGCAAAAAGGATGATGCTGATAGATTTATGAAGCAATCGCTTAAGTATCCCGTTTTCTATTCAAAAGAGTATGGGGTGTTTCGCCCAATAACACCTGATGGGGAGTTCTATTCGCCATTTGATCCTAAGCAGGGCGAAAACTTTGAGGATGTTCCTGGTTTTCATGAGGGCAGCTCGTGGAATTACTCTTTTATGGTGCCACACGATGTGCCTGGACTAATAAAGATGCATGGGGGCAAAAAGAAATTTGTGAATAAATTGCAGGAGGTGTTTGATGATGGACATTATGATCCAACAAATGAGCCAAATATTGGATATCCTTTCTTGTTTAGCTATATCAAAGGTGAGGAGTGGAGAACGCAGCAGCTTACACAAGAGTTGCTTGAGAAGCATTTTAAAAATTCTCCTGGCGGACTTCCCGGAAATGACGACACGGGCACTATGTCGGCTTGGGCTGTTTTCTCGATGATTGGATTGTATCCCGACAATCCCACCGACCCTTCTTACACCTTCACTACGCCTGTTTTCGACAAAGTAAAACTTAGTCTCGACAGCGATTATTATCCTAATGGTGAGCTAAACATAGAGGTGGTTCGCCGCAGTGATAACTCAAAGCTAATTGATAAAATTGAGATTGATGGAAAGCAACACAAAGGCTTTAGAATCACTCATGACGAGCTTACTAAGGCTAAGAAGATTGTTTTTTATCTTAAATAAAACTATAGACTCGACAAGCTAATCAGTTTGTTGAAGATAGTAGGGTGCTTTTTAAAAAATCGGTTGATTCGCCATTGGCGGGCAACCGATTTTTTCCATTTGCGCCAATATGCTGCAAATAGGAAAGTGAGGGGGGTGGTGATTGCATATCCTAAAGCTAGCTGCCAATTATTGAACACTGCCTGCACAATCAATGATTGTATAATAGTGAAGATGGGAATAAAAAGCAGTCCTGACACATATCGTGCTGATGATATAAATTGTTTGTCCTTGAAAAGCGATTGCAATCTCTTCTTGATGATTATTGGAAAGATGTTGTTGATAAACCCAAATAGTGCTATTGGTGCACTGATAACTAATGCCACTGATTTTAGAAATGTGTTTGCCGTCGATTTAATTGGTCTTGCCTTCCAATCCTCTTTAATGTTGTACTCTTTCAATATCTTATTTGCCTGCTCAACGGCTTTCATCTTTTCATCAAACAGCTTGGGCGAGTCGCTGTATAGAGCATCAAGCCTTGAGCATATCCGCAGTGCATCTCTGTATTTGTTTTTTGATAAAGAGTTCCAATCAATCAAGCTATTGTATTCGTCGTAATACTCGTCATTCCAAATGTTTACAACAATTTTGCTCATCTCAGTTTGTAGCTCTTCTCTCAATTGGTTTGTTGCCACGTTGGGGTTCTTTTCATACACTTCTCTGTATTTTGCAACAGATATAGGTTTGCCAAAGTGCACGTAGCATTCTGATAAAAAACCATATATGTTGGTATAGTATATCGATGTGGGTATGATATGGCTGTTGAGCCCAAAACCTAGCTGTGCCTCAGTTGGCAAAACAATGCGTGGAACAGCTTTCTTGATTGGCAAAAGTGATTGTTTGGGGTTGTGTGTGGCTTCTGGAAAGATTCCAATTGGATTTTTTCTTTTCAACACCTCACCTGCAATATCAAATATCTCTCCGTTTTTGTCTAAGCTCTCTTTGCCGTCTCTAATTCTGTAAACAGGTATTATGCGTACTCCTCTAAGTATCCATGCAATAAATTTCTTTTTGAAGATATCGCCTCTTCCAAGAAATACAATTTGTTTGCTGTGGGGGCTTGAATACACCATAAGCAAAGCGTCGATAAGTGCATTTCGATGGTTGGGGGTGTAAATCAAAGGAACATCTTTGGGTATGTTTTCTTTGCCTGTTATTGTGAGTTTGCTAAAGCTAAGTCTCAGTGCCGAGTCCACAAATAGTTTAGCAATTGAGTATCTTAAATCCCATTTGTATATCATGCCTTTTCAGTTTTAAGTTCGGGAACTGGAACTGTCTTTTCTCTCCAATAGTAGGAAAGTGATAAGCCTGCAACAATGTGCCAGATGCCCCACCAAGCAGCAATAAAAGCCATGCCTCCAAGCTCAAGCTCGGGCGGAAAGATGCGAGGGTTGAAGATTAGTGCTAAACCTAGTCCTGAATTTTGAATTCCTGTCTCTATTGATATTGTTCGTGCATTATATTTGCTGATATTCATTATGCGTGAAAAGGAGTATCCTCCCCAAAATGCAATAGCATTATGAAGGAGCACTATAATGAAAACGAAATGGATATATTGAAGGAAGAGATTGAAATTGCCAGCTAGTGCGCCCACCAAAAATGCTACAAAAAAGAGTATCGAGGCTATTTGAACATATTTTTCAACTCGCTTTACTATTCTTGGATATTTCATTCCAATAATCATCCCAAGAATAACGGGTATTCCTAATATTATGAATACTGTTCTGAACATCTCCAAGGGGTCGATGGTGATAGGAACAAGTAGTGGTGATTTGCTTGCATAAAGCCCTCCCCAAAAGGCAAAGTTGAGTGGGGTCATAAACAAACTTAGCACTGTGGATGTGGCTGTGAGGCTCACTGAAAGTGCCACGTTGGATTTTGACAGTGCTGATATAAGATTCGACACATTGCCTCCAGGGCACGATGCAACCAATATCATGCCCATAGCCACGGCGTTGCTTGGTTTTATAATCAGCACCAAAACAAAAGTTAGTGCAGGCAAAAGAATATATTGTGAAATGAGCCCTACTATTGCCGGTTTTGGATTTATGGCTATATCCTTAAAGTGACGCGGTCTTATTCCTAGTGCCACTCCAAACATGATAAATGCTATTGCAATATTCATCATGTTCAACGAGTTTTGATTGAAGTTTAGTTTGATGGAATCAAGCTGTTCCAAGTTACCAAATAATGCCATTAGGGTTAGTGATTGCATATGCTTACTTTTTGATTAGTGCAAGCAAAGGTAATTTATTTAGTTGCATGAGCAAAGTCTCCTCTTTTATATTAATCCCATTTTCACTACATTTGTAATTAATAAAAACAATAAACAAATGAGTGCACCTTTAGCGGAACGGCTTCGACCACAAAATTTAGATGAGTATATTGGACAACAGCATTTGGTGGGCAAAGGTGCTGTTTTGCGTCGTATGATAGATTCGGGAAGGATTCCTTCAATTATATTGTGGGGTCCACCTGGGGTGGGAAAAACTACGTTGGCAAATATAATTGCTAATACTATTGATGCTCCATTTTTTAAACTTAGCGCCGTCAATTCGGGGGTTAAGGATGTTCGTGAAGTTATTGAAAAGGCAAAGAATAGTCAATTTTTTAATAGCTCTGCACCTATTTTGTTTATTGATGAGGTTCACAGATTTAGTAAATCTCAGCAAGACTCGTTGCTCCATGCCGTGGAAACAGGAACTGTTACTCTTATTGGTGCTACTACAGAGAATCCCTCATTCGAGGTGATACGTCCACTCTTGTCTCGATGTCAAGTGTATGTTCTTAAAGAGATGACCAAAGAGGATTTGTCTAATCTCTTGCATAGGGCATTGGCAGAGGATATTATTCTTAAAGAGAAGAACATAAGGGTGGAAGAAACAGATGCCATGTTTAGATTTTCGGGGGGTGATGCTCGAAAGCTTCTCAATATAATAGATTTGATTGTGGCGGCTCATGAGGGTGAGGATGAAATTGTGATTACTGACAAGGATGTTACCGAGAGGTTGCAAGAAAACCCTGCTGCTTATGATAAGGGTGGAGAGATGCATTATGATATTATTTCCGCTTTTATTAAGTCTATTCGTGGTAGCGATCCCGATGCTGCGATTTATTGGTTGGCTAGAATGGTGGAAGGAGGAGAGGACCCAAAGTTTATTGCACGTCGATTAGTTATTTCGGCAGCTGAGGATATTGGTCTTGCCAATCCCAATGCTCTTCTTATGGCTAATGCATGTTTCGAGTCGCTTCAAAAGATTGGTTGGCCCGAGGGAAGAATTGTTTTGGCTCAAGCCACTATTTACTTGGCTACTTCTCCCAAAAGCAATTCTGCATATTTGGCAATAGACAAGGCTATTGCTAGAGTGAATGAAACGGGAAATCTACCTGTGCCTCTTCATCTAAGAAATGCGCCCACATCATTGATGAAAGAGTTGGACTATGGTAAGGAGTATAAGTACTCGCACGATTATGAAAACAACTTTGTGAAGCAGGATTATATGCCTAAAGAGTTGTTGAATAGTAAGTTTTGGGATGCCCAGAAAAATCCTGCAGAAGAGCGAATGAAGGATTTGATGAATAAACTATGGAACAAATAGCGTGCAACAGATAACCGTAAATTCTAATACCAATTAGTGTTTCTATCGTAAGGTGAGTTTCGTTGCTCATATTTTAGGTCTTGCAACAGTGATGCATTTGCACGAATCACAAAGTTATAAGACTTGTATGGACCAATAGGTATGAAACTTGCCGACATGCTCCAACAGTGTAGGTTTCGGGTTAGCGACATGTTTACGCTTGTAAATTTGTTTAAGTCGAAATTGTAGTCGGTGTTGAAAGTCAAATTCCAATTCTTGGTAGGTTGCAATGATCCACTAAATCCAAGGCTATGAGTTAGCATTCCAGGATACTCCATTTTCTCTTTATTGAAATTGGATCTATCGTAAGCGTACCTCACGGAATAGTTGAACGACAGGTTCCATTGAATCTCATTTTTAAGATATCCATCATCATCAAATTCTCCATACGAATTGTCGCCAGTGTCGAATACGCTTCTTCCTCCGCCTCTCGATTCATTAGGGTTTCTGCCTATTGTTCCATCATCGATAGGAGGAGCATTTTCGTTGTCATCATCTCTTTCTCCGTCCGATTTCTCCTTTTTTGAAAACAGAGTTTTAAACGTACTTTGATTTATTGAATATGAAAAAGATGTTCCAGTGCTTTGTAGTTTTCCAAATCCCTTTCCATTAAGAATCCTTAGCTTGTCCACTGCTACGGGCTGTTCATTCTTATCTAATTCATAAATATATGGGTCCCACGTAGCATTTAGGCTAAGTGTATATGACTTTGAGAATTTCAATCGAATATTGGTATTAATCATACTCCATTTCATAGAGTCAGCCATTAGGTTGTTGCTGAAATTAATCCCAAGGTCATCTATTAGGCTGATTTTTTTGTAGCCTGTGGAGTCGCCCTCACTTCTCACCTTCATTTCAAGATTGTTTTTGAATGAGAAGTTAACACTCCCGCTCTTTCCTTTTGAAGCTGTTCCAAACATCATTTTGGAGTATGGAGAGTAGGTGTACTCTACATCATCGCCAAATTCATTTCTATAGCTATAGGTTTCATAAAAACCATATCGTGGATCTCCAAAATCGGGTCTGTAGCTAAAGCTAATGCTTGGAGAAAATACGTGCCTGATGGCTTGCACCTTATTGCCAAACATTTTCCAAGGTGTGTACATTCCATACAGTTTTGTGTCGGCACTAATTGCTGTGCTATAGTCATAAACTCTATTAAATCCGTTTATGGTATCAACCACCACATGTCGTTTAGCCATAGGGTCCCATGCCTCTTTTATTGCTCCAGTGTACCATCTTTCGGTGTATGTAAATGATGGAGATATCTGAATTTTATCGAATAGCGAAAATGTTGTGCTAATTGGGATATTGTGTTTCATCCCATTTTGCCAATCTTTTACAAGATTTGAGTTGAAAAATCTATCCTCTTTTGTGTGAATTGAGTTTCTAAATTCACCTGAATAGCTCATCGAAATCTTCTCGTACCATTTAGCCTCGCCCACCGACTTTTTACGCTTAAATGGGTATATCCTACTCATTGTTACCGATAGGTTTGGAAGAGTGGCAGATATTGTAGAGTCTCTCGAAACCTGATTTATATTCATCGATGCCGAAAGGCTCCAAGGTGACTCGGGAAAGCGTTGAGTGAGGTTTACACTCGAGCTCTTGGTGTTGTTTGACGATTCGGGGCGATACAAACTGTTCAAGTCATTCATGTTAGCACGGCTTGTTGAGAAGTTCACGCTTGCCGATAGGGTTCTAAACATGTTTGCTTTTGGGTCTTGCGAGTGGGTCCAGTTTATTTTAAAGTCCTTAGAAACTGAGTATGCACCTGGTATGTTTAAATCTTTTAGCGATTTATCTCCTATAACTGTATTCAGGTAATTTGCATTGAAGCTTCCTGTGTATTTGTATCTCTTTCTGTATGTTGATCGAGCACTAAGCCCCCATGTTCCTTTGGTGTATATTTCGCCCGTAACAGCTAAATCAACATAATCGTTGATTGCAAAATAATATCCCCCATTGTGAAGATAAAATCCTCTTTCCATCTCATCTCCGTATGATGGCATGATGATTCCTGACGAATAGCTTTGGGTGAATGGGAAAAATGCAAATGGCAGAACCACTGGAAATAGAGGAACATCGGCTACCACAAGCCATGCAGGACCAGTGACAACGTCTTTTCCTGGTCTTACCTTTGCTTTAGACAGATTGATATAGAAGTGGGGATGGTCGTGCAAATCACAGGTTGTGTATTTAGCATTAACCATATAAAAGGAGTTGTCGGCATTCTTTTTTGCAGTATTTGCAACAATGTGCCCTTCTCCCTCTTGTGTTATTACGTTTGAAATGAATGCCTTGCCTGTCTCAAAGTTGTATTTCACTCGCTTCATCTCATATTCGTCGTCTCCTTGTGTAAACACGGGGTGACCAAACTCTACACCTAGCGAATCGAGTCCATAGGTTGAAGAAATAAGACTACTGTCTAAGTCTGCGATTATATTTTCGCCCTTGATATGTAAATCGCCATATTTAACATCAGCCTCTCCGTATAGATACCCCATATTACCTTTTGTAAACACAATAGAGTCTTGAGCAGAATAGTGTACTGCCACTTCCAGTTTCTCTTTTGGCTCTTCAAATGTGAGTGAGTCAGTAGCTAATGTCAAACTGTCGGTTGAAAGAGAATCGGCTATAAGGCTATCTGAAGGCAAAACCTCTATGCTATCATTAAGCTGTGGGGATATGTCTTCTATACTGTCTTTTGGTTCTATTGTAGGCTTTGGCTTTGAAATGGATGTTGTATCTCTTTCTTCTCTAGGTTTAATTTCTGTGGTGTCGATAGGTGTGGGCACAACTTCCTCTGTCGCATCAGTTATTGGTGCTACGCTAGCTCTTTTTATTGAAGAGCATTGTATAAGCACTACAGACGAGATAAGAATCAAAATATTTATAAAGAGTTGCTTCATTCAGAAAAGCCTACTGAGTTTGGTTTCAGAGCACAAAACTAATGAAATAAGAGATAATAACGGCTGTAAAAATAAAAAATAATGTTTTACCACATCTGTTTAGCCTTTTTAGAAACCTAACAGAGGTTTTGAGCTATCAATTTGTCGCTGGATTTTGATGTTCCGCAAGTTATGAAGATCAATTCGTCGCTGAATTTTGATGTTCCGCA
>CAYFSV010000044.1:0-5523 GCA_964345815.1 uncultured Proteiniphilum sp. | reverse complement strand
TTGATGTTCCGCAAGTTATGAAGATCAATTCGTCGCTGAATTTTGATGTTCCGCACGTTATGAAGATCAATTCGTCGCTGGATTTCGATGTTCCGCACTTTATGAAGATCAATTTGTCGCTGAATTTTGATGTTCCGCAAGCTATGAAGATCAATTCGTCACTGAATTTCGATGTTCCGCAAGTTATGAAGATCAATTCGTCGCTGGATTTTGATGTTCCGCACGTTATGAAGATCGATTTGTCACTGAATTTTGATGTTCAGTATAATCTGAAATCAATCTTTCAATCTTTCAGTCAATATCTCTTTGAAGGAATTGTAGTCAGTGCTAGTTTTTATAGTTTGCTTGCTCTTATGCATAAAGGCTGACAGTTTTTCTGGAATCTCTATAGGATTGCTGATACTACTCTCAACCACCTCTTTAAACTTTGCTGGATGGGCAGTGGCAAAAAAGATAGCTGTTTCTCCTTCTTTGATGCTCTCCTTTGCAGCCATATAGGCGCATGCTCCGTGTGGATCTAGCAAATAGCCTTTGTTGTGAAAAACATCATTGATGCATCTTGCTATTTCATTATCACTATATCTGAAAGCTGAGATATCTGCTGTGATTTTTTTGTGAGAGTGTTGATAGAGGTCTAATATTCTTGCAAAGTTGCTTGGGTCGCCCACATCCATGGCGTTGGCTATGGTTTGCACCGAGGGGCGTGCGTTGTATTTTCCTGTTTTTAGGTATTCGTAGAAAACATCATTCTCATTGTTAGCAGCCACAAATCTATTGACGGGCAGTCCCATATGCTTTGCAAACAATCCGGCTGTTAGGTTTCCTAGGTTGCCGCTAGGAACAGATATCACAACGTTATTAGTTATTCCCTTTTGCAATAGCTGTGCATAGGCATGAAAATAATAGAATGATTGGGGTAGAAAGCGAGCCACATTGATTGAATTTGCGGAGGTCAGTTTCATAATTTCATTTAGCTCTACATCCATAAATGCTGATTTGACCAAGGATTGACAATCATCAAATGTGCCGTCAACCTCAATAGCTGTTATGTTTTTGCCTAGTGTTGTAAATTGCGCCTCTTGAATATCGCTAACCTTGCCCGAAGGATATAACACAAACACCTTAATGCCTTTTACACCCAAAAAACCATTGGCTACGGCACTCCCTGTGTCGCCAGAAGTAGCTACGAGAACATTTACCGTTTCTTGTTCTTTCTTACTCACAAAGTGTGATAGCATTCGAGCTATAAATCTTGCTCCAACATCCTTAAAAGCAAAAGTGGGACCATGAAATAACTCTAGCACATAAATATTATCATCAACCTCAATAAGTGGAATGTCAAAACTTAGCGTCTCCTCTGTAATATTACTAAGACTATTGGCATCTATGTCTTCTCCAAAAAATGATGAGGAGACTATGTTGGCAATTTCTTGTAGATTCATTTTCGAAATGTTCTCGAAGAAGTCATCCGATAGTTTGTTTATCTTTTCAGGCATATATAAGCCCTTGTCGGGTGCTAGCCCCTTCACCACGGCTCGTTGTAATGAGGCTGATTCTTTATTATTTGAGGTGCTATAATATTTCATACGATTAAAAATTTATTCTTTTGAAAAATCTATGTTGAATAAAGTCTTCATAAACTGATCTTTTTCTAATATACCAAAGGCTCCATCTTTTGCTGAAAACTCATCGTAAGATGTGACTTGATCAGGGATGATAGATTTGTGATAGATAAGAAAGGGAATGGGGTCTCTTGTGTGTGTTCTGATTTCGCATGGGGTGGGGTGGTCGGGCAAAATGGCAATTTTCACCTCTTCGTCCCAATTCTTAATCTCTTCATATATGGGTTTTACAATTCTCGAGTCGAGATACTCGATGGTTCTCACCTTAAGTGGCACATCTCCTTCATGTCCAGCTTCATCGCTAGCTTCGATGTGAAGAAAAACAAAATCATTCTCTTTCAATGCTTCTAGTGCAGCTTGTGCCTTGCCCTCATAGTTGGTGTCGTACAATCCCGTTGCACCATCTACAAGCACAACTTTTAGCCCTGCATACACTGCAATTCCTCTTATCAAATCGACAGCCGAAATGGCTACTCCACTTTTGATGGGATACATATCACTGAGGTGTTTCATCTGTGGTCTGTACCCCTGCGACCAGGGCCAAATACTGTTTGCGGGATCTTTACCCTCACTAATTCTTTTTAAATTAATGGGGTGATTGGCTAATAGTTCTTGTGAACGAAGTATTAAATCATTTAATATCTCGGCAGTCTTTTTCCCACTGTCGGATGTTGATTTTACAAGATGAGGTCTATAAGGTGTTTCGGGAATGTCGTGAGGTGGTCGGCAGTAGATATGCTTGTCTCCACCCTTCATTTTGAGCACATGTCGGTATGAAACCCCTGTGTGGAAACTAAATGTTTCGTCTCCAAGTTTTTCATTTAGATATGAAATTAATACTGATGCTTCTTCAGTAGAAATATGTCCTGCGGAGTGATTCTTGAGCAAATCACCTTCTACACACACTAGGTTGCAACGCATTGCCAGTTCGCCTGGCAACACGTCAACACCTATACTAGCGGCTTCTAGCACACCACGTCCTTCATAAACCTTTGGCACATCATATCCTAAAACAGACATGTTTGCAATTTCGCTACCTGGGTCCATATTGGGCGGAATTGTATCAAGAAGTCCATTTTTCCCCAATCTTGCAAGCATATCCATATAGGGTGTGTTTGCAAATTGAAGGGGCGTTTTGTTGCCTAATTTTGCAACGGGCTCGTCAGCCATCCCATCGCCAAGAATGATTAAATGCTTCATACTACTGGCTTTTAAAAGGGTTATGTGATTGGGGGTAGTTTTTAAAATCTACCTTATGTTAGCTATGGATATGATATCGGCAAAAACTCCTGCTGCTGTTACGCTGGCTCCTGCTCCATATCCTTTTATCACCATCGGATACTCGTTGTATCGAGCAGTGGTAATCATTATTATGTTGTTGCTGCCTTCTAAATCGTAGAAAGGGTGTCCTTTTTCAACTTCACGTAGTCCCACTTCGCATCTTCCTTGATCGTAAGTGGCTACAAATCTAAGTTTTTTATCCTCTTCCTCAAGCTGTTTTCGTCTATCTTCAAATGAGCTGTCCATTTCGGAGATTGTGTTCCAAAACTCTTCGAGCGTGCCATCAAAATACTTTTGTGGAACAAATAGGTTTTTAGCTACATCCTCTTGCTCCACTGTGGCTCCTGCTTCACGAGATAGGATCACAAGTTTGCGAGTAACATCAAGTCCGCTAAGATCAATTCGTGGGTCGGGCTCAGCAAACTGTGCATCCACTGCCATTTGAATAGCTTTGCTAAAAGGAATTTCTTTGCTAAGAGTATTGAAAATATAGTTTAGTGTGCCCGAGAGAACAGCCTCTAGCTTGATGATTTTATCTCCAGAATTGGTAAGTGAGTTCATCGTGTTGATGATTGGAAGTCCTGCACCAACATTTGTCTCAAACAAGAACTTCACTCCGCTTTTTCGTGCCGAATCTTTTAGATTCTTGTACTGGCTATAATCAGATGAAGCTGCAATTTTGTTGGCAGTAACCACTGAAATGTTTTTGGATATTAACTCTTCATATAGTGTGGCTACTTTGTCGCTGGCAGTGCAGTCAACAAACACCGAGTTGAAAATATTCATTTTAAGAATCTCGTCTCGAATAATTTCAGGTGAGCTTTTGATACCGTTCTCCATCAAGTTTTCGAAATATCCATCAAGCTCAATCCCTTTGCGATTAAAGATGGCTTTTCGTCCATTTGCAACTCCCACCACATTTATCCTCAATTGATTTTGATCCTTAAGCGTTTGTTGCTGTTTCTTTATCTGATTTAGTAATTTGCCTCCCACGGTTCCTGTTCCTACCACAAAAAGATTTAGCACTTTATATTGCGACAAGAAGAATGAGTCGTGAATAACGTTGAGTGCTTTTTTAAGTTCCGACTTGGCAATCACACATGAGATATTGGTTTCGCCTGCACCCTGCGAAAGAGCTACTATGCTGATACCATTTCTGCCAAGGGCACCAAAGAAACGACCTGCAATCCCTGGCACATGTTTCATGTTTTGTCCCACAATAGCGATAGTTGCTAAATCATATTCAACGATGATTTCGTTGATGCTTCCCATTGCTATTTCTTCAGCAAACTCTTCGCTCAATACTTTTTGAGACAGAGGAGCATCTTGAGATCTAACACCAATAGATGTGCTGTTTTCGGATGAGGCTTGTGATACAATAAAAACGCTGATGCCATAGTCGGCAAGTGTAGAGAATATACGTTTGTTGACTCCAATAACACCCACCATTCCAAGTCCTTGAATAGTGATTAATGCTGTGTCATTAATAGAGGATATTCCCTTAATAATCTTTCCATTTTTTGATGGAAGAATGTTTTTTATAAGAGTCCCCTTTGATTCTTGTTTGAAGGTGTTTCTTACATAAATGGGGATATTTTTGTGATATACTGGGAAAATAGTTGGAGGATAAATAACCTTAGCGCCAAAGTTTGACAGCTCAATAGCTTCTGTAAACGACAGCTCGTTAATAACATAGGCAGAGCTAATTATTTTTGGGTCAGCAGTCATAAATCCATCCACATCGGTCCATATCTCAAGCATTGAGGCATTCATAGCTGCGGCTATAATTGCAGCAGTATAGTCCGATCCACCGCGTCCCAAGTTTGTGATGTCGCCTCCATCAGAGCTTGATGAAATAAACCCTGGAACAACAGCTACAGTCTCAAAAGGTGTTTTAGAAAATGTTTGCTGAATTAGCTCGTTCGATTTGTTTAGGTCGGGTATATGATGATCGAAATGCTTGTTTGTTTTTATAAATAGAGTGGGGTCATAAAGCTTGGCACTGTCAATAACCTTGCTTATGATAATTGACGATAGTCGCTCGCCATAACTCACAATTTTATCAGAAGTTTTTTGTGATAGGTCGCCAATAAGAAAGACTCCTCTCAGAATGTTTCGAAGGTCCTCAAAAAGAATTTGAGTGCTTTCTGTTAATTCGCTTTTATCTGTTTCATCCGTTATTGATTGATTAATAACGTTCTCGTGTTTTGCAATTACCTCGTCGAGCAAATTTTTGTAGGACGAGTTTCCATTTTGAGCAAAATCGGCAGCCAGAAGCAAACGATCGGTAACGCCGCCTAGTGCTGAAACAACCACAATGGTAGGTTCTTTTTCCTTTTCAACAATTGTTTTCACCAATTGTAATCCTTCGGGTGTCTCAACTGATGAGCCACCAAATTTCATAATTTTCATACGATTATGAATGTTTAGTACCGTTGTTTTGTTCAACGGTGTTGTTGTATTAATAAAAATAGCTTGATTATGTTTTTTGCGTATAGCTTAAGAAAAGCATCGCACAAGTGCGGATATGAAAAATTATACAACCCCCATGGGGGTCATAAACATTGAGGTCATATGTGTTGTAAAAAAGTTCCGCATTATTATTATTTGCGATGAATAT
>CAYFSV010000043.1:0-18515 GCA_964345815.1 uncultured Proteiniphilum sp. | reverse complement strand
ATTAATAGCTACAATAGCCATAGTTAGAGTTACAAGCTCTTCGTCGGTAAAGTGCTCAAGCATTTTTTCGTACAACTCGTCCGACACCTCGCTTTGTGAAATAAGAGTTAGCTCTTCAGCCCACTCCAAAGCAGCACGCTCTCTTTCCGAAAAGAAAGGTGTTTCGCGCCAAGCTGGAAGTGTATATAAACGTTGTTCTGTTTCGCCCCCCTTGCGTGCATCTTTAGAATGCATATCTAAACAATAGGCGCAACGATTTATTTGAGAAACTCTCATCTTTACAAGTTCGAATAAGCTTTTCTCCATATCAGAACTGTGAACAAACTTTTCAAGTTCTAGCATTCCTCTTAGCGCCTTAGGTGCTACTTCTGCGTAATTTAAACGTTTTTTAATCATATCTATAATCTGTGTATTAAAAAAAATTGTTGTTTGATTTATTTTTTGAATTTGTCTTGCAATTCCTCATATTCTTCAATTGCTCCCATCGCCACCATTGAGTGTGCTGTGGCACCACCCGCACGCATTTCGGCAGCAACCCAAATAGCCTCCATAATCTCCTCTTTTGTTGCACCCGCTTTCAATGCTCCAGGAATATGCCCACGAATACAATAAGGACATTGTGTGACATGAGCCACTGCAACAGCAATAAGTTGTTTGGTTTTTTCGTCTAAAGCACCCGCTTTAAAAACTGTCTCACTAAAATGGTTCCACGCTGCAGCCTGCTCTGGAGCTAGTTGGTTTCTTCTTTTCTCTCTGTCGTATGTATAAGAGGGATATAAATTGTTGCTCATAATGTGAATATTTAAAATGTTATGTTTGTATTGTTTTGATAACCCGTACTATTAAATAACAATCAAATTGGATATTGGTTTAAACAAAAGAGAGCTAATTATCCGAATAGACAATTAGCTCTCTTTTATTGTGGGCTATCACAAACAAAGCATCAAGCATCTGTTTAATGCTCCAATAAACTATCAATTTCAACATATATCCAGAAAGCGGTTTTGCTTTAGTTTGTGCATAAAAAAGCTAGGCATATTTCATATATGAATAAATATATGCCTAGCTAAAATATTATAAAGAACTAAGTCTTCCTACTAACTCTCTTTCAGGAATTGGCGCAGCACATACTGCAAGATACCTTGATTTTTATAGTATTCAATTTCAATTGCTGAATCAAGACGAACAATAGCTTTAAACTCAGTTTTATTGCCATTCTCGTCAATCGCTACCACATCTATCTCTTTCAATGGTTTAAGATCTTCAGAAATGCCTGTGATATCAAACGACTCCTTACCTGTTAGACCAAGGCTATCAGCAGTTTCACCATCCTTATATTGCAATGGCAACACCCCTAGGTCCATAAGATTGCTACGGTGGATACGTTCATAGCTTTCGGCTATAACTGCCTTGATGCCAAGAAGGAAAGTACCCTTTGCAGCCCAGTCGCGCGACGAACCACTTCCATACTCTTTGCCAGCCAACACCACTAGAGGTGTGCTATCTGCTTTATACTTTTGTGCAGCATCGTAAACTGTCATCACCTCACCCGTTGGCAAATAGCTGGTGTATCCACCTTCACGATCGGCAAGTCTGTTTTTGATTCTCACATTCGCAAAGGTTCCACGCACCATCACCTCGTCATTTCCACGACGCGAGCCGTAGGAGTTGAAGCTCTCTGGTTTAACACCACGCTCCATCAAGTATTTCCCTGCTGCCGAATCCTTACTAAATGCTCCTGCAGGAGATATATGGTCGGTAGTGATGCTATCACCCAGATGCAGCAACACCTTAGCACCCACTATATTTTCAAGCTCTTCGGGCTGTTCAGAGATATTATGGAAGAAAGGAATCTCTTTGATATAAGTAGAATCCTCATCCCACTTATAAATTTGATCTGTTGGCACCTCTAGATTTCTCCAAATATCATTGCCTTCAAAAATCTCACCATAGTTTTTATCAAAGTCAGCAGGCGAGAGAACACGGCTCAATATTTCGTTGATTTCATCATCGGTAGGCCATATATCTTTAAGATAAACAGGCTCTTCGTTCTTATCAAAACTGATTGGCTCATTAAGCAAGTCAATATCAACGCGTCCAGCTATAGCATATGCCACAACAAGCATTGGCGACATCAAGAAGTTCATCTTAACCTTTGGATGCACTCGTGCCTCAAAGTTTCGGTTACCCGACAAAACAGATGCAGTGATCAAATCATCCTCATCAATTGCCTTTCCAATTTGCGGAGGAAGCGGGCCAGAGTTACCAATACATGAAGTACATCCATACCCCACAAGGTGGAAGCTAAGTGCTTCAAGGTCTTTCATTAGATCTGCCTTTTCTAGATAATCAGTAACAACTTTTGATCCTGGTGCAAGTGAAGTTTTCACCCATGGTTTAACATCAATTCCACGCTCACGGGCTTTGCGAGCCACCAAACCAGCACCCACCATAACAAATGGATTTGAGGTGTTAGTACAAGATGTAATAGCTGCAATTACTATGGAGCCATCGGAAAGCTCAAATTTGTCGTGCCCTCTATTAATCCAAACCGTTTTAAGATTTTTATCATCCTTCTCAATGGTTATTTCTCTACTTTTTGAAGTTGGCTCAACAGGCTGATTGTTTCCTCCTTCAGATTTCCAACGAGTAAGTTGTTTTTCATACTCTCTATCCTCGGGCTCAATATATTTCCTACCAAACGAATTGTCTAGAAGCTCAATAAACTTTGGTTTTAAATCTCTAAGCAATATTTTATCCTGTGGGCGTTTAGGACCAGCAACTGTTGGTTCTATTTTTGATACATCCAACTCCACAACGGAAGAATATTGGATACCATCCATATTTTCGCGCCATAGTTTGTTAGCCTTACAATATGCCTCAACACGCTGAACAACGGACTCTGGTCTATTAGTTTTGCGCATATAGTCGAGTGTTTTATCATCAATTGGGAAGTATGTTATAGTAGATCCAAATTCGGGTGACATATTGCCAATTGTGGCTCGGTCGGGAACAGATAGATGATCTAGTCCATCGCCAAACACCTCAACAAACTTACCAACAACACCATGCTTACGCAATGTGTACGCAATATTCAACACTAAGTCTGTAGCAGTAGATCCCAGCGGCAACTTTCCAGTTAGCTTCAAGCCTACAACCTGTGGCATAATGAAATAAATGGGTTGTCCGAGGATAGCTGCTTCAGCTTCAATACCTCCCACACCCCATCCTACTACACCAATACCATTAACCATAGGCGTGTGGCTATCTGTACCTACCAATGTGTCGGGAAAAACTTCGCCATCCTTCTCGATAACACCTTGTGCAAGATACTCCAGGTTTACCTGATGACAAATTCCCATGCCAGGAGGAACTACACTAAAGTTATTAAATGCTTTTTGTGCCCATTTCAGAAAAGTATATCTTTCGATATTACGCTCATACTCCTCTTCCATGTTTTTGTTGTACGAATAATCAGTACCAAAATAGTCAACTTGCACCGAGTGGTCGATAACCAAGTCAACAGGTATAAGTGGATTAATTTTCTCAGGATCTTTTCCCTTACGGGCTACTTCGGCACGCAATGCAGCTATATCCACAACAGCAGGCACACCTGTGAAATCTTGCATTAGCACCCTAGCTGGTTTATAAGGAATATCAGCGTCACTAGCCTCGGGTTTCCAATTTAATAATGTTTCAATATGTTCTTTAGTTATTGCAAAGTCATCGAAGTTGCGCAAAGCATTCTCCAATAAAATACGTATCGAAAAAGGGAGCTTATCGATTTGATATCCCTGCTTTTCAAGCTCTGCAAGACTGTAGTAGTTGAAATTCTCGCTATTAATCTGTAGCGACTTCTTCACTTTAAAGGGGTCTCTAGGCATTGTAATTTTCGTTTTATGTTAATTAATTAAATAGTTATTTCTGATAAAGATTATATCAATAGCATAGCATATTATTACCGCTAAGCATACATTACAACAAACAGGCTGCTATTTTGTTGTGATAAATTCAGGAATATTCATAAATATAAAAAGCGAGAATATCTTTGCCTGATATCTCGCTTTTCAAATTATTATAATGTGTACTTAATGCTGTTTAGTCATCCTTTTTTGCTCGTTTTGTTTCCCAAACAAAATATGAAATTAATGCTACAAAGGCTACAATAGCTGTTACTTGCGCTCCAACACCAGTTGGGTCAGCCCAAACACCAAGGTTAAGCACATCGCCCTTGCCAGTCAAGAAAATTATTAAAGCACCAATAACACCAAAGAGTGCAGCACCAGCAATAAATCCTGACGAAATAAGAATAGCTCTTTGATGACGAGCACCATTTAATTCTTTATCTTTTGTGCTCTTATTTACCCAATGATTTAGCAACCCACCCACAATAAGAGGAGTGTTGAGCGGAAGAGGAATAAACATACCTAATGCAAATGCAAGAGGTGAAATATTTAACCAATTAACCAATACAGCCATCACTGCACCAATAGCTAGCAACATCCATGGAGCACCACTACCCGACATCAATGGCTCGATAATGGCAGCCATAGCATTTGCCTGAGGAGCAGTCATTGGATTAGGATGAGTTTCGGTGGCAACAAAGCCATACGCCTCATTCAAAATAAAGATAACAGCACCTACAGTGGCTGCCGACACCAATGTTCCTAAAAATTTATATGATTGCTGCTTAGCAGGAGTAGTTCCAATCCAATAACCTATCTTGAGGTCGGTTACAAAACCACCAGCCATTGACAATGCAGTACAAACAATTCCACCAATAATCAAACCACTCACCATGCCTTGCCATCCACTCAAACCAACCGATACAAGAATAACTGATGACAAAATCAAAGTCATCAACGTCATACCCGAAACAGGGTTAGAACCAACTATTGCAATAGCATTGGCAGCAACAGTTGTGAATAGGAACGAAATAACTGTGATGGTAAGTAAAGCCACAATAGCTTGCACAAGAGTCACCTTTACTCCTACAATTAGGAAAATGAATACTGCTATAAGAGTAAGGAATATAAATAGCATCACAAATGACATCTTTAAATCTCTCTGCGTACGCTTTTCAGCAACTGGATCTGCATTCGATTTATCTTTTTTCTTAACTGCTAGCTTGAAAGCATCGCCAATCACACTCGATGATTTAATGATTCCGATAATACCAGCCATAGCAATTGCACCAATTCCGATAGGACGAACATAGGCTGCAAATATTTCTTCGGCAGACATAAGCGCAAATGGATTCACTCCATCGCCTGCTGCAGCAGCCAACACACCTATCTCATTAACCAAAGGTATAAACACCAACCATGACAATAATGAGCCAACGGTGATAATCACAGCAAAGCGCAATCCAACAAGATAACCGAAACTAAAGATAAGAGCACTCACATTAAATTTAAAGACCATCTTAAACTTCTCGGCTAGCATTGCCCCCGCAGGCACAATTCGAGTGGTTACCTCTTCGCTCCACAATCGGAAAGCAGAGAAACAGAAATCGAAAAACCCTCCAATAAGACCACTTGTAACAAGTAGTTTGGCTTGGTTTCCACCCTTTTCTCCAGTCATTAATATTTCAGTAGTGGCAGTAGCTTCAGGAAATGGTAGCTTGCCATGCATATCCTTAACAAAATATTTTCGGAAAGGAATCAAAAATAAAATCCCTAAGAAACCTCCAAAGAGAGAGGAGAAAAATATTTGCCAGAAGTCAATTTGCATCTCTGGATATTTGGCTTGCAAAATATATAATCCAGGAATTGTAAATACCGCACCAGCAACAATAACCCCTGACGAGGAACCTATAGACTGGATAATTACATTTTGTGCAAGAGCATTTTTCTTTTTAAAAGCTGCCGAAGCACCTACAGCAATAATAGAGATGGGGATAGCAGCTTCGAACACTTGACCAATCTTCAATCCTGAATATGCGGCAGCAGCCGAAAAGATTACTGCCATCAACAATCCCATACCAACAGACCACCTTGTGGTTTCAACTAACGTTTTCTCAGGTGGAAACACCGGCTGATACTCCTCACCTGGTTTAAGCTCCCGATAAGCATTTTCGGGTAAGTTTTTGACTTTTTCTTCGTTTAAATCCATGTTTAAAAAAATATGACTCCGCTAACAAGGCATTGAATTTAGGTATTCGGCCAACGGAAGGTTATAATTGGTGGCGAAAATACAAAATTTCGGTTAAACCATGCATACATTTTATAACTTAATCCGATAATTGACTATAACTATTGGTATGGCAATGTTTATTTTAAGAAAAATACCACTCTTTAGTTTAAACATATTCTCACAAATATGCGTTGATTAGTAATAAATGAACTATAACAAGAAGTTGGATCTTGAAAAACTCTAATCAATTAAGTACATTTATATTAAAAATAATTATATATTTACGAAATCAACAATTAATACTAACATTTAAAATAAAAAACAGCCCATGAAAATTCATGAATATCAGGCAAGGGATTTGTTTGCATTATATGGCATTCCAGTTGAAAAATCTGTCCTTTGTAGAGACGTGAACGATGCAGTTAAAGCTTACCAGGAATTGGATGCACCACTGGTAGTAGTGAAGGCACAGGTGCACACAGGTGGACGCGGAAAAGCGGGTGGAGTGAAGCTTGCAAAAGATGAAGTGGAGGTGCGAAAACACGCAGCCAATATTCTCGGCATGGATATCAAAGGTTTTATCGTTGACAGGATTCTTGTTGGCAAGGCAGTTGATATCGAGGCAGAGTATTATGTGAGCTATGTGATAGACCGCAAATCCAAAGCTACAATCTTGATGCTAAGTCGCGAAGGTGGCGTGGATATTGAAGAGGTGGCAAGCACGACTCCCGAAAAGATTCACAAAATTGTTATTGACCCATTAATTGGAGTTCCAGACTATTTGGCACGCGAAGCTGCTTTCTTGCTTTTTGATGATATAAAGCAAGTGAGAGCCGCAGCATCAATTCTGCAAAAACTATATAAATTGTTTGTTGAAAATGATGCTTCTCTTGCAGAGATTAATCCATTGGTTCTTACCCCCGACAAAGAGGTGAAAGCCATAGATGCAAAAATGACTTTTGACGATAATGCCTTGTATCGTCACCCAAAAGTTGCCGCTCTATTTGAGCCCACAGAGGAAGAAAAGAAAGAGCAAAAAGCAAAATTGAAAGGATTTAGCTATGTTCACCTTGGTGGCGAAATTGGATGCATGGTGAATGGTGCAGGACTAGCAATGGCAACCATGGATATGATAAAACTTTATGGTGGCAATCCCGCAAACTTTCTAGATATTGGTGGAAGCTCGAACCCCACAAAAGTTATCGAAGCAATGAAGCTATTGCTTAGCGATAAAGATGTGAAGGTTGTTCTCATTAATATTTTTGGTGGAATCACTCGTTGCGACGATGTGGCAAGAGGTTTAATAGATGCCTTCGAACAAATCAAAACAGATATTCCTATAGTTATACGACTGACGGGTACCAATGAGAAAGAGGGACGAGAGTTACTAAAGGGAACACATTTTCATTTAGCAGAAACCATGGGTGATGCCGGCAGAATGGCGGTAGAACTTGCAAACAAGATTTAAGATATGAGCATTCTAATAAATAAAAATACACTACTAATAGTTCAGGGTATAACTGGACGAGATGGCGGCTTTCATGCCACTAAAATGAAAGAATATGGCACAAATGTGGTGGGCGGAACATCACCTGGAAAAGGTGGCGAAGAGGTTTCGGGCATTCCAGTGTTCAATACAGTGCGCGAGGCTGTAGATAAAACAAATGCTAATACATCTGTTATTTTTGTGCCTGCAGCATTTGCCAAAGATGCTATGATGGAGGCTGCTGATGCAGGAGTGAAACTAATCATTTGTATAACAGAGGGGGTGCCTACCCTAGATGTGGTAGAAGCACATAGATATATAAAACTAAAAGGCGCAAACCTTATTGGTCCCAACTGTCCTGGACTAATATCTCCAAACCAAAGTATGGTGGGTATTATGCCAACTATGATTTTTAAAGAGGGTAAGACAGGAGTAATCAGTCGCAGTGGAACTCTAACATATGAGGTGGTTTACAACCTAACGGCAAGCGGAATGGGACAATCGACAGCCGTGGGAGTTGGCGGTGATCCAATTGTGGGCCTCTACTATGAAGATTTGCTAGAGATGTTTGAAAACGATCCCGACACCGATAGCATTGCACTTATTGGCGAGATTGGTGGAGATGCTGAAGAGCGTGCTGCTGAATATATCAAAAAGCATGTTACGAAGCCAGTAGCCGTTTTCATAGCTGGACAAGAAGCTCCTCCTGGAAAACAGATGGGACACGCTGGAGCCATAATCTCAAGTGGTTCGGGCACGGCAGCCGAAAAGATAGCTGCTTTTGAAGCAGCAGGAGTTCCTGTGGCAAAAGAGCCTAGTGAAATTCCAGAGCTACTGAAGAAACAGTTGAACAAATAATCAACAATTATAAATATCTTAGATAGAGAGAGTTTGGCAAAGCCATTCTCTCTCTTTTTTATTTATAATACACTTGTTTTGTTAATTGATAAAACAACTAGTATTTTTGCAACCTCATCTACATATGAATATTTAAATTCAACATTATATAATTATGAAATCAAGATTAATGACGTTTGTATTTATGCTTCTTACGGTAGCATTATTTGCAAACAAAGTGCCCACAATAAATCCAACACCTCAAAGCATAACTTTGAAAGAGGGAATAATTGTAAAACCCTTAAATGTGAGAGTTGTAGGTAGCAACAAAGCAGACAAGTATGCAGTGGAATTGCTTGAATCCTTATTTGAAGTCAGCAACAACAAAAAGGATTTCACAATAATCATCGGAAAAAAAGGTGACAAGGAAGTTAGAAAATATGTAAAACAAATCCCCAACAATCCAGAAGGATATTGGTTGTCAATTGAAAAAGACAAGATAATTATTGCAGGAAACGACGATAGAGGAACTTACTACGGAGTTCAAACACTTAAGCAGCTACTTAACACAGAAAAGCTAACCCTTTGTGAAATAACCGATTATCCTAATATAACGGCTCGTGGTGTTGTAGAGGGGTTTTATGGAGATCCTTGGAGTTTTGATAGCAGAATGAGTCACATAGAGTTTTATGGAGAATATAAATTGAACACATACATCTACGGACCAAAAGATGACCCCTATCACCGTTCTCCACATTGGCGCGACCCATACCCCACAGAGGAAGCAGAAGAAATAAAGAAATATGTGGAAGCCTCCGAAAAAAACCATGTGGACTTTGTTTGGGCTATTCATCCAGGCATGGATATAAAATGGAATATTGAAGATAGAGATGCAATGATGAACAAATTGGGCTTAATGTACGATTTGGGCGTGCGTGCATTTGCAGTATTCTTCGATGATATTTCGGGCGAGCAAGTTAATGCAGACAAGCAGGCGGAACTACTTAACTACATTGATGATAATTTTGTGAAGCCTAAAAAGGATGTACTGCCACTTATTTTATGTCCTACGGAATACAACAAAGGTTGGTCTAATATTGAGAAAGGATACCTTCCAACATTAGGAGAAAAACTAAACCCCTCGATTCATATTATGTGGACAGGTGATAGAGTTATATCGGATATCGATGTACAAGGTTTAGAATGGATAAACGGACACATAAAAAGAAACGCCTATGTGTGGTGGAACTTCCCTGTTTCTGACTATGTGAGAGATCATATGCTATTGGGCCCTTCTTATGGACTTGACAATAATGCTGGTGGCATGATGTCGGGCTTTATGTCGAACCCAATGGAGCATGCAGAGGCTTCAAAGATTGCCATTTATGGTGTTGCCGACTATGCATGGAATGTTGCCAACTACAAACCAATGGATGCATGGGAAAGAGCATTGAAAAGAACTATGCCAAATGATAATGATGCTCTTCGTGTATTTGCGATTCATAATTCGGACTTAGGACCAAACGGTCACGGATACAGAAGAGATGAATCGTGGGAATTTAAAGAAACTGCAAGCAGATATCTTGCAGGGATTAAAAACGAGAACTTAGATTTAAACACTCTTATGAGTGTTAGAGATGAGTTTGCGGATATGCTTTTTGCATCAAAAGTATTGATGAATAGCAACGATAACCCAGCAATGCTTAAAGAGGTAACCCCATGGCTAAAACAGTTTAGACTAATCTCTGAGACTGCATTGGCTACCACATATCTACAAGAGGCAATTGCAAACGATAATCAACAAAAGTTCAATAGTCTTTATAATTATATTAAAGACTTGAAGCAAGAGATGTTTGATAATAGCAACATCTACAATCAGAACCCATATCAACCAGGTGTCAAAACTGCATCTTTAGTTATTGAACCACTTATAGATAGCACTTTGGTGATGGTGGCAAAACAATATGAGACAAAATATGATGAAAAGCTTGAATCGTTAGCAGATTATAATCCACACACTATCTATTCAAACATAGATCAGGTGAAAAATCAGCCCGTTCGTTTTTTCAGAAAGAATATATCTATTTCGCCAATGCTTGAGGTAATTAAAGTTCCAGCAGGTGGGTATTTTGGTATTGAGATGACCCCAGCACAAACAATTGTGAGCTCGAAAATCAACCTTGGATTTGATGAGATGCCACAGTGGGCAGGTGTTGAAATTTCTATTGATGGAGAAAACTGGACATCACACGATGGCAAAACAGACGAGAATATAAGATTCATACGATTGATAAACAAATCGGATGAAGAACAGGAGTGTTATTTAAGAACATTTGAAGTGAGAGTAAACTAGATAAGAGAGATACTCTACAGGTTTCTATAATATAAAAAAAGCCGTTGAAGATTATAAATATCTATCAACGGCTTTTTTGTTTTATCCCACTTTATTTAGCTCTTTAGCTCCTCGCTCCGTAGCACGCCGCACCGAAGCTGGACTATTTGCATTAATTCCATATTTTTCTTTGGGTGGAATCACTAGTTTGGTACCAACAGGTACATTGTTAGGATTCTCTATTTTATTTTTATTGTCAAGATAGATATAAATCCAAAACTCACGATGCCCATACTTCTCTAGCGACAACAAACGAAGTGTTTTTCCCATTCCTAGAACCACCTCTTCAGGCTTTGGTTCTTCTTTGCTGACCTCCACAATGGACTCTATCTCCAAAGAATCGATAAGTACTATCTCCTCCTCTTCAATAGTAGACTGAATTGCAGCCAATTCAGTAGAGTGATGCTCTAGTTCATCTATCGGTTCGTGTTTGAAAAAAAAAAGCGGACGCAGTTATTGCCATAACTACTCCGACGGACACAACAAGTGCAAGTGCATTTTTTCTTTTCTTATTGGTTCTGCTACTTCTCCGATATATCTGAGGTTCATTAACAGGAGGCGGCGTTATATTTTCTTCAACAATTTCGATTGGAGCATCATGCTCAACTACAATTTCTAATTCTTGTTCCTCTTCCAGTTCTTGCTCAGTTTCAGTTTCTATCTCGGTTCCAACATCCTCAACGATATCCTCAATAATTTCCTCATCATCAACAACCTCAACAACCATCTCCTTCTTCTCAACAAATAGAATGGAAGCATCATCTAGGTTAATCGCTTCATCTGTTTTTTGATTCACAATCTGCACACCTTGAAGCACCGTGTCTTTGTTTAGCGTTGTTGGCTCAAAGTTCACAAATGGTTTATTAATAGCATTCACAAAGGACTTGTGAGGTGAGAAATCAAACTTATATACAGACTCTATATCTTCAACTTCGTAATTAATGTGCTCCACTTTAAAACTACCCAAAGAATCAATTTCCACTCCTTGATTGGTAATCGATTTATCGGATATAATATCAAGCAGTTCATTTAAAAAATTGACTGCATCCCTCTCCGACAAATCAACTTTAGCTGCTAGCAACTGTGTCAAATCGTGTAAGTTTACAACTGGTTTTTTGTCCATATCAATCCTCCAATGATTTCAAAAATTGTTCTTTAATATGAGCAGAAGGGGTAAATGAAACCTTAATTTGAGGTGGCATCAATACCTGCTCGTCAGTGTCGATTTTACTTAAAATATATTCAGACTTCTTTTCGGATTCGAAAACACCTAAATCTTGTATCGACACATTAGCTCCGCTAGTCAACTGATTGCTAATGATATCAATCAAAGCACCAAGCGACTCGCCTACTGCATCATCTGTCCAATTTAATCTTTTAGCTATTTCGCCTACAAGCTCACTGTGTGTCATATCTCATACTTTTTATTAATTAACTACCTCGCCTAACAAATCAAATGGCAATGCTGAAGTAATTTTCACATCATACATTTCGCCAACTAACAACTCTATATCTTTAGCAATAAGCACCTCTCCATCAACCTCGGGTGAATCAAACTGAGTGCGACCAACGAAAAACTCATCCTCCTCTCTATCAATAATAACCATATGAGTTTCACCAATCTTTTGATTATTAATCTCTAGTGACATGGATTCTTGAATCTCCATTAGCTGATTCATTCTATCTTGCTTTACAGATGCAGGCACATTGTCGGTATAGTTTTTGTCGCAATAAGTTCCCTCCTCGTGTGAATATGGAAAAGCACCCAAACGCTCAAACTTTGTTTCCTTCACAAACTCCAATAGTTCATTAAAGTCTTGCTCAGTTTCGCCTGGATGTCCCACCATCATTGTGGTGCGAATGTGAATACCAGGCACCTCTTCTCTAAACTTCGCAATCAAATCTGTTGTTTGCTGCTTAGTGATATTACGTCGCATTTTCTTAAGCATATTATCGCTCACATGCTGCAAGGCGATGTCAAGATATTTACACACATTATCCCTTTCACGCATCACACGCAAAAGATCCATCGGAAAATGATGTGGATAGGCATAGTGCAAACGAATCCATTCCACACCCTCAATATCAGAAACAGCTTCTACCAGCTCGGGAAGCTTCATCGTTTTATAACGATCCAATCCATAGAATGTTAAGTCTTGGGCGATAAACTGAAACTCTTTGACACCTTTGGCTACCAATAGTCTAACCTCCTCCACTATATCCTCAATGGGGCGAGAGATGTGCTTGCCCGTGATGATTGGTATAGAACAATATGAACATGTGCGATTGCATCCCTCCGAAATTTTCACATATGCATAGTGAGGAGGTGTGGATAATGATCTATCAAACTCTAAATCTTTGTAGTATGACTTGCCCAGCTCATCAACAATTCCTAACCAATCAAACTTTCCGTAGAAAGCATCAACCTCAGGAATCTCGCTACGCAATTCATCCACATATCGTTGCGAAAGACAGCCCATAACAAACAACTTCTTGAGCTTGTTTTGTCTTTTTGCCTCCACAAACTCAAGAATCATATTTATAGACTCCTCCTTTGCATCTCCTATAAAACCGCAAGTATTAATTACTGCTATTTCTCCATTAGGTTCTTCGGGATCATGCTCAACAGTGTAGCCATTAGCAACAAACTGTCGCATCAATAACTCCGAATCAACCAAATTCTTAGAACAGCCCAGAGTAATTACATCAATCTTATTTCTTCTCATATCTTATGAGTGCTATTTTCCTTACTAATTTTGGGATTAAAGCCGAAAAAAGACTACTCCGGCATGCTAAAAGCATTAGAAATAGTCTTCTCCAACAATTTATATTATTATTCTCCAAACAGAGAATCTACAAATTCTTTTCGTCTAAACACTTGCAAATCTTCTATACCCTCGCCTAAACCAATATATTTAACTGGAATCTTAAACTGATCAGATATTCCTATCACAACGCCACCTTTGGCTGTGCCATCAAGCTTTGTGATTGCCAATGATGAAACCTCAGTTGCAGCAGTAAAGTGTTTGGCTTGTTCAAATGCATTTTGGCCTGTCGAGCCATCCAACACCAGCAACACCTCATCGGGCGTGTCGGGCACCACTTTGCTCATCACGTTTTTAATCTTGGTCAATTCGTTCATCAAGTTAATTTTATTGTGAAGACGACCAGCGGTGTCGATAATCACCACATCAGCATTGTTTGATTTTGCAGAGCTAAGAGTGTCGAAAGCCACTGACGCAGGATCGGCACCCATCTTTTGTTTTATTACCGGAACACCTACCCTCTCGCCCCATATATCGAGCTGCTCAACAGCCGCTGCCCTAAATGTGTCGGCTGCACCAAGATAAACAGACAGACCATTTTGCTTGAATTGATGAGCTAGTTTTCCGATTGTGGTTGTTTTGCCAACGCCATTCACTCCAACAACCATTATAACATATGGTTTCTTATCCTCAGGAACCGAAAACTCAGTTAGGTCATCTGTATTATTTTCGGTAAGCAACTTTGCTATTTCCTCACGCAAGATGGATGTAAGCTCATCTGTGCCCACATATTTATCTTTTGCCACACGCTCTTCGATACGATCAATTATCTTTAGAGTTGTGTCAACTCCAACATCAGAAGTAACGAGAATCTCCTCTAGTTCATCCAGAACATCATCATCAACTCTAGATTTGCCTGCAACTGCACGAGTCAGTTTAGTGAAGATATTAGTTTTTGTTTTTTCCAAACCCTGATCAAGAGTTTCCTTTTTCTTTTTGGAGAAAATATTAAAGAATGCCATAATATAAACCTTATATTCGATTATTAACTTTGACTGCGGAGTACTTTTCGGTCAATACCGCATTTATTTACAAATCTACAAAAATGTATATAAAAAAACTTCTCTACAATTGCTTGTAGAGAAGTTTTACATATCTTTAACCTTATTATTTCTTGAAGAAATCTTGAACATTTTCGTTCAGCACCATTTCCTCTTGGAAAACGTATGCACCAGTTTTTTCGGACTTAACCATTTTAATTACTTTGGTATGACTACGTCCGGTAGTTGAAGTTTTGTCGCGATATCCTGCGACTGCTTTTTTTGCCATAATCTAAATTCTTTTATCTAATTTCTTTATGAACAGTCATTCTCTTAAGGATTGGATTATATTTTTTGATTTCCAATCTCTGAGTAGTATTTTTCTTATTCTTAGTACTAATATATCTAGAAGTACCAGGCATTCCGCTCTCTTTGTGTTCAGTGCATTCTAGAATAATCTGAACTCTATCTCCTTTTGATTTTTTTGACATTACTGTATCCTCCTAATATATTATGCGTTTAAATATCCTTTTTCAGCTGCTGTTTTTAGCGCTGTATCCAGACCAACTTTATTAATTGTACGTAAGCCCGCTGCAGATACATTCAGGCTTATCCAAACATTCTCTTCCACCCAAAAGAATTTCTTTCTGAACAGATTAACGTTGAATTTTCTTTTCGTTTTTCTGTTAGAGTGAGAGACTTTGTTTCCAACCATTGCTCTCTTTCCTGTTATTTGACAAATTTTAGACATTGCTATATGTATTATATTGATTTTCTGAATGATTTCCTGATAGAACGATGGAATATTTCCACAAATCAGGGCGCAAAATTAACCATAATATTTATATCATGCAAGAATATAGTGAATAAAATCACCACGTTACGGTTTTTTGTCTATTCGTTAAGCGCAAAAACATTACTCAAATCATCATATAATTCATTGAGGAAATAGAGTGTGCTTTTTTGAGTATTCACCCTAAACTCCTTTTCGGATGCAGAGGCAGATGTGATTGCATTTGGACTGATTGTATCCTCGGCTGTAAATGTTTTTGGAAACAAAGAGGAACTTTTGGATTGTGCATTTTGATAATTAATGTCTCTAACCACTAGAGTTAGCCCAGCCCCCGAAATGGAAGCATCAAATCTGTAGTTCATTATAACTTTCTCACGAACACCATCGCTATTTTGGGGCAAAAGCAACTCTACTTTTGAGCTAACTGTTATAGATTTGCTTTTGTCATCAAACCGAATTCCAGCTAAAAGCGGGTTGCCAGTGTAGTTATCTTTCCCCCACTTATAAAGAAGAGAATATCTTTGATCTACCGACAAGCTTTTATCTATGTGCACAAATTGTTGAAATACAACCTTTCCATTGACAACGGGCACAGTCGTGAAAATTGATTGACTATTTGCCTGCAACAAAATTGTCAACAGCAAGGTCATTGTAATTAATATTTTTCTCATCTTAATTTCATTTAATATTATTATCAATTTTAGATATGACTACAAATTTACTGAAAAGATTAATATTATCACCCTATAATGCTGCCCAAATAGACAAATGTGGCACCGAATGGTTTAAATAGATAATCGAAACACAATATTACAGGTAATAATCGCAGCCTCATTATTCGAAACTATGAAATAACACAAATAAAAACCCGAGATACCACACACAACATCTTTCTACTGATTATCAATCGATTAATGATCACAAAATCAATTCTAAATGACTCCAATTTGATTGTATAAGTACTTTAATAGCATTTCATACATCACAAACACTATTGTTTTATCATATACAATAGCATATAACACCTATAATATGAGTGTATATATTAATAACAGCAACATTTATCAAGAGATAAATTATCGTAAGCTATCTGTACACATCAAGGCAACTAGTAAAATTCTATTGTATAGAGCCCTACATATAATTCAAACTTTGATTATTAGCGATCAAAGTACATAATTTGGTAATCGTCAAATGATTATTGTCCGCCAAAACACAAAAAGAGATTTTCGTAGATTGAATATTATTGAGTTCACATATTTATATAACAACAGTCAACTACAGAACATTCACTCTGCAAGCAAATACAATAAATGACAACTGAAAAACATCGATTTAGCATCAACAAAAGCAAATTGTCATCATACTTTTATTGAAACCATGACTACTTACTCTATAAATCATTGCAATATTGCCGTCTGCAGATGAAATGAGATCAATTGTTGGGAGCTTTTTTAAAAGGTGCAATAATTTTTAAATGATATTGCCTTTATGAGCAGAATAAAAAATCGACAATACTCATATTTTAAAAAACTTCCTTTAATATTTTATTTATCATTCAAAAAATACTAATTTTGCAACTCGAAATTTGATAACATAACTTTTTTATAAACATACAAAAATGTCAAAGAAAAAAACTGCAGCCAAAACCGAGACAGGTTTTGAAAATATTGAAGAGGTATTATCTGCGTCAGAACATTTTATCGAGAAAAACCAAAAGAAGATTTTAATATCTCTTTTGGCAGTGGTAGTGGTTGTTGGTGCAGTGATAGCATACAACTATCTATACAAGCATCCACGAAATGAGAAAGCACTGACTGCTTTATATAAAGGTGAAAGATACTTTCAAAACCAACAAGACTCATTAGCAATTTTTGGCAATGGAAACGACTATATGGGATTTGAAAAAATAACAAAAGAGTTTCATGGCACAAAAGCTGCAGATTTAGCTCACGCTTATGCAGGGATAAGTTATGAAAGACTTGGAGATAATGAGCAAGCACTTAAGCACCTTAACAAGTTTAAGGGTGGCGACTTGTTGATTACCCCAGCCATTGCAGGAGCAATTGGTGATGTTTACATGAATATGGGTAACACAGACAAGGCTATCTCGGCTTTCAATAGCGCAGCAAAAAAAGCAAATGACGAAATGCTTAGCCCTATATATTATAATAAGGTGGGATTGGCTTATTTTAATTCAAACAACTATGCCAAAGCAATTGAGACATTTGAAATGATTAAAGATAAATATATCAACACTCCTCAAGCTCAAGAGGCAGATAAATATATTGAAGCTGCAAAACTTAAACAAAAAGGAGAATAATCATAAAATGGCAACTAAACTACAAAACTTATCTTCTTACGATTTTGATTCTGTTCCCAACGGCGAGGGCATGAAAATTGGTATCGTTGTTTCGGAATGGAACTATCCAATTACGGGAAGCCTATTGGAGGGAGCAAAGCAGACTTTGTTGAAACACAACGTGAGAGAGGAAGATATAACGGTTGAACATGTGCCAGGCAGCTTCGAGCTAACCTTTGGTGCAAAAAAACTAGCTCAAAGCAATAAGTTTGATAGCATCATCACAATAGGATGTGTGATTCAGGGCGAAACACCACATTTCACATACGTTTGTGAAGGGGTGACACATGGCGCTACTGAATTGAATCTTCAATATAATGCTCCTGTCATATTTGGTGTGTTAACAACCGACACTTTAGAGCAAGCACAAGACCGTGCTGGTGGCAAATATGGCAACAAAGGAGATGAAGCAGCCATCACCGCATTAAAAATGGTGGCATTAAATAGAAAATACAAATAAAAGTATTATCTTTGCATTCGCAATTGGGGCAGTTACCAAAGTGGACAAATGGGGCTGACTGTAACTCAGCTGGCTACGCCTTCGGTGGTTCGAATCCATCACTGCCCACACCTAATAATTGCGAAAATTTGCGGAAGTAGCTCAGTTGATAGAGCATCAGCCTTCCAAGCTGAGGGTCGCGGGTTTGAACCCCGTCTTCCGCTCTTTAATAATCAAATCGCTTTGAACCGAAAGGTTTGAAGCGA
>CAYFSV010000042.1:0-18803 GCA_964345815.1 uncultured Proteiniphilum sp. | reverse complement strand
TCTAATAACAACTTTTGGGTTTAGCCCAGTACCTTTAACAGTATATTTTGCTTTCCCATTCTTGTCAAAGCAATGTACACTTCCTGGTGTAGTATAGTCTGTTTCGGTTAAGAATATATCTCCTGAAGCCTTATCAATCGAGATATGATACGGTGAAGCCATTTCAAAATCTGATGGTATAATATTCTCTTCAATAATTTTATTGCTTTCACAATCAAAAGTTGCAACCACTGCTCTTGTCCAATCCTCAATTACTATGTAGGCAATATTATCAACTATTACCAACTCAGTTGGGATGACTCCTTCAATAGTCTCTATTTCTTTAGTTTGTGTGTTTAATACTTTTAGAGTAGCACCAGCAACAAATTCAAAATTGCTATCATATATCGCACGAGTTGATACATACACATTCCCTTTAGAGTCAGGATAAACCTGGTATGGATTTTTGCCAACATCAATTTTCTCAACCTCTTTAAATGTAGTAATATCAATTACAGAAACTGTATTGTCATGATTTGCACTCTCAAAATCTAATCCACCTGAATTTGCAACATAAAGATTGTTTCCTGATACACAAATGCCCTCAGGGTCTCGACCTACATCTACGCTACCATCTCTTTCTAATGATATGGTATCGATACGTGTAACGGTGTTGTCATACGATGTTGCATAAACTTTGCCACCATGTGCCACTAATTTATTAGGCTGTTTTGATACACCATTATCTTTCATCGAAATTTGTTTTAACGATTTTCCTGTACTTGCATCAATCACTTCAATAATGCTAGAATGTGTAAGTGAAATGTATATTTTCGAGCCATATTTTAGCATATCATTTCCAGTGTCACCAAGACCTCTTTCGTTTACAAGCTTAAAAAAATCGGTGTAAAGCTTCTCTTCATCCATATCAAAAAGTGATAAGGAAGCATCGTTTCCTCCCATGTTCCCCTCATTAAGTATAAACAAGGAGTTTGCTGGTATTTTGTCTTCATTGCCATTGTCAATTCTTGGCTCCGACTTCTCGCAAGAAGCCAAAAGAAGGGCAATAACGCCCACAAATAGTAAATAATACTTTTTCATAAAATAATTTGTTTGTTGATTTTATATTGTGTTCTTTTTGCAAAAAACACAGCGTGATTAAATGTTATAATTAAAAATTAAATATCATATTTGCTCTATACGAACGACCTGGCATCGGATAATTGCGTACGATCTGATAGTTCTTATTCAATAAATTCATACCCTCTATACTAATATTTATAGCTCCAATTTTGCTCCTCAGCTCTTTTGATATAGTTACCCCATGATCGTAATAACCACTAAGTTGATATTCTGGTGAATTGTAAGCATTGTAATATCTCTTGCCCGACCACAAAAGCGTATATGCAAAATTTACCATACCAGTTTCAAGCAAAGCCCTAGCCGAACCCGAGTGGTTAGGTGTGTATGGCAATTGGTGATTATATGTTGATTTGTTCGAGTCGGTTTTGTCCACTACTTTTTGATATGTATAGGATGAGGCTAATAGTATGTTTGCGTCTTTGCCTATCTTAAATGCGGATTCAATTGTTGTATCCACTCCATCTATTTCCACACGACCAAAGTTCATCATTGCCCATTGATGCAAGTTGGAAGTAGGGTAAGCCACAATCTTGTTTCTCACACTATTGTGATACACGTCAGTTGTTAGTTTCAGTAGCGGCACAATATCTCTTATGGATGTGCTATATGTAATTCCCAAATTATATTGTGTAGCATCCTCGGGCTTCAAGCTTCTAGTGCCAACCGAAGGATAATATAAATCGTTGAATGTGGGCAATCTAAAACTGTTTTTATAAAATGCTCTTATTCTAAAGTCGTAGTCCCAAAGTGGTTTTGTAGATAGGCTAATGTGTGGAGATAACTTTTTATAATTGTCACTAGCAGTTCCTTGCTCCACCTGCTCATAAGTTTGCACATACACCACGCTGGCTGTGGCAATAACATATTCATTTATCCATTTTGCCGACAATGCTGATTGTGATAGCAAGCGAGTGGGAGTAGCAAATGATTTTCGATTAGAGTGCATCGTTGAAGATGATAAATCAGTGCTAGCCGAAAAAGAAACGGAATTAAATGCTCGATACAAAGCCGATGCTGATCCATATATCTCGTTTTGCGTAAATTTGTCATCAATCTTTCCATCTCCGCCGAGATATGTTGGGTCCAAATATCTTAAGTATCCGTGATTATATTTTGCGTTTATTTTGGTTGACCATTTATTAGTGAACGAATGCTCAAAAACACCCTGAGTGAAGATTGTCTCATCCCACAGTCGCTGTTTAGAGTAGTTTTCGGTATTATAATATATAGTTGCTCCTGGCAATCCTCGTTCCGATTTGTAATAGTAGAGTCTTATATTTCCTTTTGTGTTTTTGTTAAAGTCAGCATATAACGAACTCTCCAATCTCAGGCTCTCCACATCACTATTTTCGCGTCTCTCCATCGACGAGCTGTCCACCCCCTCTGTGCCATAATGTAGGCGATAGGGGTATTCACCATTTGCTGTCAACCATTCGCCATTAATATTTGCAGATAAGATATTTGATAACTTCAGATTAGTATTAAATGATGGATTGATAAGTCCAAATGAGCCAGCTTTAATAGATATCTTGCCATTTGCCCTCTCATCGTTATTAAAAGATGGCTTGATGGTTACAATATTCAAAGCTGATGCCGATGCTATTTCTCTAGCTGTAACAAATATCTGATCATTCTGCCCCGAGATTAAAGATAGATTCTCCACATTATCCAACGAAAATCTACCAATATCTATCTGTCCCGACTGTACATCTGTTACAGCAATTCCATTATAATTAACCGAAGTATGATTAGCCCCCAAACTCCTAACCGAAATAGTTTTCAACCCACCAATCCCGCCATAATCCTTCACAGTAACACCTGAAAAGTGCTTTACTGCATCTGAGATATTTATAGCCTGAATATTTTTTAGTGATCTGTTTGATAATACCTGCATAGGACTAGTTGACCTAATTTCTCTGTCATTCCCTCTATGAGTAATCACCACTTCGGGCAACACAAGGCTGTCTGCAACAGATTGGGCAAAGCCTTTTGTTGCAAAAAGCAAAATGATAATTAAAATGGAATACTTTAAATTAAAATTCATCTCAACCGAATTTGAAATTTCGGCAAAGCAAGTGAAAATGATGCGCTATAAAAGAAGTTTTAGATGCGAGTCGTTTTCAAGCTTCATTCCCCGAAAGCTAAATAACTTTATTAGTTTATTATTTTGGCAGGTCTTCTGACTTAACTTCCATGTTGTGCGCCTTCCCATACTGCACATGCAGAGTAGTGGCTATTGCGTTGATATTGCAAACATGTTTGGCTTGAAGCTTACAGCAGCGGGTCTGTTCAGGATTTTCACCTGATTCCCTTTTCATCAGTCAATAGCAAAGAGTTGCCATTACTGAAACCAAAATACTGACACAAAGATAATCATATTCTTTGTAAATTAAGTGTGTAGCAATCTAGTATGTTTTTTTGCAAATTAATTAAAAGTTTAATCATATGTTTAAACTTTTTGATTTAATCACTTGTTTAAATATTAAGAAGTATAAATAACGACTTAAACAATGACAGAACAATCAACCGAACAAAAAATTATATCAGCAGCCCAAAATATTTTTACTAAAAAGGGATTTGCTGCAACTCGAACCCGCGACATAGCCGAAGAGTCAGGAATAAATCTAGCTCTCATTAATTATTATTTTGGAAGTAAAGAGAACCTGTTTAAAATAATAGTAGAGCAAAAATTTATGGACCTCTTTGGCCTACTCAATCCAATTTTGTCAGATGAAAATATTCAGCTAGACGAAAAAACGAAACTTATCACTGAAAACTATACTGCACTACTACTCGAAAATGAGGGTCTGGCAATCTTCGTGCTCAATCATCTTAGTCAAGATAAGGAACTATTGAAAAGTGCAATTCTACAATCAAGGCTTCTTGCCCAACCCGTATTGCAAGAGCAGTTAGCAATAGCTGGATACACCACATCTACTCTAGACTATATAATGAATATAATCAGTTTGACGCTTTTTCCTTTTATCTCAAAAGACTTGTTTTTAGCTTCCGAAATGATTAGTGACGAAAACTATCACGATTATATAATTGAAAGAACAAAGAAGATTCCTCAATGGATAATGCAAATATTAGAACTAAGCAAAAAATGAAACAAATTAGAGTTATTCTTGTATCGGTGCTATTCTTGGCGAGTAGTTTATATGCCATAGCACAGCAATTGTCGCTTCATGAGTGCCACCAAAAAGCTGAGCAACACTACCCAGCAATAGTTCAATATGATATAATTGAGCTAAGTAGAAGTTATGATATCAAAAATGCAAATATTGCCTATCTGCCGCAGTTGTCAATAGGTGCGCAAGCCACAATGCAATCTGATGTCACTAAAATTGATATCGATTTGCCCGAAATTCCAGGTATGCCCAATATCGAAATCCCTGTGCCCGACAAAGACCAATATAAGGTGACTGCTGAAATTAGTCAGCTGATTTGGGATGGAGGAATGATATCGGCTCATAAAAAGGCTTTGACGGCAGATGCTGAAGTGAAAAAACAACAACTCAAATCAGACCTATACGCTTTGCGTGAGAGGGTAAACAATCTCTATTTTGGTATCTTGCTTCTCGAGGAGAAGTTGCAATTACATCAAGTGCTCGAAGATGAATTGCAGCGAAGCTACGATAGGGTGGAGAGTTATATACAAAATGGACTAGCCAACGATGCCGATCTTAGTGCAGTTAAGGTTGAACAGCTTAAATCAAAGCAAGAGCGAATAGAGATAGAGTCATCGCTCGAAGCATATCGAAAAATGTTGTCTCTATTTGTGGGTGAGGCGATTACCGAGGATATGAAACTGGAAAAGCCAAAGGTGGAAAATTATTTGGATGCGAATATCCGTCGCCCCGAGTTACAACTGTTTGATGCTCAACAGCAACTAATCAACTCTCAGCGAAGTGCTCTAACAGCCAAAAATATGCCCCAGATTGGTGCATTTGCTCAAGGAGGGTATGGAAAGCCAGGGCTAAATATGTTCGATAATAAGTTTCGTCCTTACCTTATTGGGGGAGTAAAACTATCATGGAATTTTGGCAATTTATACACATTGTCTAATGATAAAAAGAAAATAAATCTTCAACAAGCAATGCTAGAATCCAATCGAGAAACATTTTTGCACAATATAAATATGGTTATACCACAGCAACAAATCGAAATAGAGAAGTATCGAAAAACGATGGAAGATGATGATGAAATAATACAGCTTCGTAAAGTAATAAGAAAAGCAGCCGAGGCTAAAGTAGAAAACGGAACAATGACTGTGTCGGATATGCTAAGAGAAGTTACAGCCGAAGAGGCGGCAAAGCAGGCAAAGGTCCTTCACGAAATCCAGTATCTAATGGCAATATACAAGTTAAAACAAACCACTAATTAAGACTTAACATACAAACTAAATATGAAACATCTAGCTTATATACTTTTATCAGTCCTCTTGCTTTTAACAATATCGTGCTCATCGAACAACAAGAATTTTGACGCTACTGGCTCGTTTGAAGCTACCGAAGTAGTTGTCTCGTCAGAGGCAAATGGCAGAATACTATTCTTTGATATAGTTGAGGGGCAACAGATTGAAGCTAATCAGAACTTGGGGCTGGTTGACACACTGCAGCTCTATTTGCAAAAAATGAGTGTGTTGGCTAATGCCAAGGGAGTCCGTATTCAGTCTCCCGACATAACTGCTCAAACTGCTGCACTGCAAGAACAAATTCAAACGATGGAGCGAGAAAAAGAGCGCACCATTAAGTTAATTGACGCAAATGCTGCCAATGCCAAACAATTAGATGATATAAACTCGCAAATTGAGGTTTTGCAAAAGCAATTAAGTGCTCAAACATCTCAGCTACAAAAGAGTAGCGCCAACATAGGTGCTCAAAGTTCGGCTCTGGAAATTCAAGTGGCTCAGCTTGAAGATCAAATTGAGAAATCAAATATAACATCACCTATTTCGGGTACAATAATAAATAAATATGCCGAAGCTGGAGAGTTAGCAAATATGGGCAAACCACTGTTCAAGGTTGCCGACATGAATAGGATGTATCTTAGAGCTTACATCACAAACGATCAATTATCGCAAATAAAGCTTAACGATAAAGTGACAGTGGGAGTTGATGCCGGCAATGGAGAAATGAAATATCATGATGGCATTGTGTCATGGATTTCCGATAAGTCGGAGTTTACGCCCAAAACCATTCAAACTAAGAACGAACGTGTCAATCTAGTTTATGCCATAAAGGTGTCAGTCGAAAATGATGGTTACCTAAAGATTGGAATGTATGGCGAGGTGAGATTTAATAAATAAATCAATTGAAAAGCAGAGAGATGATTGACGTACAAGATCTATCCAAAAACTACCTTAAAGGAGACAAGTTTGCAGGAATAGGTAAGAACAGAGGGTTATCCTTCAAGGTTAATGCGGGCGAAATCTTTGGTGTAATTGGTCCCGATGGAGCTGGCAAAAGCACACTTTTCCGAATACTTGCATCATTGCTATTGCCCGATAGTGGCAGTGCAACTATGGGTGGGTTAGATGTGGTGAGTGATTACAAATATGTGCGTAAAATAATAGGCTACATGCCAGGGCAGTTTTCACTTTACCAAGATTTGAGTGTAGAAGAAAATCTAAAATTCTTTGCTACGGTATTCAATACCACAATCCAAGAGAACTACAATCTAATCAAGGATATATATAGTCAGATTGAACCCTTCAAAACACGTCGTGCAGGCAATCTTTCGGGAGGCATGAAGCAAAAGCTTGCTTTGAGTTGTGCACTAATACATAAACCACAAGTTTTGATTTTAGATGAACCCACAACTGGTGTTGATCCCGTTTCGCGTAAGGAGTTTTGGGATATGTTGTCGAGGCTAAAGCAACAAGATATTACCATTATTGTTTCCACTGCCTATATGGACGAGGCAAGTCGTTGCGACAGAATAGCACTTATGCAAGATGGTAGCTTTATAGCGGTTGACACGCCCCAAGGAATTATTGATAGCTATGCCGAAGAGCTATGGTCTGTTCAGGCGGATAATATGTCGAAGTCACTTATCGACTTACGAAAATATATAGATGTAAAAACATGCAATGCTTTTGGAGATAAGCATCACATCACCACCAAAGGTGGATTTCAGGAAGATGAGTTGAATAAATATTTATCTAACAAAGGATATAAGGATATTGTAATTGAAAAGGAGATTCCCACGGTTGAGGATTGCTTTTTGGCACTAACGGAGGAGGCTAACATATGAAAGCAGATAAAGTAATAGAGGTACACGAATTAACCAAAAAGTTTGGGCGATTCATGGCAGTAGATCACATCTCGTTCGATGTGAAGCGTGGCGAAATATTTGGATTCTTGGGTGCTAATGGTGCAGGCAAAACCACCGCAATGAAGATGCTCACTGGCATTAGTAAACCCACTTCGGGAAGCGGCACTGTAGCAGGATTTGATATACTTAAAGAGAACGAGAAGATAAAGAGAAATATAGGATATATGAGTCAAAAGTTCTCGCTTTATGAAGATCTCAAAGTGTGGGAGAATATTCGTCTGTTTGGTGGTGTGTATGGTATGAGTGGGAAAGAGATTGCTAACAAAACAGAGGAATTGTTGGCTCGGTTGAAGTTTGAAGATCAACGCAACGTAATGGTTAGGTCGCTACCGATTGGTTGGAAGCAGAAACTTGCTTTTTCGGTAGCTATATTTCACTCGCCTCAAATTGTGTTTCTCGACGAACCCACGGGGGGTGTCGACCCCATGATGCGTCGTCAATTTTGGGAGATGATTTATGAAGCATCCAATCAAGGGATAACCATTTTTGTGACTACCCATTATATGGACGAAGCCGAGTATTGCGATCGTGTATCTATAATGGTTGATGGCCGCATTGGTGCTTTAGATACCCCTAAAGCCTTGCGACAGAAGTTTGATGCAGACACAATGGATGATGTGTTTCGCAAGTTAGCACGCTCTTCCACACGAATTGAGTAATAATGACATTATTATATATGACATAATGAAGCAGTTTCTATCATTTGTACATAAAGAGTTTCTACATATTTTGCGCGACAGGCGCACAATGCTAATATTGTTGGGAATGCCAATAGCTCAAATACTTCTGTTTGGTTTTGCCATCAACATGGATGTGCAGAATATTCGCACCGTGGTTTATGATCCTTCTTACGACCAAACGACGATGCAAATAACCGAACAGATAGTCGCTAATCCTTACTTTGATTTTAAGGGGCGAGCTAGTTCCATCAATGAGGTTGAGGCTATGATGCTACGAGGAGATATTGATATTGCTGTGGTGTTTCAAGATAATTTTCAATCTAATCTTCAGCACACTGGCAAGTCGCAGGTGCAAATAATAGCCGACACCTCCGATCCCAATACAGGCACAATATCAGCCAACTATGTAATGGCAGTGGTTGCCGAATATCAACAAAAGATGATGGGCTTAAATCAAATCCCGTATCACATCGATGTCGAAACAAAACTATTGTATAATCCCGAGATGCGATCAACCTACACATTTGTGCCAGGTGTGATGGGTCTTGTGCTTATGATAATTTGCACTCTGATGACCTCAATCTCCATAGTTAGAGAAAAGGAACGAGGAACAATGGAGGTGCTGCTAGCCTCACCACTAAAGCCATCAACAGTATTGCTCTCCAAAACAATTCCATATCTTACACTATCGTTTGTCAATTTGATATCAATCTTATTGTTAGCGGTATATGTGCTTCATGTTCCCATTAGTGGTAGTTTGTCACTACTATTGCTTGTGTCCACCTTGTTTATATTTCTCTCACTATCGCTTGGTTTGCTCATTTCCACAATGGTCAACACACAAGTTACCGCCATTCTCATTTCGGGGATAGGGATGTTGATGCCAATATTGGTATTATCGGGAATGATATTTCCAATTGGCAATATGCCCATATTCTTGCAATGGTTTTCAACTACGGTGCCCGCAAGATGGTACATCTCGGCAGTAAAAAAAATAATGATTGAGGGCTTAGGGTTTATGAGTGTAATTCAAGAGCTGTCGGTTTTGCTTGTAATAAGCGTGGGGCTGATGACGATAAGTATATTAAATATCAAAAAGAGATTAGAATGAGAAAGCTTGGTTTTTTGATTGAAAAGGAGTTCAAACAATCGTTTCGCAATCCTATAATTCCCGTGCTGATAGTAATCTATCCTCTCTTGGTATTGATTATGCTACCATGGGCTGTTAGCTTTGAGGTTAAAAATATCAAGTTAGATGTTGTGGACAATAGTGGCAGCACTTATTCACGACGGCTCATCGAAAAAATTGATGCCTCTCAATATTTTATTCTTAATGATACGCCTCATAGCTATGATGTTGCACTGAGGAACGTAGAAAATAAAAAAGCAGATATAATAATTGAGATTCCATCCTCTTTCGACACGGATATAGTGAAAGAGAAGGAAACTAAAGTCTTTATTGCAGCCAATGCCGTCAATAGCACTCAGGGATTGATAGGCTCAAATTATTTAACGCAAATTGTTGCCGATTTTTCTGCACAAGTGCGCACCGAATTGATGCCCGAAATCTCACAAGCCTCCATGCCACAGGTTGAGATAGTTCCCAACTATCGATACAATCAATTGCTCGACTACAAAACATTTATGCTTCCTGCTTTCATAGTCCTTCTCGTAACGCTTATCACTGGCATACTGCCTTCACTAAACATTGTGTTAGAGAAAGAGACAGGAACCATTCAGCAAATAAACACCACACCCATCAGCAAGTTCAGTTTTATACTTGCCAAACTTATCCCTTATTGGATAATTGGTCTCCTAATTATCACCATTTCATTTATTGTGACTTGGCTAATATATGGCTTGCTACCTTTGGGAGGGTTCGTTCCACTTTATTTAGCCTCCATTATTTTTATTGTGGGCATTTCAGGAATGGGTATTATCGTATCAAACTATTCAGACACACTTCAGCAATCTATGTTTTTGATGATGTTTTTCATTCTAATTATCATTTTGCTCAGTGGGCTTTTCACACCCATAGCAGCCATGCCAAAATGGGCACAAGCCATTGCTTATAGCAATCCGCTTACATATTTTATGCAGATAATGCGTCTTGTGTATCTCAAGGGAAGTGGAGTGGTGGATGTGGTCCGTCCTTTGATAATGCTCGTGATGTTTGCCGTTGTGCTTAATACTTGGGCGGTGATAAGCTACAGAAAACGGGGCTAATATGTTATCAAAGTGTGGCTTTATATCAAAATTTTAAAACATTATTTCTATATTTGCACAAACATATTACAATTGTGCATATTTTATGACCCAGTCAACATCTAAAACTAAAAGAAATATCATTGAAGTGGCTCGACAGCTCTTTGCTAAAAAGGGTTTCGAGAACACAACTATTAACGAGATTGCCGATTTATCAAATTACGGCAGGCGAACTATATATACCTATTTCAAAAATAAAGGAGAGATATACAAAGCTGTTATAAGCTCCGAACTAGGTGCTATGCACAGTGCCTTGGAAGAGGTGACAAAACGAGATTTGCCCGCTGACGAAAAACTTATGCTGTTTACATTTGCTCGATTGCGTGTTATAAAAGAAGTAGTTACACGCAATGGAACCCTTCGTGCCAACTTTTTTAGAGACATATGGTTGGTCGAAAACGTTCGGAAGGAGTTTGATAAGATAGAAATAAAGTACCTTGAAACCATTTTGACCAACGGATGCGAAGAGGGTGTTTTCGATGTTTCGAATAAAGCAAAAACTGCTGAGATATTGCACTTTGCACTGAAAGGACTTGAGGTGCCAGCAATAAGAGGCGTTCTCAATTTGAGATATGACAATGAGGAAGACAGAGAAATTGTGCACAACTTGATTTTTAAAGGACTGAACAACAAATAAAATAATCATATGAAACTATTAGAAGGTAAAACGGCACTCGTGACGGGTGCATCAAGAGGAATAGGTAGAGCAATAGCTCTAAAACTTGCTGAGCAGGGAGCCAATGTAGCAATCACCAACTCGCGTCCCGATGAGGCTGGACAGGCTGTGGAGGACGAAATCAATGCGCTTGGAGTTAAAGGCAAAAGATATGTGTCAGATGCTTCAAGCTTTGAAGATGCCCACAAAGTGGTGGAAGCCGTCAAAGAGGAGTTTGGACGTATTGATATATTGGTCAACAATGCTGGCATAACCAAAGATGGCTTGATGATGCGTATGAGCGAAGAGCAATGGGATACGGTAATAAACGTAAACCTCAAGTCTGCTTTCAACTTTATCCATGCGGTTACTCCTATAATGATGCGTCAGAAGTCGGGTAGCATTATCAACATGGGATCTGTGGTGGGTGTTTCGGGTAATGCTGGACAAGGCAATTATGCAGCTTCAAAAGCGGGTATGATTGGCTTGGCAAAGTCAATGGCAAAAGAGCTTGGTTCGCGCGGCATCCGTGTCAACACAATCACTCCAGGATTTATTGCAACAGATATGACTGAGGCACTTTCGGAAGAGGTTCGTACCGAGTGGGCTAAGCAAATTCCACTACGTCGTGCTGGTGAAGCAGAAGATGTGGCAAATGCAACTGTGTTCCTCGCATCCGATATGTCTGCTTATGTTACGGGGCAGGTTATCAATGTGTGCGGCGGAATGAATATGTAATTATATTTCTAATCAACAATATTAAATTCTTACGAAGAGTGGAGGCTTCAGTCGCCACTCTATCGTTGTTATACTATGACAGTACTCTACGAAGACAATCATATCATAATAGTTAATAAAGATGTTGGCGAAATAGTTCAAGGAGATAGGACTGGCGATAAGCCTCTTTCGGATATCGTTAAGGAATATATCAAAGTGAAATACAATAAGCCAGGCAATGTGTATCTTGGAGTCACCCACAGGCTTGATCGGCCCACTAGCGGCATTGTTATGTTTGCCAAAACAAGTAAGGCACTAACTCGCCTTAATGATATGTTCAGGCATGATGAAATAAAGAAAACATATTGGGCATTAGTGAAAAACCTACCTGAAAAGGCGGAGGACACGCTTGTTCATTATCTTATCAAAAATGAGCGCACAAACAAGTCCGCTGCCTACGATTTTGAGAAAAAAGGAACTAAAAAATCCATACTTCACTACAAACTAATTGCTCGATCTGACAATTATTTTCTTCTCGAAATTGATCTTGAAACGGGAAGACATCATCAAATACGTACTCAACTATCAAAGATAGGAAGCCCCATCAAAGGCGACCTCAAATATGGTGCCGAAAGGTCAAATCCCGATGGAGGTATATCGCTCCATGCTCGAAGTGTATCATTTATTCATCCTGTTTCTAAAGAGCAAATAAGTGTGATTGCACCCGTGCCCGAGGAGAGATTGTGGAAATCATTTGACCTAAAAGCTATTTGATATAGCATCTGCCCATTAAATTATTTATATAAGGACTAGACAACTATATAATTTAGAAGGATCGGAATGCATAACAACATCTCGACCCTTTTTCGTTATTAACAATCTTTTTTATAGCTATCTATTGCCTCTTTGACACTGCCATGCAGAAGCAACAAGTTTTTTGCCTGATCATAAGGCATCTCAATCTCTTCCATAATCATTCTGGTTCCTCTATCCACTAGCTTTTGATTTGTTAGTTGCATATTCACCATTCTGTTGCCCTTCACACGCCCCAGTTTAATCATTGTGGCAGTAGTAATCATATTGAGAATCATTTTTTGAGCCGTACCCGATTTCATGCGAGTGCTGCCCGTCACATACTCAGGACCCACGATAGCCTCAATCTTTATTTCGGCTTCGGCAGCCACTGGCGAGTTAGGATTGCAACTAATAGCACCCGTAAGTATTCCATTTTTGCGAGCCTTGCGCAATGCACCAATCACATAGGGCGTGGTTCCAGATGCAGCAATACCCACCACCACATCATTTTTGTTGATATCATATTTCAATAGCTCGTCCCAAGATATTTCCATATTGTCCTCAGCATCCTCCACAGGATTGCGCAAAGCGTGGTCGCCTCCAGCAATAAGCCCAATCACGTATGTGGGTGGCATGCCATATGTGGGAGGTATTTCGGAAGCATCAAGTACCCCCAAGCGACCGCTTGTGCCAGCCCCAAGGTAGAAAAGCCTGCCTCCCTTTTTCATGCGCTTAACAATGCCTATTACCAATTTTTCAATTTCTGGTATCGTCTTTTGCACCGCCTCTGCCACCTTTTGGTCTTCCTCGTTTATCTCGGTAAGTAGTTCGTGAACCGATTTTTTGTCCAAATCATCATACAAAGATGATTGCTCTGTAACTTTTATAAAAGTCATATCTATTTTAATTCTGATTTTTTATGAGTAATATTTTATTAATCCTGGCATTGGCGATTGCTCAATTATACCAATCTTGATGCCCTTGCTTGAAGCCACATTGCGAATTATATCAGCATAATACCATGCAATGGAGCCAACAAAGCTAACACTGTTTTCATGATAGTTGTATTGCATTATATTGCGCTCAAAGAAATCGCTAAAGCTACGTTCTGCTAGTTTCAATACACTAGCCTCACCTATATTTTGCAATATAAATGGTGACAAACTTGCCAAAAATCTGCTTGGAAATGGTTGTCTATACACTCGGTCGATTATTTCGGCTTGCGTCATGCCAAATTGTTTCAAAAACTTCTCCTTTAGCCCATCCGACAATTGATTCTTTAGGATATCACCAACTAATAGTTTGCCCAGGTTTGCGCCACTACCTTCGTCGCCCAATATGAAACCTAGTGGCGAAATCTGATTTATCACCTCGCTACCGTTCCACTCACACGAGTTGCTGCCTGTGCCCAAAATGCAAGCAATGCCGCTTTCATCTCCACACAAAGAGTGTGCCGCTGCAATCAAATCGCTATAAACTTTGATATCAGCATTTTCAAACGATTTGGCAATGGCTCGCTCCATTCCCTCAATTTTTTCGGGTATGCATCCAGAGCCATAAAATCTCACTTTGTCAATTTCAAGACTTGTAGTCTTGGGATACACCTCCTGAGTTACCTCCAAAGCTATTTCCTCTTCAGATTGAAATATAGGACTTAATCCTTTTGTTTGAAAATGAAGGATAGCTTCACCATTTCTCACCACACACCAATCTGTTTTGGTGGCACCACTATCGGCAATTAATATCTTACTCATTATATATATGATGTTATATTTTTATATAGATATCTTTCTTATAAAGAATGTACCCAAACATCCAGCATATGCTCACAAAAACTAGTGCATACACAAGCGACCCAAAATAGTTGCCCGCCCATGGCTGAATTAAAATCCCATAAACGTAGTTCTTCAACACCATTGCCTCGCCAGCGTGTGTCACCTTCACATTTGCCACTATATTTGCCAAAACACCAGAAAGCACATACACAAACAATGGGTTGATGCCAAAGGCATGAAAGAATCTACTCCATTTTTCTTTCTTATTTATATCAATAATCCATATTAACAAGCCTAACAGTTGAGCCGCAAAACCAGTGGTAGCCAACACAAACGTGGGGCTCCAAATCTTTTTATTGATGGGTGCACCATACTGCAAAAGCAGTCCCGAAAAGGCAAGCACAGTTCCCCAAATCATAATCTTTTCCACTCGTTTGTGATTGTCTTTATGGTCAATAATCAATTTGCCAAATAAAAAACCAATCAACACATGCGCAATTGATGGCAGGCTGCTAAGTAGCCCTTCGGGGTCGAATGCAATTCTATTTCCCTGGGCATCAAAGTCTTTATACATATGTTTTGCTCCAAGCACAGCGCGGTCAACAATAGAAATAATGTTATTTTCAGATCTATCAAATCCACTTCCAAAATATAGAATTAGAAAATATCCGAAGAGGATAGATATTATCACCCAAACCAAATCTTTGGGCTTCACCACTAGTGCAATGAAAGCCGAAAAGCCATAGGCAACAGCAAGTCGCTGAAACACGCCCATTATCCTAATGGTGTCGAAATGACTTGTGGCAGCTGCAACAAAACTCTCGCCCGAGGCTAAGCCTCTGCACAGCATTCCAAACCAAGCTAGTGCTAGCCCAATTGCAAACATCATGAATGTGCGATAGGCAACTTTGTAGAGACTCTCTTTTGTGAGTTTAAATTGATATTTGCGTAGCGACATGAATGTGGAAACCCCCATAATAAACATAAAAAAGGGAAATACTAAGTCGGTTGGGGTCAATCCATGCCACGATGCATGCCCTAGTGGTGCATAAATGTAGCCCCACGAGCCTGGGTTGTTCACCATTATCATACCTGCAATGGTGATGCCACGCAAAATGTCTAGCGATAAAAGACGACTACTTTGTTTTGCTTGATTCATTTATATATTAGTTTTAATGTTACATAGTTATTTATATAGATAATATGGTTTTGATCTCTTTTTAAAAGAGTCCTCATCTTTTGTCCAATAGTTCTGAATATCTGCAAAGCTATGATTCTTAGAGAATTCTTTCCTAATAAAATCGCTGCCGCTTACTTTGTCAAACATGTCAAATCTATTTTCGGGTGCATTGTCAAATACTTTATAATCGGGATACAAGCGTGCAGCAACTTCCATCACATGAAATTGAATGTCCGACAGTCGGGCTTTTGAAAAATCACGCAGATATATTTGTACACCCTGAAAATCTTTGCCTTGTCCCACCGAATAATATGGTTTTAGATGAATGGGTCGAAACTGAACGCCCGCCAAGTTTTTTCTGTTTAATTCTCTTGCCATCTCTTCGGCATCAATCCACTCGGCTGCAAACATCTCGAAGGGTAGGGTGTAGCCCACGCCAATCGACATATAGCCCAGCTCGCCCAAAATGCCCGATACTGGATAGAAATAGGCTGAATGAGCAAAAGGGATATGCGGCGAAGTGGGTATCCATGGAAGCCCAGTGTCCTCAAAATTCATCTTTCTGCGCCACTTTTTCATCTTCACTACTGATAGTTTGCATGGCTTTTCAATCATCCCCTCTCCATTAATCATATTAGCCAGCTCACCACAAGTCAACCCATACACATATGGAATTTTGAGTTGGCTAACAAACGAAATAAACCCATCTTCTACAAGATTGCCTTCCACTTTGTGTCCACCAAGTGGGTTGGGTCTATCTAGCACCACCATTTCTATATTATTTTCGGAAGCTGCCTGCATAGCCAAAAACATGGTGGAAATATATGTGTATGATCGGCAACCAATATCTTGAATATCATAAACCAACACATCTACCCCCTCAAGCATCTCTTTGGTGGGCTTGCGTGTAGCACCATAAAGCGAAAACACAGGCACACCAGTGTTGGGGTCAGTAAATGTGTCCACCTTATCGCCTGCGTGCACATCTCCACGCACCCCATGTTCGGGTCCGTATAGAGCCACAAGTTGCACCCCCGGGGCTTCGTGTAAAATATCGATTGTTGATTTCAGATTATTGTCCACCCCCGTTGGATTTGTGATTAGTCCCACTCGTTTTCCTTGCAGTTGTTTGAAGTTAGTGTCTTTTAGTACCTCAATTCCCGTTTTCACCCTTATCTTTTGTGCATATAGGTTGTTGGTAAGCACAAAGCTAAATAGTACGATTAGTATAGATATTGATTTTCTCATATGAATATTATATTTTTTCGCTGTTGGTATATCGAACTTGCATTGTTAGTTTACTTATGTGCTAATGATGATTATGCCTCCTTCATAGAATAATAAATTTGTTTGCCGTAACTTACTGATATTATTGCAAATGTACAATTTTGCTTAGAGTCAAGATGACAAATTAATATTTATAGAACAAGGAGTCAGATTAATTATTAATAAGTACAAATATAGAATGTTTATTTAATTTGAAAAGCATTTTTATAAATATTCATGATTACTTATCCTCGAAATGTTTACATTTGCCATTAAAGTAGAAATATAATCATATTCATAGTATGAAAATCTCACAAACCAAAACCAAAATGTATCGAAGTTGTGCATGCTTTGTAAGGTGTACATATTGTCATTATTTGTAAGGTTACATATTGCATTTACCAAACATTTGTCGTTCACGACAAATACATTAAGGTTGATTCAGAGTGATTAATATGTTGCGGCTTAATCCTATTTATATCTAAGTCGATAAATGTTTTTTGTTAAATACCTTTGCAACAGTATAAAATACCATTTATTTTATCACTCAAACTGGTGTGAAATCTCACTTCGTCAAATGTTTTTTATCGAATATCGTTGTGATTGGTGAAATAACCATTTGTAGATAGACAAATAACCATCAAAATATGAGTATCGTCAACTGTTTATTAACAAATATTGTTGTGATTGATGCAATAACCATTTGTTGATAGGCGAAAAAGTCTCAAAATCCGTCTATCGTCAAATGGTAAATGGACTAATCACGTGTGAATAGCTCAATAACCATTTGTTTTTATGCACATTTGGCACTCAATTGTGCTAAATAATTTTGGTAATTCTATTAATCACGAGTGATTAACTCAATAACCATTTGTTTTTTGGCGTTTGTAGTGCAAATTTCGAACACCTACAAATGGTAATTGTACCAATCACATCATATTTCGACAAAAATCAAAATGCAAAACATAGCTTACAGGTTGATTATGAGTGTGATATATTATGTGGTAAAGCTTTTGCTAAGAAAATCGACAATCCACAACAGCATATTTATCTATATTGCAGAAAATTGACAACTTTGCTAAATTTATAATAATAGTTAATATTGACGGAGGGTATTTGAAAAAATAAAGAAGGAGTGATGCAACGTTTTAGTATTATTTGCATCTCTATAATATAGCGTGACTTTAATACATTTAAATATAATATTTTATGAATGCATCTATTGTTAGATTTTTGATTCTCTTTTCTACTCTTATTTTCTTTGTAGGTTGCAAAGATGGTGTCGGCAAAGGAAATGCCACTATAACTATTACCACAAAAGAAGATTCGCACAGCAATAGTGCTACCATTTATGTGAAGAGTGGAATGAAGATGAATACATTAATATTGGAACAACAATGAAAACAAAAAACATCTATCTCGTAATTGCGCTACTCATTCCTATGAGCATGCTTGCACAAAACAGAATGTCCAAACAATCCGTTGGAATCACTTATACGGGAATTGGAGCAAACAATGCTTTTTATTGGGAGTCATTGGTTGGTGCCGGAAGCTATGCCGACAAAGGTTTCTATTCGATAGGAATAAACTATGTGCACCCAATTTCCAAAACAATTGATTTTGAAACGGGAATGGAGTACAGCCACCTTAAATATAAATTCAGTAATGCATCGTTGGGACCAGATGCTCCGGAACCTTCTGTTTTTTCAAACAAGCTATTTACCATTCCTGCTACAATTCGGCTCAAGTTCCTAAATTATCTTTTCTTTAATACTGGCCTGCTGATAGATTTTAATGTTGGCAATAACAGCAATATGGATAGCCAGTCGGGCTTGGGAGCCATGATTGGGGTAGGGGTGCAGTATGATTTTGGCAGCTCGCCCATTGCCGTGTTTGTAAACCCGTTTTATAAACACCACGCAATCGTTCCTTTTAATAGTGGCGACAATTATCAATTGCGTACGGATGAAGGAGGAGTTAGAGTTGGTGTGAGTTATTTGTTTTGAGAA
>CAYFSV010000041.1:13861-18878 GCA_964345815.1 uncultured Proteiniphilum sp. | reverse complement strand
GGTTCGAACCCCAGGCGAATCACTTAAGGCTAACAAAAATATTAGGCCAACAAAAAGATAAGCCGTTCAAGTTGAAAAATTTGAGCGGCTATTTTTTGTGCCCATTTTTTTGTAGCCAAAATTTAGCACATCCCAAAGAGGATTTTCCCCTCCCCCTCCTATATCTTTTTGCTATAATCCCTTTATATAGTACTTCTCTTCAGTTAATGTTTTTAACAATACTAAAATGATATGGTATCAAATGAAAGTTCATTTGATACCATATTGTCCAGCAGGGTGCTGTTGTAATCTTCATTCGATACCATATTTCCTGGAGGGGTGTCAAATTGAACTTCAGTCGACCCCATTTCGCTAGATATGGACCCAAAAGCAAACCCAACTTAACATAAATTATCAAGAATATAGCCGTTTTAAAGTTCAGACGACAATCTAAATTAAGGATTATTGGTTATTGGTTGTTTTTTTACCATTCTATTTGCCGATTTGGAGTCGATTGTAAATACATTTGACATCATATCGCCTGATATGGGTTGAAAAGAACTTCAGGTCTATACTAAATTAGTGGCGATAGTTAAATAAGTAAAACAATAGCGCTTTGTTCGCCTTTGCTTTTGGTCAAGGAAGGTTAAATTTGGATTTTAAAAAAGTGATATGGACTAAAAAGCAAATGCTTTTGATACCATATTTTTTGATATGGTGTCGTCGGGCAATTATTTCAATCCATCTCGTTTTTCAAAAAATCTACGAACTTTTCGTAATAGATTGTGACATAGTGTAATAAGTAAAAATTAACCCGGTCTGCTTGTGAGTTTAGATTTATTTAACGTGGTGTGTTTTTGCTAGTGTGTAAATATGTGAAAGCTGGCTCTCTGTAAGTCGGTGGATTTAACAGTTTGGCGGAGAAGGAGAGAAAAGTAATACCGCCAAACTTGTTTGATTTGCAAATATAAAAAAGCCACTCCAGATTATTCCAGAGCGGCAATTAGTATTGTTATTATCGATGTTACTATTATGAGCTTTACATCACTTCAAGTCTTTCACCATCCCATCCCACAGCTTTTACAGATGTAGTTCCTTCGGGGGTGTGCACAATTGTGGTTTTTATATCGTTTGAGCCAGCGCCAACAAATGCCACTTTGGTTAGTTTGTTGCCTTCGTAAGTTTCAAATGCCACGGCGTTGCTCCATCTGTCGTTGTTGATTATGATTTTGTCTTCGTCATTCTCAAAGCCTTTGCCTTTGATTCCCGAAATGGGTAGTTGGTGTTTATATACATCAACACTATTGGCTGTTATGTAGTGAAGTACCGGAGTAGTAGGCTTGCTGTATTTTGAAGCATATGCCTTCACTTCTTTTATGTCTTCTTCTGTAATTGTCATTTGTGAGCAGGTGTAATCGTCAACCCACAAGTCGATAGGATATAGAATGCGCGATTGTTCAAAAAAATCGGTTAGATCTAGCTTAGCCGCATCACATGCATTCTTTATAAAATTCAGCTGATAGTGGCTTGCTTCTTTTTCTTTATTGTGATTAGGAGCATCAATGGCTTTAATAAAAATATCACCATAGAAATCGGAGTTTCCCCATTCGTTTCCTTCACCAGCTACTGCAAAATAAAGCTGAAGCTGCCAAAGTGGAACAAGCTTTACGAAGTGATCGCCACCCCAGTCACGAGGGCGTTCTCTGTCCCATCTATCGTTTCCAGCTTGAGTTAGCCACGGCTGATTGTTCACGAATGCACTCTCCATATAGGCTGTTATTCGACCACCAATTTTTGGTCCATCATAGTCAATCAGCTTTTCTCTTTCAAGCTTCGGATTGTTTGGGTTGTAGATATATTGTGTCCAAACGGAGTATATATTATTTGTAACCTCTGTTGTGCCAGTCCATTTCATGTCGGGACGAACTTGATTAACGTGTCCAAATTCGTGCGCTACTCCCCAGCTATTAGTTCTTAGTTTCTCGATATTTGCTACGTTGTTCATCGTGTTATCATGAAATGCTGCACCAATACCGTCTGCATGCATAAATCCTTTCCAAATAACACGTCCAAACATGTGGTTTTTGGGTACTCTATTATATTTGACCAGCCCCATAATTTGGTGCTGAATACTGATGATTGAGTCGTATAGTTGTATCAATTCAACGCCCTGGTCGGGACACTCCTTTTTTAGCGATTCAACGGCGTAGGCTAGATGTGTTTGCTTTCCCACAATGTCTAGTACTGGACTGGTGGCATTGTTTAATAGCTCTTTCCAGGTGTTATTGTTGTCTTTTGAAAGATCAAACACGCCATTTACCTTTCCGCCCATGATGTGAACCTCAATTTTATGATCACTTGCTTCCGTGTCCGAATAATAGCTTATATAGCTGTTGCCTTTGTTTTTTATCACAACCTTGTTTTTACCCTCGCTAAGTGGGTATCTACTATCTTTAAAGTTTTCGTCGCCCCAATTAGTCACTCTCAATGCTATTTCATTGCCATTAGTGTTGCCCACCCAAATTGTGGCTTCATCTCCTTCTTCAAAGTATATCCCTGTGGGATTTTCAAATTGCGAGTAAGGGCTTGTTTTTAGTTGTTTTGCTAATACTCTCGGAGAGAGATAACTTTCGTAGCTTTTAAATCTATTTGGATCTTTTTGTGTTTGCGACCATCCTACCAATGTGGAAAGCATGATAATCGACAGTAATGTGAATTTTCTCATCTTGTTTATGATACGAGTTATAAATTGTTTAATTTGAATATTATCATTGCAAACATACTAAATTAATTCAGAAAAAGTGTCGATATTACTCTTATACTATATTTTATTTGATAGGGTTTTATATTGATACCACCTACTCATAACATTCTGAACATAGTTTACAGTTTCGTCTGCCCTAAAATATCCTGACTTACAAACGGGGTCTTTATAATATTTCTCAAGTTTTTTTAGTTCAAGATATTTTTCAACATTTCCATCCCAAATGTTCTTGTTTGCGTCATATTTTTCAGCTAAATCTCTCGCATCAGAAATATGCCCAATGCCCCCATTGTAAGATGCTAATGCTAGCTTGATGCGCTCCTCTTCATCTTCAACTGATGACAACAAATCTATTAAACTTCTGAGATATTTAGCTCCTAATTCGATGTTGATTTCGGGAACAAACAAATCAACACTATTCACTCCCATTGAGCGTGCTGTGGCGGGCATAATACCCATCAATCCACCAGCACCAGCCCATGACTTTACTTCTGGATCAAAAGTGGATTCATGAAAGGAAATTGATGCTAAAAGTCGCCAATCCAGTTTATATTTTTCTCCATACTCTTTAAAATATCTGTCCCAATGTGATATTTGCCCTGCGGAGATAATATACTGTAGGCTTGCTTGATTGTCAATATGAAAACCCTTTGATTCTTCAAAATATCTTTTCGAAAACCTAAGGTCCGACTCTTCCAAGTGTGCTCTTTCATACCATGCATTTAGCGAGTCTGCTAATGTGGGTGAATCTTTTCTTACAGCCCATGATGTTCTCTGATCGAAGCTGATAGGAAGTGATATGTCTATATTTCTAAAATAGGTTTGGTTGATTTTAGCAACGCTGTTTTCGGCTAATGTATATTTTATATCGCCCCTTGAAACCATTCGTATCAAATCTTCTACTACCAGAGAGTCTGTGTCAAGATGTTTGATTTTTATTCCGCCTCCAAGTTCATTGTTTAGATTGTTAATTCTTGCTTCATATTTACTGTCCTTTAATACAAAAACTTCTTTGTCTATCAATTCCGATACGTCGTTTATTAAAGTGTCTTCTCTTTCTGATTTTTGAATAAGCACTTGATGTGTTATCTCAGATAATCCGCAGTAGTTTACAAAATCTTTTTTGTCGTTTTCTATTGGGATATTATAGGCGATAATATCACCTTTGTTATCGTACAACATTTCATAGAGCTCTGAGTTGTTTGCAGCTATTATAATTTCAATTTCCAGCCCCTTTTCGTTTGCAAAGTTTTTTATCATATCATAGTGATAGCCCATCTTTTGGTCTCGGTAGATAAAGTATGATGTTGAGGTGTTTAGTGTTAAAACCCTTATCGTATCTCTTTCGATTAGCTGCTGATAGTCGTCTTTTGCAGTTTGCGTGTTTTTTTTGCACGAAAAAAATGTTGCGGCAATTAGCGCTATCAAACAAAAAAATATCGCAGATTCAGATACTTGTTTATTTGCGAAGTCCTTCATAAGTGCAGTTTTTATTCCATTAGCAGACCCAATTCGTCTGAAGTCATAAACTCAACATCGGGCCAAAGCTTTACTATTCTATTTAATAGTTCTGAGAACAGCTTTAGATTTTTATCTCTATTCTCAGAATGGATAGAACCAATAAAATTAAGTCGGTGTGTAGATATAATTACAGGTTTTCCCCACGTAAAGGCACGATTCATTTTGCGCATGCAATCCGAAATACTATCAGTCATTTTGGGTTGAGATGGTTCAAAATCACATGTTCTGATAAGATAAACTAGTCCAGAACCACTCCTTTTACCCATTAATGAATTGTTTCTTGCTTTGAATGTTTTATTGTCATCTACGGGAACTATTTGATAATGCCTTCCTTGCAAATATTTCACTCCATTCCTAATAAGTGTTTGCTCGATATCTCGAGGCCAGGTATAGGTTGTAGGAATAAAAGAGCGAGACTGGTAGCAAAATGTTTTTTCAAACATCGAAAGTCCTTCTTCAATTATTATATTGAATTCTCTTATATCTTCTTCCAAACCAGAGTTGTAAGCACCCATATAATTATAATTGATATCAGGAGATGTGCTTGATGTTAATCCAAAGATTCCCATATCAAATCCAATTCTTGCTGATTTAACATTGGCTTTAAGGTCTGCCATCCACTTTTTTACGTAGATATGTTCCCGACCATGTGATTGGGGGTGAAATAAGTTGTGGCTCATTCCTTCGTGCCACATATCAAACGAGTGTGCTGTTGCTGAACTTCGTTTGAGTGTCTCTGTAAATGGCTCAAAG
>CAYFSV010000041.1:0-13761 GCA_964345815.1 uncultured Proteiniphilum sp. | reverse complement strand
ATAGTATCTTTGATATATTGTTTTATTTTCTTCATTTGGTTGGTATATGTCTATAGAAAAGTTGTTATCTATCCGAATACATATTATCATAATAGCTTTGATAGTCACCACTTGTGACATTGTCTAGCCAGTTTTGATTTTCCAAATACCATTTCACCGTAATTTCGATTCCTTCCTCAAATTGAAGAGAGGGCTCCCAGCCAAGTTCGTTTTTAAGTTTTGATGAATCTATAGCATATCTTAAGTCATGCCCTGCGCGGTCGGTTACGTATGTAATAAGTTTTTCCGATTCTCCCTCTTCTCGTCCAAGAAGTCGATCAACAGTTTTGATAATAACCTTTATCAAATCAATGTTTGTCCACTCATTAAATCCACCAATGTTATATGTTTCTCTAACTTTGCCCTTATGAAATATAAGGTCGATAGCTCGAGCATGATCATCAACCCATAGCCAATCTCTCACATTCTCTCCTTTTCCATAAACTGGAAGAGGTTTGTTGTGTCGAATATTATTTATAAATAGAGGAATTAGCTTTTCAGGAAACTGGTGGCTTCCATAGTTGTTTGAACAATTGGAAATGACAACTGGCAGTCCATGTGTATCATAATAAGCTCTAACAAAATGGTCGGAAGCTGCTTTTGATGCCGAATATGGTGAATGAGGATCATAAGGAGTCTCTTCTGTAAATAGTGTTTCGTCAAATTCTAAATCGCCATACACTTCGTCGGTTGATACGTGGTAGAATATATTTTTATCTCCAGATGTGTTTTTGTTTTCAAACCACTTTCTTCTTGCAGCCTCCAATAGATTAAGTGTACCCATGATATTAGTGCGTGCAAATGAAAAAGGGTCTTTGATGCTTCTGTCAACATGACTTTCAGCAGCCAAGTGAATTACGCTATCGATATTATATTTGTTAAATATGTTTTGAACAAACTCGAAATCACATATATCCCCTTTGATAAAAACATAATTGTCAGCATTCTCAATGTCATTTAAGTTTGCTAAATTTCCAGCATACGTCAGGCAGTCCATGTTTATTATCCTATATTTGGGATATTTGTTTACAAACCTTCTCACAACATGCGATCCAATAAAGCCAGCTCCTCCAGTGATTAAAATATTTTTCATATGATTAAAATTATTTGTTTTCAAAAGCACTATACGTAAATAGCCCCAATCATTCATTCATGTGATTAATGATTATCGTGCTTGCCTCATATAGTTTGTCTTGATTTGTATTTTAGGCGTTCACTTTTGTAACAAACTGTCAAACGTTTTGTTTTTTTTATCTTTCTCCGAAAGTATTATGTCACTAATGGGTAGCCTCCAATCAATATTTAGGTTAGGGTCGTTCCATATTATAGCATCTTCAGACTCGGGGTTGTAGTAGTTGTCGCATTTATATTGAAATATAGCCTCTTCGCTCAATACTGAAAAGCCGTGTGCAAATCCTCTGGGTATAAACAATTGCCTTTTGTTTTCTTCTGACAACTCGATAGCTAGATGTTTGCCAAATGTTTTGGAACCTTCTCTTATATCCACTGCAATATCCCAAACCGTTCCCCTAACAGCCCTCACTAATTTGGATTGAGCATGGGGCTCTTTTTGAAAGTGAAGCCCGCGAACTACTCCATATTTTGACTTAGATTCGTTTTCTTGTACAAAGTCTACATTGCCAATCAATTCTTGAAATCTCTTATGGGAATATGACTCCATAAAATATCCACGACTGTCTCCATATACAACTGGTTCTATTATTATGAGTCCCTCGATTTCTGTTTCAATAACTTTCATTATTCGGTTTTAATATTAACAAAATCCTCTTGAAAATGATTTTGTTAGTAATCTAACAATTTATACAAATACTGTCCATATTCGTTGTTTTTCATGCTATCTGCAATTTCCTTTAGTTTAGAGTCTACTATCCATCCATTTCGCCATCCAATTTCTTCGAGGCAGGCAATCTTTAGTCCTTGACGCTTTTCTAGTACTTCAACAAATGTTGAGGCTTCAAACAATGAGTCATGCGTACCAGTGTCGAGCCAAGCAAATCCACGACGAAATATCTGAACGTTTAATTCTTGCTTTTCAAGATATGTTTGGTTGACAGTTGTTATTTCAAGTTCTCCACGATGCGAAGGTTTTACAGACTTTGCAATATCAACCACGTTGTTTGGATAAAAATAAAGTCCCACAACTGCATAGTTTGATTTGGGTTCATGTGGCTTTTCTTCGATGGTTAAAGCTTTTCCGCCGGTGTCGAACTCAACTACTCCATATCGTTCAGGATCATTTACCCAATACCCAAACACAGTAGCTTTAGCATTTTCTTTAGCATCCACCACGGCTTGTTTTAAAAGATCTGTTAAGCCAATGCCATGAAAAATATTGTCACCAAGAATAAGACAAGCACAATCATCACCAATAAATTCTTCACCTATGATAAATGCCTGTGCTAATCCATCGGGTGAGGGTTGTTCGGCATATTCAAATCTTATACCATAATCGGAGCCATCTCCCAATAGTCTTTTGAAACCAGGCAAATCTTCAGGAGTTGAAATAATAAGAATGTCTCTAATTCCTGCAAGCATAAGTACCGATATAGGGTAGTATATCATTGGTTTGTTGTAAATGGGAATCAATTGTTTAGATATTCCTTTTGTGATGGGATAAAGTCTAGATCCCGAACCACCTGCCAAAATTATTCCTTTCATATGATTTAATCTTTTAGGGTGTTGATATGTGAACAAAAATATAAAATAAAGATGAGGAATATTGTCTGTTTTTGTTTTATTTAATAGGGTTTGCATTTTCAATATTCAAATTGTCAAGTTTTCTGGTTATCTTTGTAATTTAAAAATTGAAATATAGTAATGATTATGAAGCATATTGGATTGTTTCTCATTTTATTTATAAGTTCTTTATTTTGCAGCAAAACAAATGCCCAAGAGGTGCAAATAAATCAGATATTCGAAGATATTACAGATATTGAAAAGCTTGTTAAGCAGAGTGCAATTAATGAGAGTCCTACAATTAAATCACAGACAACAATTATTAATGATACGATTGTTTCACAACTATTAGATGCAGCCTTTGTTGTGGGCAATCTCCCAGAGGGCGCTGTGGCTCTAGACTCTATGTATCAAAGAGGAGAAAATGGAACTCTTCAATTGCCCGAAAAGCCTGCTAGATATATACCCGATTGGATGACTTTCAGAGATACCGTGATTGTAAATCCTTTGTTTCTCCCCATTGTATTTAGAGGAGGGATGGTGCCTGAAGATCTTGAATTATATTCTCAAAAGAGTGAATATAAACATAAAGGGTCATTAATTTCTAAAAACGAAACGTTTGCTAATGATATAGCTCATCTTAAGTTTGTGACTGATAGACGTATTGATTTTTATAAGGAATTTCCAGATAGAGTTAGGTTTTCATTCTTAGACTTTGATGATGCTCCAATGATTGGAAGTGATCAAGATGTGGTTGAAACATTTAATCCCTTTAAAGAGTTGATTTCAACAGAAACTAGTTTTTCACTGGCTGCGCCAGATGTTGATGGTGTTAAGTTGAAACGAAAGTATTGGACTAGAAATGGTGATCACGCTTTACATTTCAATCAAAACTATTTTTCGCCCAATTGGCACAAGGGGGGGACTAACAACTTCAATATAATAAATAGTCATATTTTGAAGTTTAATTATAGAAAGAACAAGGTCAAATTTAATAACACTCTTGAGATGCGAGTAGCGCTGATGACGGCTCCTGATGACACAGTTAGAAACTATAGGATAAGTGATGACGTGCTTAGATATGTTGCAGACTTTGGTGTGGATGCATTTGGAAAGCATTGGTCATACTCTACAAATATGGATGCTCGAACCCAGTTCTTTAATAATCATCCCGCCAATTCTACAGATATTCAATCAGCTTTTTTAGCGCCCTTATATGTAAATGTTGGGGTGGGTTTAAAATACAACTTAGAAAAGAAATCTGAAAAAGTGCGTCATAGGAAAATCAGTCTAAGTTTCAATTTCGACCCCGCATCTATCAGTCTAAAATATGTAGGTCATAAGGATGTTGATGTTAAGAGATATGGTATTGATGAGGGCAAAAAGCATGTGTTGGACATTGGTTCTACCGTTACTGGCAATATGTCTTACAACTTCAATAGATACATAAGCCTAAACACAAGATTAAAATACTTTACGAGTTATCATAAAGTGGAGGCTGAGCTAGAGAATACTCTTAATATGGCTCTAACTAATGCGCTATCCACTCGCTTGTTTGTGCATCTTCGTTATGATGATGGAGTACCTGCAGACCCTAAATATAAGTTTCTGCAGGTTAATGAATTATTGAGTGTGGGACTCAATTATAAATGGTAGTGAACAACTCAGTTAAAGGAAAAACCATTTAAAAACTGATTTGTTTTCATTCTTCTTTTTCCCGAAAGCTGAATGTCTAAAACTTCAATGAAGCCATCTTGTGTTGCAATTCGCAAGGTGGCTTTATTGTCTGTGATAATAGTGCCTACGGAGAGTTCGTGAGCTTCAACTATAGGTCTAGTATCAAATATTTTGAACACTTGTACCTCACCTTTCACTTTCAACTTAGTCCAAGCTGCGGGATAGGGCGACAATCCTCGAACAAAGTTGTGAATCTCAGCTGATGGTTTTGTCCAATCTATTTCGCAAGTCTCCTTGAATATTTTAGGTGCAGGCTTTAGTTCATCAATGTTGTTGAAAAACTTACTTTGTGGTTGAGGTGAGATATTGCCCCCAATTACTGCTTCAATTGTTTTCACAACTAAATCAGCACCTATATGCATAAGCTTGTCATGAATAGCCTCAACATTGTCGTTTGGTTCAATATCTATCTCTTCTTGAAGTATAATCTCTCCTGTATCAATTTCGTGTTTTAGAATGAATGTTGTTACTCCTGTATGTTTTTCTCCGTTTATTATTGCCCAGTTTATAGGTGCTGCCCCTCTATATTGGGGTAGGAGAGAACCATGCAAATTGAAAGTTCCCATTGGTGGCATATCCCATACCACTTCGGGTAGCATCCTAAAAGCCACCACTACTTGTATGTCGGCTTTGAGTGATTTTAGTTTGTTTAAAAACTCTTCGTCCCTCAGTTTTTCGGGTTGCAATATGTTTAGCCCCTGTGATAGTGCGTACTCTTTTACTGCCGAAGGTTGCATTTTGTATCCCCTCCCTGCGGGGCGGTCGGGTGCAGTGATTACACCCACAATATTATATCTATTTTCGACCAACGCCTTGAGCGACTCAACTGCAAATCCTGGGGTTCCCATAAACACAATGCGCAAATCCTCTTTTTTCTTCATTTTCTTTGTCTAATAATTTATACTGAAACTAATACAAAAGTAACAAACTTATCTCTAATTTGATTAACACCATGTTGCAATATCAAATGTGCCTATACAATTGGCACCTTCCATGGATTGCGATAATAAGCTTTTATTAAACGATTTGCTTCTACATTATCAAATGTTCCAGTTTCATTGTCCCAATTAAGTGCTGTTCCCACCCTGCTTGAGATATTGCCCATGTGACTAAGTTTTGCGACTTTGGCACCTATTGCTATATCTGCATTTGGTAGCTCTCGGCTACGCATGCAGTCAAGTGTGTTGCCAGCGTGAAGATACAATCCTTTACCCGACCCTTTTTGATGCTTGATAGCGTCCATTCTCAATGTGTTTGGTTTTCTTTCATCGTCGCATGGATAGCAGTATGGAAATGCTCGACTATTAATCGACTGTTCCGGCATCACCTCCCATCCTGCTCGTGTTAGTAGAAGAGTGCCATTTTCACCAAAAAATGCTACGCCCTCTCTTTTGTCAAATAGCCCGGTGCCAATGCCACATGCATGGTCCCAAATGATGTTGAAATCTGGGTACTTATACGTAACCATCAATGTGTCGGGTGTTTCCATTGCATCGTTAGGATATCCATATTTTCCACCTGCTCCATAGATATAGTTTGGCAAATCTGCATTCATTCCTTCCATAGCATAGTCAAGTAGATGTACACCCCAATCAGCCATCAATCCTCCGGCATAGTCCCACATAAATCTAAAGTTGTAGTGAAACCTGTTATCATTATAGGGTTTTAATGGGGCAGGTCCTAACCACATATCATAGTCAACCCCTTTTGGTGGTGTCGTGTCTGCCACAATAGGAAGAGTCCATTTGCTTGTTTGGTAAGCCCACACCTTAACGGTGCGCACTTGTCCCAACTGTCCACTTTTCACAAAGTTTGCAGCATCATCCCAGTGTGGATCACTTCGTTGCCATTGTCCCACTTGTACCACTCTGTTGTATTTACGTGCAGCTCTTACCATTATGTCACACTCTTCTATTGTATTAGCCAAAGGTTTTTCAACATACACGTCCATGCCTGCCTCACATGCTGCAACTGTTTGCAAACAATGCCAATGATCTGGAGTGCCTATTATAACCATATCAACATCTTTGTTGTCAATAACGTGTCTCCAATCTTTCACTAACTGAGGTGGCTTTTTGCCAGTCATCTTTTCTAATTCGTCTGCTCTGGTATATAGCCAGTGTTCGTCCACATCGCAAAGCGAAATACATTCGGTATTTGGGTGTTGTAAGAATGCTTTTAGATTGCTCCAGCCTTGGTTGCGGCAACCAATAACCGCAATTTTAATTTTGTCACTAGGAGCATTTTGTCCCATGATGTTTGAGAATGATCTTCCCATCAATGGGGTAAGTCCCAAACCTGCTGCCGAAAAGGCAGACTTTTTTATAAAATCTCGTCTGTCCATGATAAAATGTTTTTTATAGATAGTCCAAAGATAATTAATTTTCTTTAAGCAGTGGCATCACATGAGATTCATGTGCTTTTGCTACTCAACAAATAAAAAGAATTATCTTTGCAATCTAAATAAAATAAGATATGGCAAGAAAGAGAAAGCCCCTACCATTATTCGAGAATGTTTTAATTACCGATATTGCAGCCGAAGGCAAGGCTATTGCAAAAGTAGATGGTATGGCAGTTTTTGTTCCTTTTGTCGTTCCTGGGGATGTAGTTGATATTCAGTTGACTCGTAAAAAGAAAAGTTATGCTGAAGGCAGAGCTGTTCGTTATCAGAAATACTCAGAAACTCGTGCAACCCCTTTCTGTGAGCATTTTGGTGTGTGTGGAGGGTGTAAGTGGCAAAATTTGCCCTACGAAGAGCAGTTGCGCTTCAAGCACAAGCAGGTGATGGACAATTTGCTACGTATTGGCAAAGTTGATTTGCCTGAGGCTAGCTACATCATGGGAGCACCTGAAACCACTTTTTATCGTAATAAACTTGAGTTTACATTCTCAAATAAACGATGGCTAACAGAAGAAGAGATTGGAAGCGACAAGGAGTTTAGCAATATGAACTCGCTTGGGTTTCATATTCCAGGTATGTTTGATAAGGTTCTCGATATAAATAAGTGTTGGTTGCAGGACGATATTTCTAATAAAATAAGAAATGCTGTAAGAGATTTTTGCAATAAGCATGAGTACTCTTTCTTTGATATCCGCAAGCAAGTGGGATTGATGCGCACCTTGATGATTAGAAATTCTTCAATTGGTGAGTTGATGGTGATTGTTGTGTTTTTTGAAGATGATACAGATAGGCGCAATCAATTGCTGGAGTATATAGCAGAAGAATTTCCACAAATAACTTCACTATTGTATGTTATTAATCAAAAGGGAAATGACACAATCACTGATCAAGATGTGATAACATATAAAGGTGCTGATGCAATATATGAAGAGATGGAGGGTTTGAGATTTAAGATTGGACCTAAGTCGTTCTATCAAACTAATAGCGAGCAAGCATATCATCTATATGAGGTTGCGAGGGAGTTTGCCCAATTGTCGGGCAAAGAGCTTGTGTATGACCTTTACACAGGGACTGGAACCATTGCGAACTTTGTAGCTAAAGATGCCAAAAAAGTTATTGGTATCGAGTATGTGGATGAGGCTATTGAAGATGCAAAAGTGAACTCAGAAAATAATAATATCAATAACACCCTCTTTTATGCGGGTGATATGAAAGATATACTTAATCAGGAATTTATTAATGAACATGGGCGACCCGATGTCATCATTACTGACCCTCCAAGAGCGGGAATGCATGATGATGTAATTAATACTATTCTTTTTGCAGAGCCAGAGCGCATTGTTTATGTAAGCTGCAATCCTGCAACTCAGGCGCGTGATATCAATCTGTTAGACGTCAAGTATAAGGTAATGAGAATTCAGCCTGTTGATATGTTTCCCCACACTCATCATGTTGAAAACGTAGTACTGCTGGAAAAGAGATAGTTGCTCACAAAAAATTAGTGTAATAAATAGAAAAGCGGTGTTGAAAATTATAATGTTTTCAACACCGCTTTTGTGAGTTATCAACAGGTGCGGGTGGTTTATCAACAGGAGGGTTGCTATCTTACAGGCTCCACCGTGTATCCTGCTTTTCTTAAACCCTCAATCAATCCATCTTTGCCCACTAGGTGAAGACAGCCAACAGCCACAAATGAAGATTTCTCTTTCATTATATCAGGTAGTTTTTTTAACCATCTCTGGTTTCGTGCAGCATTCATTTCATATCGTTCTTCGTCGGTTGATGGACATGGATCGTTCTTATCATTTTCATCATACAGCGATGCAAGTGCATTAATATCTTGTGAGTGGTATGCCTGTTGAAGTTTGTCCATCTGTTCTTTAAGCATATCTGGATGCTTTAATGAGCACATCAACAGTTCAGCTTGTCGCTCAATAGATTGTTGTTCTAGTAAAACATACATTTGCTCTTCTGCTGTTTCCAAGCCCATTACTTTCATTTTGTTTTTCTTAGCCTTATCCTGAAAATGCTGGTCTATACCTTTGTCTAGCTCAGCATTGGGGTAATATTTCTGATAGAGTGTAATCATTAAAAGATTGCTAATCATTGAAGGCTTCATCTTATCAATTTTGCTTAGTTTCATACCCAATATCTCGGAAACTTTGTCTTCGAGCAAAGCATAGTCTTCAGCTGAGAGTAGTGTTTTGTAGTCATATCCTTTGGGCATCATCGCTTTCTTAATCATTTTCATCTGCATTGATAGTTTTTTGCCCATGTCTAGCTCGCCAACAACTTGTTTGGTTGAGTTGAAAGCGTTGTCGAGTCCCTTTATCTCATCCAAAAAGGAGATGGGAACTAAGTGATGAGTTCCAAATAAATAGGATGGTGACGAAAGATTTTTGCCGTAAACCTTCCACAACAAAGTGTTGTCTTTAGTGTCACTAGCATAGGTGGTAAGAAGAAAGGAAAATAAAATTGTGGTAAAAATGGTTCTTAGGTTCATTATATAAAAAAGTTTTTAGAGGTTTGTAATCTATTAAATATTCACAGTTTGTTTGTCTTGCTTCAAGTCTTTTTCTTTTCCGAGTCCAACTAAATCAAACATAATCCAGAAAATTGTAAATGAAGGAACAACATCAGTATATGGCAAAGCCTCTTCAATAAAAGTGAAGAGAGCGGTATATTTCCCACGTTTTTCGCCAAACATCTTAAAGCTAATGAAAGCAGCTGCAGGTGCCCACACAATATCTAGTAAAGGCATACTATAAGAAGCCATTCCTATGGCGTCTAAAATAATACACCAAATTAATTTTTTGTATTTCTTGTTCATAAACTAAAAGCTTTGTTCTTTTTTTTGAGTTATATAAAAACTATTACATCAATCTCATTTTTAATAAGACCAATTATTGAGTTTTAAGTTTAATGTACAATTTCCAAATATAAACACTGACTTTGTAAGAATAGTTTTGTTCTTTCTTTTATTATACAAACTTGAATTTAGTATGCAAGCTTGTACATTTTTATTATTATCTTTGCTCATTGATTATATAGGCGGTTTATTAATAAAATCAAACTCATTTCTTAAATTTTATCTGATGAATCTTTTAAAAGAGAAAATGATGAAATATGATGTCCCGCAAAAGTTTAAAGCTGCGGGTATTTATCCTTATTTCAGAGTAATTGAGAGCGACCAAGATACGGAGGTCGTTATTAATGGAAAAAAGGTGCTTATGTTTGGCTCAAATGCCTATTTAGGACTGACAAATCATCCTAAAGTGAAAGAGGCTGCTCTTGACGCTACAAGAAAATATGGTACAGGAATGGCTGGGTCACGTTTTCTTAATGGAACGTTAGACATACATATTGAACTTGAGCGAAAATTAGCCAACTTTCTTGGCAAAGATGATGCTATAATTTTTCCTACTGGCTTCACAGTTAATGAAGGAGTGCTTGGGTCTGTCACAGGTCGTGAAGATTATATACTATGGGATGAGCGCAATCATGCATCAATTATCGAAGGAACAAGAGTTTCGTTTTCAACTAAATATAAGTTTCGACATAATGACATGGTGTCACTCGAAAGACAATTAAAGAGGTGTGACCCAAATAAGGTTAAGCTCATCGTTGTGGATGGAGTTTATAGCATGGAGGGAGATTTGGCAGATTTGCCAGGTATTGTGAGGCTTGCCAAGAAATATAAAGCCAATATTATGGTTGATGAGGCTCATGGTATTGGTGTGATGGGGCAAAGATATAATGGCAAAGGTGCTTGCGACCATTTTGGTTTGTTGCCTAATGTGGATTTAGTGATGGGAACCTTTAGCAAATCTTTGGCTTCAATTGGGGGTTTTATAGTTGGAGACTTTCACACCATCAATTATTTGCGTCACAATGCTCGAACTTATATCTTTAGTGCAAGTGCCACGCCTGCAGCTACAGCTGCTGCATCTGCTGCGCTTGATATCTTGAGGGCAGAGCCAGAGAGAGTTAAAAAGTTGTGGGAGCTAACTCATTATACTATTAATAGGTTCAGAGAATTGGGCTTTGAAATAGGACCAACTTCAACACCAATTATACCACTTTATATACGAAGCGATGAGAAGACCTTTATGATAACGAAAGAGCTTTTCGACAGTGGAGTATTTGTAAACCCTGTGGTTTCGCCAGCGGTTGCGCCCAATGAAACACTGATAAGATACTCGCTGATGGCAACTCATACTTATGAGCAGATAGATCGTTCGATTGACGAAATAGCGAGACTTTTTAGGAAGTATGGAGTCATATAAAAAATGAATAATGAACAAGAGCCTCAGATAAATTCTTGAGGTTTTTTTATTTTTAGAACTTTACAGACATAGAAGCGTTAAAACAACAATAATTTTAAGGAGAAAATTTTGAAGGTCATAGATTTATCACAAGAGATAATTGCTGAAAAGCCACAAAAGGTGGTTGCTACATTAGGTTTTTTCGATGGTGTGCATATGGGGCACAGGCACTTGATAGAGCAGGTGAAGAATGAGGCAAAAAGATTGGGATTGCCATCGGCTGTTATAACGTTCCCTGTTCATCCACGCAAAGTTCTTCAGTCCGATTATCAGCCTAAGCTCATATGCGGTTACACCGAAAAGCTGTTTCAGCTTGAAACCACGGGTATTGATTATGTTTTTAGTGTGCCATTTACTCGCGAGATGTCAATGTTGTCTGCTCAAGATTTTATTAAAACAGTATTGAGCAATCAAATAAATGTTGACACTTTGGTTATTGGTTATGACCATCGCTTTGGTCACAATCGAAAAGAGGGCTTCGAGGATTATGTGAAGTATGGCAAAGAGCATAATATTGATATAATTCAGGCTACTGAGTTGAGATGTGATGATTTAAATGTTAGCTCTTCCGAAATTAGACGCTTGTTGATTGACGGTGATGTGGTGAGGGCAAACAAATTGCTTACCTATAACTACACTCTATCTGGAAAGATAGTTGAGGGTTATCAAGTAGGTAGAACCATTGGCTTCCCCACTGCAAATATGAAGGTTTGGGAAAAATATAAGGTTGTGCCACTATTGGGTGTATATGCTGTTTTTGTGCATTTTCAGGATAAAACTCTTGAGGGAATGCTGTATATAGGAACTCGCCCCACTTTGCACAACGACCCACAGATAAGTGTTGAGGTAAATATTTTTGATTTTGATGGAGATTTGTACAACCAATCACTTACTGTCGAGTTTGTTGATTTTATTCGTGGCGATGAGAAGTTTGATAAAGTTGAAGAACTTGTTGCAAGTATCCATCGCGACAAAGAGAGGGTGAGAGCTAGATTGAAGCAAGTGCCACAAAAAACCTTTGAAAATAAATAATCTTATTGCATGAAATATATAGAATTAAACAATCAAACAATGATGCCCATACTGGGGCTTGGAACATACAAAATAGGCTGGACAGATGTTGAGGTATATAACGCCATCAGATCAGCTTTGGATTTAGGATATAGGCACATTGATACTGCCACGTTATATAAAAACGAAGCAACTATTGGCAAAGCCATCAGAGATAGTGGTGTTGCGAGAGATGAACTATTTGTTACAACCAAAGTTTGGGGCTCCGACATTCTTAGTGGAGAAATCGAAAAGGCGTTTGACATTAGTATGGAGCTGCTAAACATAGATTATATTGATTTATATTTGGTTCATTGGCCCGTAAAAAACAAAGTTGCTGACACATGGCTGGAGATGGAAAAGATTTATGCCACAGGAAAGACAAAGTCAATAGGGGTGAGCAACCATCTTTTGCATCATCTTAAAGAGGTGTTGGAAGTGGCAACAATCAAACCTGTAGCAAATCAAGTTGAATTACATCCTTATCTTGCCAACGATGAGCTATTGGCTTTTTGTAAAGAAAACGACATAGTGTGTGAGGCATGGAGCCCACTAGGTAGTAGCAAAGTTCCAATATTAGAAGAGTCTTTGTTGAAAACAATAGGTGACAAATATGGCAAATCGCCTGCACAGGTGGTGCTAAGATGGAATATTGAGCGAGGAGTGGTTGCAATTCCCAAATCTAGTAGTGCCCAAAGGCAAGCAGCTAATATTGATATATTCAATTTTGAGTTAACTGCTAATGAGGTAGATAAGATTACTGCACTAAATAGAGATTATCGTACAGGAGCACATCCAGATGAAATTGAGTTTTAATTCTTTGAGGGGCTGAAGTGCATTAATACTTATCTATAAACTTTTTTGCTCTTGAAACCACATCTTCAACTGCCCCATCTATTTTCTCATAGAATAGGTGCCCCATACCATATACAATCTTTTCATTATCTACGCCATGTTTGTTGAGCTCTTCCTCTAGCTTTATTTGTTGAGAATCAGGAATTAAGTGATCTAAGCCACCATAGAACGAAATTGTGGGTTGCGATGATTTTGATATCCAGGTGATTGGGCTAGCAAATTGTGTGGAGCTATACCCTGTAGCAATGTCACTAGGCTTTGCAATATATTTCATTGCGAATGAAAACAGAGTATCGTCTAAGTAAAAGGAATCGGTGAGATCACTTGGTCCCACTATGTTAACCACGGCTTTAATCTTATTATCCTTATCGTTTTTATATGAATATAGCATAGCTAAATGTCCCCCTGCACTTACACCCATTGGCACAAATCGTGGTCGCACGCCAAGGTCTGGTGCATTTCTTTCAAGGAAATTGATTGCATTGCCTATATCATCAATTTGTGTTGGCAACATATATCTAGGACCTAGTGGGTTTACTAATCTGTAATTTATGTTTGCTACTGCATACTTGTTTCCCATCTGCTTTTGGATCTCTTCTGCAAATTCATTCATCTCTTCTTTATTTCCCCTAAACCATCCTCCTCCATGAATTAATA
>CAYFSV010000040.1:0-19114 GCA_964345815.1 uncultured Proteiniphilum sp. | reverse complement strand
TTTCGCTATATTCCTACTTTTAAATGGATTTTCTTACATCGAACTCACGTTAATTGAGACTCTCGGAACATGGAAATAGGGCTAAATTACCAGTTTCAGCCCTTGTAGTACATGAAGGAAGGCACAAAAAAACTCTCGCCCCACATTATTACCATACCCCAAAGACCAAAAAAGGGGATTGAAAGTCTAAATGTTTCAATCCCCTTGCTTATAAATAATTTGGTTCTTTCTTATGATAACAATTGTTTTACCATATCTGAAATTGCTTTACCCTCCGATTTTCCTGCCAACTGCTTAGTTGCTACACCCATAACTCGCCCCATATCTTTCATGGATGAAGCACCCACACTAGCAATTATTGATTTTATCTCAGCTTGTAGCTCTTCTTCCGACAGTTGCTCAGGAAGATATTCTTGCAAAACAGATAGTTGATTAATTTCAACTTCTGCCAAGTCATCTCTGCCCTGTGATTTAAATATATCAGCACTTTCTTTACGTTGCTTCACCATGCGCTGCAATATTGTTGTTTCTAAGTTATCGGACACGTTGTCAGCATTTTTGGCAGTTTTTGCTTCAATAAATTCTTTTTTTACTGCTCGCAAAACATCCAATCTGGTTCTATCCTTTGCCAACATTGCTTTTTTTATTTCGCTATCAATTATATCTAATAGTTTCATCTTAATTTTTTTATTTATGTATTAATCAAATAAAGAAGACTTGGTTTTACTATCGGGCTGAAATGATTTGGGATCAAAATCAGCACTTCTTTTAAAAACTGCTGTCTTATCTAATGCTTCAATAATTCTGTCATCATCCAACTCGTCGATACTTAAAATGTAGGGTTGTGTCCCAGTATTGGCACCAGACAACATCTCTACAGCCAAAGTACCATAATATTTATTTACTAGCTTTTCTTCTTCTTCTCTATTTTTGCGCTCTTGCTCGCGAATAACCTCTTTTTCTATTTCTTCTGTCTTTGTCCTGATTTCTTGTTGCTCATCTATACCCGCCACATCATCAATTGTGAAGCCTGTAGCTAGCAATGTCACCTTAACCTGCTCTTCAAGATCGTTCTCAACAGCAGAACCCCATATAACTTCAATCTCTCTACTAAACTTACCCATAAAATCATGCAGAGCATTCATCTCCTCCATCATCAAGGGCTCATCTTCACTACACGATATATTTATAAGAATCTTTTTTGCATTAAACACATCGTTATTATTAAGCAAAGGTGAGTTTATGGCATCTTCGATTGCCTCATTAACTCGATCTTTTCCTTTGCCCACACCACGACTCATTATTGCTACACCACCATCTTTTAGAGTGGTTTCAACATCTGCAAAGTCAAGATTGACATGACCATGAATCGTTATTATCTCAGCAATACTTTTGGCAGCAATAGTAAGAGTGTCGTCTGCTTTGGCAAACGCGTTTATCATCGTCAAGTCTTGGTATATATCTCTCAAACGCTCGTTGTTGATTACCAGCAGTGCATCAACATTTTGAGCTATCTCCTCAACTCCTTTTAAAGCCTGTATAATTTTTCTTTTCCCTTCAAAAACAAATGGAATAGTAACAATACCAACAGTTAGGATACCTGCATCTTTTGCCACACGAGCCACAACTGGAGCCGCTCCAGTTCCAGTTCCACCACCCATTCCTGCAGTTATAAAAACCATTCGAGTGCCATCATTAAGCAAGTCTTGAATTAGGTCGATGCTCTCTTCAGCAGCTTGTTTTGCAACATCTGGTTTGTTGCCCGCCCCAAGCCCCTTGGTAGTTTCCACTCCAAGTTGAACCCTAATTGGTACGGGTGAGCCATCCAGCGCCTGATTATCGGTATTACACAATGCAAAAGACACATCATGTATTCCTTCTCTATACATATGGTTTACGGCATTACCTCCTCCTCCCCCCACTCCCACTACTTTAATGATTGTTTGGGTACTCCTATTTAATTGAAAATCTAATGTATCATTATCCATAATCTCAGGTTGTTTCATTTTCTAATTATCTTCAGGCTCTTCAAAGATACCTGTAAACATATTTCTCATTGCATCACCAATTTTGTTACCCTCTTGTCCAGTTTTATCAGTCTTACTTGGTTTTTTTGTGTTAGTAAAAATTCCTCCCCAACCTTTACCACTTCGATTAGTTTCCTTTTTATTTTCTTGTCGCTCATTCACTACTGGCTCTGGCTGAATTGGTTTAATTGGTTTTATATACTCACAATTTTCATTACCCACAAGCAACATCCCAAATAAGGAAGACATAGCCGGATCTGCAACTAAATCGGAAGCATTATTCACAAAAACTTTTCTGGTTGAAGCTTTTCTTACAGCCATATTAAGCTTTTGACTGAGGTACAAATCTAAGTTTTTCAACTGAGAAGCTCCACCCGTTATAACTACGCCAGCACCTAGCTCATTTTCATATTCAGAAAGTCTTATTTGCTCTTTTATGTTTGCCGTTATTTCATCTAATCTCAAAACAATTACTTTGTTTAGCTCTACCAAATCAATGTCAGGCTTAGATGAGAATGGAGATGAAAAGGTGAATCCTTCACTACTCTCCTTAGCTTTTCCAAACTTTATTTTGTATTGTTCTGCTTCCGCCTCCACAAAATTCAGTTCAGATATATCTCGAGTAATATTTTTTCCACCAAAAGGAATTGTCACAAAGTGTCGTAACACTCCCCCTTTATATACAATTACATCCGTAGTCCCAGCTCCAAAATCAATAAATGCACAGCCTAAATCTTTTTCTTCTTCAGTGAGAACAGCATTTGCAGATGCAATAGGTGTAACAATGTAATCAGCTACTTTAATCTCACTTTTCTCTATCACATTGTCAATATTGCTACGAAGATTTGGACGACCAACAACAATTCTGAAAATAGCCTCAATATTCTCACACGCTACTCCCACAGGATTAGCCTCTGGTTTATCATCCAAAAAATATTCTACATCAGCTATCATATAATTCATTTTTAAATCTGGCTGATGTCTGGCTACATTATTCCTAAGTTTATCAATAACTTCAGAAGTCACAATACCACTATCTGAAGTAAGTTTCACTTCTTCTCTCACAAGTATTGTGTGAACTGATCTACCACATAATGAAACATATATCTTTCCAATTTTGGCATCCATTTTGTTTTCAAGCAGTTTTATTAGTTTGCTTACAATAGCGCCAGCCTTGCCTATATTATAAATTGCACCTCTTCTAATACTATCTTCCGAGGATAATGATACATGATGAAGCACTGACACAACACCATTATCATTCTTGCGACCAATGACTCCAGTTATTTTGGAAGTCCCTAAATCTATTGCTGCTATAAATCCCAATTGAGTCATACCTATATATTATTATACTAAATCAACGTGCATTCCTAAAAGTTTACCTTTTAGTACATACAACTTGATTGTCGAATTTTAAATTAATTTCTGAATATCTATTCCAGCCTACAACGTTTAAGCCTTTATCTATAAAAAGTGAGAACTTAGACAGTTTCTCATTATAATTTTCAAGTTTTCCAAATAAGATCTTAAAATCACCTACTCTAGGAATCAGCTCTACATCCTTATTTGATTTCACAACTATTTGTTCAATCCATGCATCCCAATATGGATTATCCTTAAGGAAATCAATAAAATCAAACAATTCATTTTTAGCATATTCCTCATCAATAGCCCCTGTAGCAACAGGAGTATATATTGAAAAATTATGAGAGATAGGCATCTTTTCTCTATTATTGTCAACATAGAAACTGCCCTTAGAGTCTGGAATAACTCGAAAAAAAGGAACTCGCTGATCTACCTTTATTACAACAACATTTTTGCGAGTTGAGTATACTTCTGCAGATTTCACTAATTTGTTTGACATTATTGTATCGTGCAATTCCAAAGTATTAATATCACTCATAGGTAAGCCCACGGGATATAGTTTCTTCTTTTTTAATAAGCTTTCAACATCTTGCTTCGAAATAAAACTATATTTAGCACTATCTTTTACAATAATCTCCAACTGTACGCATTCTTCTGTTTTGATAGAACTATTTAGATAGACTATAGAAACAAGAATGTATCCAATTATCAAAATTGAGAAGAATGTTATTAAAAACTTTTTCATATTTTGTTTATTGAAAGTTTTGGATTTTATTGTTAGCTACACACACAAAGATACATTAAGATATTTAAAATCAATCAAACATTTAAGAAGTTAAGCGCTTTTATGTGTACTTTTTCAGCAATAAAGTTTTAATTTCTGGCAAAAGCTTATCGATATCTCCAGCACCAAAAGTTACGAGCACGTCCAACTCTTTACCCTTTAGAATCTCAAGAAGTTCATCTTTCCTTATAAGTTCTTTATTTCTTGAAGTGATATTCTTAAATATAATATCTGAAGAAACACCTTCAATAGGCTCCTCTCTGGCAGGATAGATATCAAGTAAGACAATTTCATCTAATAAAGACAAGCTTTCTGCAAAATCATCAGCAAAGTCGCGGGTTCTAGTGTAAAGATGAGGTTGAAACACTCCAGTTACTTTTCTATCTGGATAGAGTTGCTTTATTGACGATATTGAAGCTGTCAACTCTTTTGGATGGTGTGCATAATCATCAATAAAAACTATATTTTGTTTTTTAATTATGAAGTCAAACCTTCTTTTTGCCCCTACAAATGATTTAATAGCAGCCTTAATATCTTTAGGAGATGCGCCACTAATTAAAGCAGCAGCAATAGCGGCAATTGAGTTTTCAATATTAATTCTTATTGGTACACCAAGAAGTATATCTTCAATAACAATATGTTCTGAAACAAAGTCAAACATTATCTCACCATTGCCAATACGTATATTACGAGCATAAAAGTCACCCTCTTTTTCGGAATAAGTAAAAAACTTAACTCCTTCATTTAAACGTGGAGTCAATTTTGCGCTCTTATGCATTAGTAAATACCCATCCTCTCTAATTAGAGAAGTAAACTTTTCGAAGCTTTCCGTATAAGCCTCGGGAGTTCCATAAATATCAAGATGATCTACGTCAGCAGATGTAATTATTGCAATCCATGGTTTGAGCCAATGAAAAGATCGATCATACTCATCCGCTTCTACTACTGTAATATTACTTGAATTTGATAAAAGCAAATTGGTGTTATAGTTTTTCAATATCCCGCCCAAAAATGCATTGCAATCAATGTCTGACTGTCTGAGTAAATGTGCAACAATACTTGATACTGTTGTTTTACCATGAGTTCCAGCAACACAAATAGAGTTGCTAGACTTTGTTATAATACCCAATGCTTGAGAACGCTTCATCATTTCGAAGCCTTCATCGCGAAACCAATTTAATTCAGAATGATTACTATGAATAGCAGGAGTGTAGATAACTATCGTGTTATTTTTATCTTTAAATTCATTTGGTATATTAAGAATACTATCTTCATAGTGAATCAAAGCCCCCTCATTAACAAGTGATTTAGTTAGCTCTGTCTCCACTCTATCATATCCAGCTACTTGTTTACCATTTGCCAAAAAGTATCTAGCAAGATTGCTCATACCTATTCCACCAATTCCCAAAAAATACAAATTTTCTCTAATCATTATTTCAGTAAATAATATTATTTATCAACTTCTCAACTTCATCTACTATTCTATTTGCAGAATCAGGCTGTGCTAGCTTAGAAATATTTAAACTAAGTCTTTCCAACTTATCGGAATCATTAATCAAACCAATAGCAGAATCAAACAGCGTTTGCTTTGCTTCGGAGTCTTTTATCATTATGGCTGCACTATGTTTTACCAAAGCTAATGCATTTTGTGTTTGATGATCTTCCGACACATTTGGTGATGGAACCAAAATTACAGGCTTGGCAAGATTGCTGAACTCTGAAATAGAGCCAGCCCCAGCTCTGGAAATAACTAAGTCAGCAATGGAGTAGGCATAATCCATACGAGAGACAAAATCAAACAAAAAAACATTAGAAGGAATAACTCCATCCTGTTGAAGCGTCTTCATTTCCTCAAAATAATATTTTCCACATTGCCAAATAATCTGCAAGTTAGAGGATTCAATTTTCTTAAATGAATTTATTATGCTATCATTAAGTGTGCGAGCACCAAGGCTTCCTCCAACCATTAAAATTGTTTTCACTTCAGGATTCAATCCAAAATGCTCATAGCCTTTACTTCTATTTTCCACCGAAATAACCAGATCATGCCTTGTAGGATTACCTGTTAATACAATTTTGTCTTTAGGAAAAAACCGATCCATGTTGTCATAAGCAACACAAATTACTGATGCCTTTTTTGCAAGTAATTTATTGGTAACACCCGCATATGAGTTTTGCTCTTGAATCAAAGTTGGAATATTTTTAGAGGCTGCTGCTCTAAGTATAGGACCACTTGCATAACCCCCAACACCAATCGCTATGTTAGGTTTAAAGTCAGAAATTATCTTTCGTGCATGGTTCATGCTTTTGAGTAATTTGAAAACAACATTAAAGTTTTTCAAAAGATTTTTTCTATCAAAACCAACTACTGGTAGTCCTACAATCTTATATCCTGCTGATGGAACTCTGTCCATCTCCATTCGCCCAATTGCTCCAACAAATAGAATCTCGACATTATCCCATCTACTCTTTATAGCATTTGCAATACTAATCGCAGGGAAGATATGTCCACCCGTTCCACCTCCACTTATTATTATCTTTAAATTTCTCGTCTTTATATTCTCCATAATAACAACTCTTTTAGATAAAGATGCTATATCTGAATTACTTTATATTCTATTGACTCCTCATCAATTTTGTCATCTTTGGATTCTCCATCTTTGGATCTACTCTTATTTTTTTCTCTCTTTTCTTTACTGAATCTATCAGCACTTAATATAAGTCCAAAATAGGCACATGTGACAATGGTAGATGTTCCACCACGGCTAATTAAGGGAAGAGGCTGACCGGTAACAGGAATTAAATTGACAGCCACAGCCATATTAATAAAGGCTTGGATTGAGAGCATCATTGCTGAACCAAGCACAAGAAACTTGGGGAATAGACTATCAACTCTTCGAGCAATTATTCCAGCTCTAAACAGAATAATGACATATAATATTAAGACAAATATACCTCCAATAATCCCCATCTCTTCTATTATAATAGCATAAATAAAATCTGAATATGCTTGAGGCAAGAAGTCTCTAGCCTTGCTGTTTCCTGGAAATTTCCCGAACACGCCACCATTTGCAATTGCTATTTTAGAGTATGCTACTTGATAATTTTCATCTGTTACAACATATATCTTATCATGTTCTTCCTCATTCATACTTTTGCCAAACTTATCTATTCGACTCTGCCATGTGGGCAATCGCTTAATCTTAGTTTTTTTTATTGCTTCTGCTGGCAATACTTTTAATAAAAAAATAGCTAGCACACCTAACACTAAACCAGCAGCTACAAGCTTAAAAAGCCGGACAAGCTTAACCCCTCCAATAAACATCATTAGAAAGGATACCAAGAACAGTAGAAGGGCTGTAGATAAGTTTTGTATTGCAATAATACCTGTTACCAAAACTATTAGACCCACCATCCATTTAAAATACATCCCTTCATATTCTCCTTTGTGCCTACTCAATAAAAAAGCCATCGTGCCCATCAGAGTTAATTTAGCAAATTCTGAAGGTTGAATAGTAAATCCAAAAACATTCAACCATCTTTCAGCCCCATTTGTCGTCTCACCAAATTTCTCTGTGAGAAGTAGTAATATAATGGAAATAAATAATCCAAAAGTAAGCAACGAGTAATACTTATATGGTATGTTGTGCATCATAAGAATCAGAGCAAAGCCTCCAAGCAAGAAAATTGAATGTTTAAGAACTGGCCCCCAATGATTGCCTGATCTATAAACCAATGTACTTGTTGCACTAAATATCTCCACTAGGGATATAACACAAAGGATAACAAACACCAACCATATGACTTTGTCTCCTTTAAATATGATATCAATAATACCAGCATATGAGGATTTTGAAGTGGTCTTATCTTCAGATTCATATACATTTGCTTCAGAAGTCAAAGCATCCTCACTATTTTCTATCTCATAATAATCTTTATTCTCAATCATATATTTCACCCCTTTCTTCTTAAAACTTTAGGATTATAAATGCATAACTATAAATTTCTTACATTCCTCTTAAACTGATCTCCTCTATCTTCATAATTTTCAAACAAGTCGAAACTAGCGCAACAAGGTGATAATAGTACTATGTCACCTTTTTCTGCTTTCTCGTATGCAGTACTCACAGCATCTAGCATATTATCAACATCTACTATATCGTCAAATTCATTATCAAAAAAGGCATGAAGTTTACTGTTGTCTTTACCCATAAAAATTAGTGTTTTAACTTTTTCATTTACCAATTCTTCAATTTCAGAATAATCATTTCCTTTATCAACTCCACCAAGAATTAGTATAACTTTGCTTCTCATACTTTTAAGTGCATACCAACAAGAATTCACGTTAGTAGCTTTTGAGTCATTGATATATTGTACACCCCTAATTGTTGCAACACTTTCAAGTCTATGGGGTACACCCTTAAAGTCGGAGAGAGCTTTTCGAAGTTCCTCATCAGAGATATCTAGTAATTTAGCAACCAGTCCAGAAGCCATACTGTTGTAAACATTATGCATACCTTGTAATGCTAACATATCAAGCTCCATCGAGAAGGTTTCTTCTTTTGGATGAATTAAAAGATTCTTTCCATCTACATATGCAGCTAGATTAGATTCGTTTTTATATCCAAACTGATACAAGCGAGATATTGGCTTAAGTTTTTCAAGCTCTTTTGAAATAATCGGATCATCCATCCAGTAAATTATTGAATCTCCAATTTTTTGATTTCTGAGAATTCGCATCTTAGCATCTGTATAGTATTGAATATTATCATCATATCTATCCATATGATCGGGTGTAATATTCAGTATAACTGCAATATCTGCTTTAAAATCATATATACCTTCTAGTTGAAAACTGCTTATTTCTAAAACATAATAATCAAAGCTACTTTCTGCAACTTGACGGGCAAAACTCTTTCCAATATTACCAGCTAGCCCAACATTAAGTCCTGCAGACTTCAGTATGTGATATATGAGAGTGCATGTAGTTGTTTTGCCGTTACTACCAGTCACACAAACCATTTTTGCGTTTGTATATCTCCCAGCAAACTCTATTTCAGAAATTATAGGGATATTATTTTTAATAATCCTTTGTATGATAGAAACACTATCTGTAATTCCTGGACTTTTAATCACTTCTTTTGCTTTAAGAATCTTATCCTCAGAATGTCCCTTTTCCTCAAAGTCAATGCTATAGTTTATAAGTGTGGATTTGTGATCATCCTTTATTCGTCCATAGTCGGATACAAAAACATCAAATCCTCTGGATTTTGCTAAAATTGCAGCTCCTACACCACTTTCTCCTCCACCTAAAATGACAATTAACTCATTGCTTAAAGTATCCATAAGTCACAATTTATTTATTTTATCTCATTTTTAAAGTTGCTACTGCCAAAACAGCTAAAATCATACCTATAAGCCAAAAACGTGATACAAGTTTAGGTTCTGTTATTGGTTTATAGGGTTTTTGTATTATTGCATCAATACCTGAATTGCCAGCCTTTTGGAAATGATGATGTAAAGGGGTCATTTTAAAAACTCTTTTTCCAAGTCCAGTTTTTTTCTTTGTATATTTGAAGTAACTAACTTGTATAATTACAGATAACGCTTCTACAAAGAACACTCCACACAAAATTGGCAATAATAGTTCCTTGTGTATTAGCACAGCAAAAACTCCTATTAACCCACCAAGAGTCAAGCTTCCAGTGTCTCCCATAAATACTTGTGCAGGATAGGCATTATACCATAAGAAACCCACAGTAGCCCCAACAAAAGCTGCTGCAAACACCAATAGCTCATCACTACCTGGTATATACATTATATTTAGATAAGAGGCAAAGTCAACACGACCCGAAACATATGCTAAGATACCTAATGCAACACCTATAGTTGCCGAAGATCCAGAAGCTAGACCATCTAAGCCATCTGTAAGATTTGCACTATTTGAAACAGCTGTAACAATTAAAATTACAGCCAAAACAAAAACAACCCAAACTGCATCATCTGCAAAATCACCCATCCATGATACTAATGAGCGGTAATCAAAATTATTGTTTTTCACAAATGGTATTGTTGTTTTAGTCGTTTTTATATCCTTCTCTATAAAGTGAACATCTTCTATTACATTATTAACTCTAACCTCAACATTCTCTCTAGATACAATATCAGGACTTAAATACATTGTAACACCCACAATCAGTCCTAAACCAACCTGAGCAATAACCTTAAACTTACCCTTTAGTCCCTCTTTATCTTTCTTGAAAATCTTAATATAGTCATCGGCAAAACCTAGAGCTCCTAACCAAATGGTACTCACAATCATTATTATTATATATATATTTTCTATTTTCCCCATCAACAAAATAGAAAAGAGAATTGATGCAATTATTATTAGTCCTCCCATTGTAGGTGTGCCAGTTTTGGTATACTGACCCTCAAGATCTAAGTCTCTTATTACTTCACCGATCTGCATTTTTTGAAGTCGCCTAATAATTCTTGAGCCTACAATAACAGAGAATAACAGTGAAAACACTGCAGCTAGTGCTGCTCTAAATGACACATATTGAAACATCCCTGCACCTGGGAAATCAATTTTATCTAGATATTGAAACAAATAATAAAACATATACTAATTTAGTGTTATATAAAATACAAAGTGGATTTTAATACTAATTCAATTTAAATATATTTTCCACTTCCTCCTTATCATCAAAATGATGTCTGACTCCTTTTACCTCTTGATAATCCTCGTGACCTTTTCCAGCAATTAGGATTACATCACCTGGCTCTGCTATTGTGCAAGAGACTTTTATAGCTTCACGCCTATCAACTATACTCAAAGTTGTAAGACGTTGTTTCTCACTCAATCCAGAGATCATATCGTTAATAATATCTTGGGGTTCTTCAAAACGAGGATTATCTGATGTAAAAATCACTTTATCACTCATTTTTACAGCTTCTTGCGCCATAATGGGTCTTTTAGTTTTATCTCTATTACCTCCTGTTCCCACAACAGTTATCAACCTCCCGTTATTAACCAAAACATCCTTTATTGACTCTAAAACGTTTGTTAAAGCATCAGGTGTATGTGCATAATCAATAATGGCGGTAATTCCATTTGAAGACCGGATAGTCTCAAACCTACCAGATACAGGCTTAAGAGTTGTCAATAATCGCAACACCTCATCTTCATCTTGTCCCAATAAAATCGCTGTTCCATAAGCGGCTAAAAGATTATAAACATTAAAGATTCCTACAAACTGAACTATTAATTCTTTATTATTGATTTCTATGACAGTTCCATCAAAATGCTTCTCGGAGATGCGAGCCTTAAAATCAGCTAATCCCTTAATTGAATAATATTTTTTTATTGCTTTAGTATTCTGAAGCATTATCTCACCATTTTTATCATCTAAGTTAGTTAAAGCAAAAGAGCCCTCTGGTAAAGAATTAAAAAACATTTTTTTAACATCACGGTAATCAAGCATGTTTTTGTGGTAATCTAAATGATCTTGAGATAAATTTGTAAATACGCCGCCAACAAATGAAATGCCATAAACACGCTTCTGATGAATGGCATGTGAACTAACCTCCATAAAAGCGTACTCACAACCAGAATCAACCATTTTTCTTAAGAAGTAATTTAAAGTAATTGGATCTAATGTAGTATGTGTTGTTGGATACTTTTCTCCATTCACATAGTTTGCAACAGTTGATAGTAATCCAACTGCATAGCCCAAATCTTTGAAAATATTGTATAATAAAGTTGCAATTGTTGTTTTGCCATTTGTGCCAGTAATACCCACTAGTTTTATACTCTCGGAAGGATTATCAAACCATTCAGATGCTATCTGAGCTAAGGCTAGCGAAGAGTCTTCAACTTGTACATAAGTGACTCTTGAAAAGTATTCTTCAAACATTGGTTTATCATAAACAACTACCAATACATCTTGCTCAATTGCTTTACCTATATAATCATGACCATCAGTATTAATACCTTCGATAGCAATAAAAAGCGACCCCTTATCAACCTCTCTTGAATCAGATGCAATATTCTTTATATCCACATTAATATCACCTCTTACATCTATTACTTTACACTTTCTTATCAGTTTACTTAGCTTCATAGCTTATTTAGTTTTATCGTAATGTTATTCTGATTGTTTTACCTTTTACTTGTTTTTCACCTGCAGGAATTGACTGAGAAACCACTTTGCCAGAACCCATGACATTTACTATCATACCCGATTGCTCCAGAAGAAATATTGCATCTCTTGCTCCCATACCAATTACACTTGGTGTAACATTTCTTTCAATTAATATATCATCTGTATAATAAGAGATACTGTCTTGACCTATTGATATCCAATCAGCACGATATGAAAAATCACCTTTGATATTCAACTTATTTACAACAGCTCTAATTTTCTGACTATTACCGCCTTTTATATTGGGTTTTCCACTCAAAAGAGAATCAATTTTCAATTCTTCAATCTCAAGCTGAGTTCGTCTAACAAATGTTTGCTCTGCGATATTTTTAAATACCATTCCCGCTTGTCCACCTCCAGATGGTATACCTTGTGGTTTTCTTATTCCAACAAAGCAGGTATATTCTGGATTATCTGCAGGAAAATATCCACAGAAAGTAACATAGTGGCTACTATAACCACCACCACTTGCAATTTGAGCAGTTCCCGTTTTTCCTGCTATTTGGAAGAAATCAGAACTAACTACTTTCGCTGTTCCATTTTCCACAACACCAATTAGCATATCATGTATTTGCTCAAGAGTGGTTTCCTTACACATTTTCTTATTAATCACCTCGGCTTGATACTTTTCAACCACCCTTCCATCTTTTAGCAAGGTCTTTGCAATAAAAGGTTTAATCATTTTTCCATTATTAGCAATTCCATTATAAAACATCAATAGATATATAGGTGGTATTCGAGACTCATAGCCGAATGACATCCACGGTAGAGTTGTTTTCGACCATGGGTTTACCTTATCGTTAGGAAATCTAATAGAAGAGGTTCCTTCAATGCCACTCAACGGAACATCCCATTCTAATTGTTTGCGAATTCCAATTCTATCTATTCCTTTTACAAACTTTTCTGGTTTATCTTCATATCCTTCTAAAACAATTTTACTCATTACAATATTAGAAGAAACCTCCATGCCTTCTTTTACTGTTAGATATCCTCTATCTTGCCCCCTTTGCCAGTAATGATCACGAACCCATCTATTCTTATATTGATACAATCCAGTTCCAACATAAAAAGAGTCGGTAGGATTAACAATACCATCATCTAAGGCCACCATAACTGTTATAGTTTTAAAGGTTGAACCTGGTTCATTCATATAAGAAAACGCATTAGGGTTTCCTTCAGCATATCCTCCACTAGGTAATCTGTCTAAATTAGCTATACCTTTAATTTCACCAGTTTTGGTCTCCATTATTATAGCCGTACCAGATTCAGCTGAGGTTTCCATAAGTTTGTCTCTAAGAGCTCTTTCTGTAATATCTTGAATGTCGGCATCAATGGTTGTAACAATATCGTAGCCATCTTTTGCTGCTACCTCTTCAATATCCATCCATCTACCCTCAATTCTCTGTCTACTTTTCACGCCTTCCACACCTCTTAATAACGAGTCATACTTCAATTCAAGACCACTAGCCCCACCTTTGCTAAGATCTTTATAAACATTTCCTACTGTTCTGTTTGCTAAGTTTCCAAAAGGCCGTTTTCTAGAGTTTTTTTCTTCAGCTATTAAACCGTTCTTATTTGATTTAAACTTAAAAAAAGGATAAGTCCGTATTTCTTTCAAGTCAACATATGATATATCTGGTTTTATAATACGTATATAACGAGACTTAATAGGTACTTTTTTATCTATCCCTTTTGTCTTGTACTCTTCTTTTAACCGTTCCTCTAACTCATGTTGTTTCCATCCTCCAAGAAATACACTTTTATATTGACTAGCTGTTTTATCGCGAAACTTTTTGGCTAGAGCATCTGACAAATCATCAACATAACAAAGTAGCGTATCTTTATGAAGACCCTCTGCCTTAAAGTCCATATAAATTCCATACAATGGTTCGCTCGTAGCCAAAATTTTTCCGTCGTGAGTAAATATATTTCCTCGTTTTGGCAAAATAATTCTATCTGTTATGACAGTATTTTTCCTTCCAACCTCTCGCCATTTTTTACCCTCTGAAGTAAACACAACTTTGGAGGCAGAAAATATTATTGCTATGCCAAATGCTAGCAAAACAAGAATAATTAATCCATATCGATTTAATATATTCGTTTTATTTTCATTTATTTTGCTATCCATCTCATTTTCTTCCTTTTCGAATCACATAGACTGGCTCATTTGTTTCTTCTATGTCAAGTCCTGATTTTTCAACCATTCTCTCTATTTGACTTCTTCTACTAATTTCTGTCAAGTCTGAAGATATATTTAGAGACTCAAACTTTGCATCTTTTAGCTCTACCTTCAGACGCTCTAATTCTGATATTCTCCTTAGAACAGTATACCTTTGGCTAATGAATAATATCATAACAAGAACAAGAACAATAATAAAAGAAAGGTTTTTGACAAAAAAATCCTCTGTTAAGATATTTCCACCAAAAACATGAACAAACGACTTTTTAATATTGCTAATCTTCATTCTATCACTAGATTTTAATTGTCATGTTATATATTCTTTTTCTCTATTATTCTAAGCTTCGCACTTCTTGATCTTGGGTTTCGCTCTTGTTCTTCAATAGTCGGTACTATTACTTTCCTATTGATTATTTTGAAATCTGTTTCAATATTACCATAAAAGTCTCTAACAATCTCACCCTCAAAGTTGCCTGATTTAAAGAAGTGCTTAACAATTCTGTCTTCTAATGAATGGTAAGAAATAATACAGAACCTAGCACCTGGACCTAACATCTCACTACCCCCTATCAACATTTCCTCTAGAGCTCTCAATTCATCATTTACCTCTATGCGTAAAGCTTGAAATGCTTGTGCTAAAACCCTATTTTCCCTCATTTTGGGAGCAAAAGGCTTTATAATTTCCACTAATTTTGAGGTAGTATCGATAACAAAGTCCTTTCTTGCATTCACAATGGCTGACGCTATTCTTCTAGAGTTTTTCAACTCTCCATATAAATAAAACAGCTTTGCTAAGTCATCTTCTGAGTATTCATTCAATATATGTGTAGCCGTTTTTAGTGCACCATTATTCATGCGCATATCTAAAACTGAATCACCACGGAAAGAAAAGCCCCTATCTAATTCATCAAAATGATAAAATGATACTCCTAAGTCGGCAAGTATACCATCAACAGTTTCCACACCATAATATCTTAAATAATTCTTGATATATCTGAAATTACTTCTGATAAAAACTAGACGCTTATCTTTTATAATATTCCTTGTGGCATCAATATCTTGATCAAACACATAAAGCCTGCCCTTACTCCCTAATCTTTTTAAAATTTCTTTTGAGTGGCCACCTCCGCCAAAAGTCACATCAACATACACACCATCTGAACGAATATTTAATCCATCCATTGATTCTGAAAGTAATGCAGGTGTGTGATACGTATTTGTCATTATATTGCTTATTTTTTATTTGTTCATCTCATCCATTAGTTCTTGAATTCTTGAAGAAAACTCTTCATGAGGGATTAATGGTCCATCAAGCTTTTCTTTCGCCCACAACTCGATGATATTATCAACTCCTAAAAAGCATACTTCAGAGTCTATATCGGACATTTGCAAAAAGCGTCTTGGCATAAGAATCCTACCGCTAGCATCCATTTCTATACGCTCTGCATCTAATACAAATTGCCTGAAAATTTGCTGCTGCTCTTTATTCCATTTATTGAGGCGACTTCTTAAAAACTCAATCTCTTTTTTCCAAACTGAACCAGGATATAACAAAATACAATCTTGAAAAACATCTTTTCTAAGGACTAAAAATGACTCCTCAGAACTCTGTAATTGTTTACGAAAAATTGCCGGTACAAATATACGACCTTTTGCATCAATTTTCGCATCAATATTTCCCAAAAATTGCAACATAATTATAGGTTGTGGATGATTTTACGGTAAAATTACAAAAATATTCCACTTCGCCCCACTTTTCCACACATATTTTTCCAAAAAGTTATCAACAACATAGTACATCCCTATAAAACAGACAGTTAGCAACTATTAAAGCACATCTTAAGTTTATGAATTTTTAATGTTGAACAAATTAAAAAGAATTAGATATGGTTTGTTTTTAATTAATTAGTACTTTTGCCTTACAAGATTAAAAAGACATGTCTAATAAAACTGATTACAAGCTAGATATAGATAGTGTTTTAAAGTCAAAAACAAAGAAACACTATAACAAAATACCCAAGTTTGCTATCAACTATCTAAAGCGAACAATTCGACAAGACGACCTCAATGATATCATTGAGCGAAACATAGATTTAGAAGGTGTTGATTTCATGAAAGCTTTGGTTGAAAATGAGTTCAATATAAAACTCAAAATCATCGACGAAGAAAACATACCAGATAGTGGAAGATTTGTTTTTGTCGCCAATCATCCTCTTGGTGGACTTGATGGTATTTGCCTATCAAAAATTTTAGGCGAAAAGTATGATGGGAAAATTAAATACCTTGTTAACGATGTACTATTAAATATCAAAAATCTAGAGTCTATTTTTGTACCAATAAACAAATATGGGGCTCAAGCTAAAAAATCTGCTAAGGCAATCAACAATGCTTACGAGTCCAACAATCAGGTGATTACTTTTCCTGCAGGGTTATGCTCACGCAAAATAAAGGGCAAGATTGTAGATTTGGAATGGATGAAGAGTTTCGTTTCGAAAGCAATAGAATACAAAAGAGATATTATACCTGTACATTTTGATGCTAAAAACTCAAACTTCTTTTATAACTTTGCAAACACACGTAAGTCGCTAGGAATGAAATTTAATGTAGAGTTAATATATCTTCCTGGAGAGATGTTTAAAGTTGAAGGACAAACATTTAAAGTCACTTTTGGCAAACCAATTAATTATCAATCACTAGACAAATCAAAGACCCACGCTCAATGGGCACAACATATTAAAAAAATAGTTTATTCACTCCCCACAAAATCAGAGAAATAAGTTAAGATGGAGAAAATAATTGATCCTATTGATAAAGGTCTTATCAAAAGAGAGTTGACTGTTGCAAAAAGAGTAAGAACAACAAATAAAGCAGACAATGAGATTTACATCTTCACTGCTCACGATTCACCCAACTTGATGATGGAGGTTGGACGATTACGTGAAATTGCTTTTAGACATTATGGTGGTGGAACTGGACTTAAGACAGATATAGATAAATACGACACAATGGATAGCCCTTACCATCAATTAATTGTATGGGATCCCGAAAAAGAAGATATTTTAGGAGGTTATCGATTCATTACAGGTAAAAGTGTGGATTTAGATCAATATGGCAGGCCAATGCTAGCTACAGCCCATCTTCTGCACTTTTCGGACAAATTTATAAATAACTACCTGCCCTATACTGTTGAGCTTGGTAGATCTTTCGTTACTCTCGAATATCAATCCACTCTACATAGCAGAAAGGGAATTTTCGCTTTAGATAATTTATGGGATGGTCTTGGTGCTCTTACAGTTATTGACTCGTCATTAAAATATTTTTTTGGCAAAGTGACTATGTATGGTACATACAATAAAGAGGCAAGGAATATGATATTATACTTTATGAACAAGCATTTTCCTGATCCTGATAATTTAATTTATCCAATCAACCCTCTTATAACAAACACCGATATTGCTAAAATGAAATCTCTTTTTGACGGGAAAAGCTTCCGTGAAGATTATAAAGTATTGAACAAGGAGGTTAGATCTATGGGCTTAAATATACCACCACTCATAAATGCATATATGGGATTATCTCCATATATGCGATTTTTTGGAACAGCCATAAACGATGATTTTGGAGATGTAGAGGAGTCAGGTATTTTAATAGAAATAGACCAGATATTAGAAGATAAGCGACAAAGACATATAGAAACATATATAAAATCAAATCCGAGTCAAAGATTCCTGATAAATTTAAAGCGTTCTATCTCAGGAAGAAAAAGATGGAACCAAAAAAAAGTCAGAAAAATAATAAACCAGGACTAGACGCACGATAATATATTTTATTACATATGCACTGTGTTCAATCTATAAAAGTTTTGATATTCACAAACAAATAACTATCTTTGCACCCGCAAATACAAAATTATTCATTTTAAAAGAACTACTAAATGGCAACAAAACTGCGTTTACAAAGAAGAGGTCGTAAAAACTACGCCTTCTACCAGATTATCGTTGCAGATAGCAGAGCTCCACGAGATGGAAAGTATATTGAAAGGGTAGGTTCATACAATCCGAACACTAATCCTGCTACAATCACTTTAGACTTCGATCGAGCTTTGTATTGGCTGCAAGTAGGTGCACAACCCACCGACACCGTTCGTAACATTTTGTCAAACGAAGGCGTATTATTAATGAAACACCTATTGGGAGGAGTAGCAAAAGGATCTTTTGACGAGGCTGAGGCTCAGAAAAGATTTGATGCATGGAAAACCAATAAGGTCCAAGAAAATGACAATCTACGAAACAAAGTAGAAGAGGAAGCTAGTAATGAAGAAAAGGCCCGCTTAAATGCTGAAAAAGAAATCAACAAAAAGAAAGCGGAAGAACTAGCAAAGAAAAAAGCAGAACTTGAAGCGGCTAACAACCCTGTGGAGGAGGAAGCCAGCACAGAGGAAGAAGCAACAACTGCAACTGAGGAAGCTTCAGCTGAATAAGCTAATAGTTTTCAATAATCAATATTATTATGGGATGTCCAATAAGTTTTGGTCATCCCTTTTTTAATGATA
>CAYFSV010000039.1:0-19118 GCA_964345815.1 uncultured Proteiniphilum sp. | reverse complement strand
TAGGCGAAAAGAGGGAGATTAGAAAGAAGTCTTACGAAGCACTTCGACGATTTATCGACTCCATGGAGTGGTCAATCGAATGGTTTGGAAAGGAGGAGCACAAGTTGCTGTATATTGCTGTGCGCAAATTGCTTGTGGATGCGATGGTGGTTGAGAAGTTGAGGGCGAAAAAGATATGTAGTGATGTAACTGATGAGAATGGCAATGAATTGAATGTCCCTAAGCATCGATTGTGGAGTAATCAGTTGTTGTCGGGAAAGCTGATTTATGAAACGGATGAATTTTGTGATTTTTCTAGTCAATTTGTTTTGTGTAGATGCTGAGTTTCAATCATAAATAGGATAAAATCTAAAACCTTATGTTCAAGGTTCTATTGTAATAAACTTTATATTTTATATCTTTGTGTTCTAATTGCGTAAAATATGCAACGAGCGTGATAATCATTCTTGCACAAGTAAATGATTAAAGCGAGTTACATACAATACATTTGAAAATAAATAATTTTGATTGTATGAAAATACAGATTATAAACGGACCTAATCTGAATCTGTTAGGGATGAGGGAGCCAGATATATATGGTAGTGACTCATTCAATGATTATCTGGCGTTTTTGAAAAGTAAGTTTCCAGAGATTGAACTTTCTTATTTTCAAACAAATATCGAAGGAGAGATTATTAATAAAATCCACGAAGCGGGATATGGTTGTGATGGTATAATATTAAATGCTGGTGGATATACTCATACTTCTATTGCAATAAGAGATGCAATAAGTGCTGTGCCTGCGCCTACGATTGAGGTGCATATTTCAAATGTGCATTCGAGAGAGGAGTTTAGACACACTTCGTTGATTGCAGCAGCTTGTAAGGGAGTGGTGGCTGGCTTTGGCTTAAACTCATATTACTTAGCTATCGAGGCTCTTGTTTTGTCCCAAAACAACGGCTGAAAACTATTTATTCAACATAAAATTTAAAAAAATATATTATAACTTATGATGCTCAAACATACAAAAATTGTAGCTACTGTTTCAGACCAAAGATGCGATGTTCCTTTTATTAAATCATTGTTTGATGAGGGGATGAACGTTGTTCGTATGAACTCTGCTCACATAGATGAAGAGGGGTTTATGAATATTATTAACAACACACGAGCTGTTTCTGATAGAATCGGAATTTTGGTTGACACGAAGGGTCCTGAGATTAGAACTACTGTTGCTAATGAGCCAATTGTTTTATCAATGGGCGATCAAGTAAAGGTTAGTGGCGATATCACCGGTATTTCTTCAAACGAAACTATTTATGTGTCGTATCCTCATATTGTTAGAGATATGAACATTGGCGACAATCTTCTTATTGATGATGGCGAGATTGATTTGAAAGTGGTAGAGAAAAATGGAGAGTATCTACTGTGTTCTGTCGAAAATGATGGTGTGGTGGGTAGTCGTAAGAGCGTGAACGTGCCTGGTGTGAGAATAAATCTTCCATCAATAACAGAGCGCGACAAGAAATTTATTGCCCTAGCACACAAGCATAATGTTGATTTCATTGCACACTCTTTTGTAAGAAATAAGGAGGATATTTTTGCTGTTCAAAAGGTTTTGGATGAGCTAGGCAGTTCAATCAAAATTATTGCAAAAATAGAAAATCAAGAGGGGGTGGACAAAGCTGATGAGATATTGACTCATGCTTATGGTATAATGGTGGCACGTGGTGATTTGGGTATTGAGGTTGCTCAAGAAAAAATTCCTGCCATTCAGCGCGATCTTATTCGTCAGTCGATTTTGCATAACAAGCCTGTTATTGTGGCAACACAGATGCTTCACTCGATGATTGAAAACCCTCGTCCAACTCGTGCTGAGATTACAGATATTGCAAATGCTATATATTATCGTACGGATGCTATAATGTTGAGCGGCGAAACTGCTTATGGAAAATATCCAGTGGAGGCAGTTAGAACCATGGCAAAAGTGGCTCACGAAACAGAGAAGACTAAGCTTGCAGAGAATGATATTCGCATTCCGTATGCTCATGATGACAACGAAGTGACATCTTTCTTGGCTAAGCAAGCTGTGAAAACTGCAGGCAGATTGAACACACAAGCTATTTTCACGGATAGCCACACTGGTCGCACTGCTCGTGTATTGGCTGCATTCCGTGGTAGAAAGCCAGTTTTTGCAATGACCACTTCTGGTAGATTAGCTCGTGAGCTGGCTCTATCGTATGGTGTGTGGGCTGAATATATGCCAGGAAAAGGAATTGAAAATACGAAAGAGAGTCGCCGTGCTTATTACACTGCTGCAATCAAGAGAATGCTTGACTCGGAGATGATTAATGAAAATGATAGAATTGCTTATCTAGGTGGTAGCTTTGGCGAAACTGGTGGCACAACATATCTTGACATTAGCGAGGTTGGCAAAATTATTGAAGCAAAAGATAAATACAACTTACCCGACTATACAATGTAATTTGTTTGTTGATAGGTAATTGTGATATAGTTGACTAATGGATGATAGTTTACTAAATGAATATATACTAAATCATATTGATGCCGAACCAATAGAGCTAAAACAGATGGCTAGAAGTGCACGTGTTAGATTGTTGCACGGTGATATGGTTTCGGGTCATCTTCAGGGTAGAATGCTGAAGATGATAACTCAAATGATTAATCCAAAACAAGTGTTAGAGCTGGGTACCTTTATAGGTTATTCGGCTCTCTGTTTTGCTGAGGCATTGGCTGATGATGGCTTGGTGCACACCATTGAGATTGATGATGAGTTGGAGGAGCTTATCACTGAAAACCTATCAAAATCTCCTTACGGAAGCAAGGTTAGGCTCCATGTGGGCGATGCGCTCTCTATTATAAACGAATTTGATGATGGTAGCTTCGATTTGGTTTTTGTTGATGCAGACAAGAGATTGTATTGGGAATATTTTGAATTGTTGTTGCCAAAAGTTGCAAATGGTGGATTTATGATAGTTGACAATACGCTATGGTATGGCAAAGTGGTGGAGCCAGTGAAAAGTAATGATTGGCAAACAAAGGCTATTTTGGAGTTCAATGATAAGCTTTCGGCAGATGAGCGTGTTGAGAAGGTTATATTACCCATAAGAGATGGATTGACATTAATAAGAAAAAAATAGAATTACATGGAAACAAATAGACAACAGAAAATAAATAGACTGATTCAGAAAGAATTAAGTGAAATCTTTTTGCTCGAAACCAAAAAGATGCGAGGTGTGCTCATTTCAGTCACAAATGTTAGAGTTACGCCCGATTTGAGTATTGCATATGCTTATCTCAGTATTTTTCCTTCAGATAAGGGTGAGGAGCTAATGGAAAATATAAACACCAATGTGAAGTCAATTAGATATGAACTAGGTAAGAGGGTAGGGAAGCAGCTTAGAATTGTTCCCGACTTGCAGTTCTATATTGATGATTCGCTCGATTATATCGAAAATATTGATAATCTGTTAAAGAAGTAATTTGTATTGAATATTTCATTTTTCATAGCAAAGAGATATCTTTTCTCTAAAAAATCGCACAATGCTATTAATGTGATTTCATTAATATCTGTTTTTGGAATTGCAATAGCCACTATGGCTATGGTGTGTGTGCTTTCTGTGTTTAATGGGTTTGGAGGAATTGTGGAGGGAATGTTTAGCGCTTTTGATCCTGACCTAAAAATAACAGCAAAAACGGGAAAGGTATTTAGCTATGATGATGATACTTTTACAAAAGCATTGAGTCTCCCTTCAATACAGATGATATCGGAGTCGCTGGAGGATAATGCTCTATTGAAATTTGGTGATAATCAGGTTCCTGTCTTAGTAAAGGGTGTGTCTGACGAGTTTAGGCTTATGTCGGATATGGATAGGCTTATGATTGATGGTAGCTTTAAGTTGTCGGAAGATGTTGTTGATTACACCGTTTTGGGAGCAGGTTTAGCCATGTCGTTAGGAATACGTGCAGGTTATATAGACCCAATAGAAATGTATGCACCCAAAAGAGATGTAAGTGTTAATCTTGCAAATCCAAGTGCTGCCTTTTCACATATGAATGTTTTGATAGGTGGTGTTTTTAGCTTAAATCAGCCAGATGTGGATGACCAAATGGCACTCGTGCCAATTAGTTTAGCTAGAGATGTTTTTAGATACGACAATGAGGTCACATCTTTAGATATAAAATTGATGCCAAATGTATCTGTGAAGAAGGTTAAGGCAGAGATACAAACAATGATAGGAGACAACTTTGTGGTTCAAGACAGATATGAACAGCAGATACAATCGTTTAGAATGATGCAGATTGAAAAGTGGGTTACCTTTCTTATATTAGCTTTTATATTGCTGATCGCAGTGTTCAATGTGGTTGGGTCACTGTCTATGCTCATTGTTGAAAAAGAGGCTGACATCAATAGTTTAAGAAATATGGGGGCTAGCAATAGTCTAATAACTAATATATTCTTATTTGAAGGCTGGTTGATCACATTCTTTGGTATCGTTTCTGGTATTATTGTTGGTTTGATACTTTGTTTGTTGCAACAACATTTTGGATTTTTACGACTAAGTGATGTGCCAGGTGCTTTTGTTGTTGATGCATATCCTGTTGTCGTTCGCTTTTGGGATATAGTGGTTGTGTTTGTTTCTGTAAGCATAATATCGTTGCTTACTGTGTTTTATCCTATCAATACGTTAAAGAAAAAACTAAATAAAATATGAAAATAGCTGTTGTTGGAACTGGTTACGTAGGTTTGGTTTCGGGTGCATGTTTTGCCGAAATGGGAGTAAACGTAACTTGTGTGGATATAGATAATGACAAAATAGAGGGATTGAAAAATGGTGTGATACCAATTTATGAGCCTGGGCTGAAAGACCTTGTTGTTAGAAATCACGAAGCTAAAAGACTAAGCTTTACAACCGAATTGGCTCCCATTCTCAATGAAATGGATATAGTGTTTATAGCAGTTGGTACGCCCTCGGATGATGAAGGTGATGCAGACTTGAGCTATGTTTGGAATGTAACGAATACCATTGCCGACAACATTTCAAAATCATTGTTGATTGTAACTAAAAGCACCGTGCCTGTGGGCACCACGCATAAAATTAAGAATAAGATAGAGGCAAGACTTGCTGAAAGAGATTTGAGCGATGTGTCGTTTGACATAGCATCTAACCCCGAGTTTTTGAAAGAGGGAGCAGCTATTGAAGACTTTATGAGCCCTGATAGAGTTGTGGTGGGTGTTGAAACCGAGAAGGCTAAGGAAATGATGACAAGATTGTATCGTCCATTCCTTTTAAATAATTTTCGAGTTATATTTATGGATATCCTTTCGTCCGAAATGACCAAGTATGCTTCTAATGCAATGCTTGCTACGAGAATAAGCTTCATGAATGATGTAGCCAATTTGTGTGAGCTAACTGGAGCCGATGTAAATATGGTTCGTCATGGTATTGGTAGTGATACCAGAATAGGGAAGAACTTTCTTTATCCAGGATGTGGATATGGAGGTAGTTGTTTTCCTAAGGATGTGAAAGCAATTATCAAAGTAGCCGAAAGGGTTGGTTACGAGATGACTGTGCTGAAAGCAGTGGAAAGGGTGAATAATAACCAGAAGAGGGTATTATTTAAAAAGTTTAGCGACTATTACGCTGGAGATATAAAAGATAAAACTGTAGCAATTTGGGGATTATCGTTCAAACCTGGAACTGACGACATACGTGATGCTCCTTCTATTGATTTAATAAATAGTCTGTTAGAAGAGGGCGTTAAAATCAAGGTTTATGATCCAGCCGCTATGGATGAAACAAAAAAGCTACTTGGAGATAATGTGCATTATGCCTTAGATATTTATGATGCCGCAAACAATGCTGATGCATTGATTGTACCCACTGAATGGAAAGAGTTTAGATTGCCCAATTGGGGTATTTTGAAAAAAATAATGCGTAATCATATTGTTATAGATGGGCGCAATATATATAATCGTGATGAATTGACTAATTTAGGATTTGAATATCAGGGAATAGGTCAGTAGATACAAGACAATCTTGTTTTGAGTTTAGATTCTAATGTATTTAATAATAAAGCAAAGAAAGAAATGAATATTATAGAAACGCTTAACTGGCGATATGCAACAAAAAGAATGACTGGAGAAAAAGTGCCAGCTGAAACCTTAAATCAGATTCTTGAATCTATAAGGATGGCACCCACTTCTTATGGCTTACAGCCTTTTGGAATTACAGTAATCGAAGATAAAGAACTTATTGAAACAATATATGAAAAGGCTTGTCCACAAATAGTTATAAAACAATGTTCCGAATTACTTGTTTTCAGAGCGCGCATCAAAATAGACAATGATTTGGTGGATGGTTATGTCGACGAAATGGTGGCTTCGCGAAATTCGTCAGAAGCCGAAGTGGATAGTTTTCGCAATAAGATAAAGCTAGTTCAAGAAAACCCATCGATAAATAAATTGAGCTGGGCAATGAGGCAAACTTACATAGCGTTGGGGTATGCTACCCTTGCAGCTGCAATGCTTGGTGTTGACACCACACCAATAGAAGGATTCAATCCCCCAGCACTAAATGAGGTGCTAGAAATAGATACTGAAAAGGAAGAGGCTGTGGTTATGCTGGCTCTGGGTTATCGAGATGAGGCGGAAGATAGATCAGCTAATCAAATTAAGGTTCGCAGGTCGGCAGATAAGATGTTTGTTCGCATCTAGAAGGTCTGAAATATTGGATATAGAAAAAGGGCTATCAAAACAAGATATGTTTTGGCGCCCTTTTTTGTTAGTGAAACTAAAATTATTTTGAAGCTTCGATAGAAACCTTGCGAAATTCTTTAAGCAATTTTTCTAATGCTAGTGAAGCTTTGCGAGCACGTCCGCCTGCAGCTTTGTTGTTTGCTTCAAGTTGAAGTTCCGAGTTTTTTTCAAACTCGCTAATTTGTTCTTTGATGTTGTCTAATAATTCTTGCATAACTTTAAATTTTTTAAATCATGGCAAAGATACATTATTCATTTATATGACAAAAGCAGAGCTGATGTTTTTTTGAATAAATGTGGAATTATTCCTCTTGTATCGGCTTTCTAACGTGTTTTGATGATTTCTTTCTAACTTATCCTTCCCCAATCAAATCTATTTCCGCTTAGTCGGCTTAATTGTTGTTTAAGCACTTGATGCTCGGGTTGTTCTAGCAATGGGTCTTTGTTTATAACTTCTTCAGCAACTTCACGAGCACGTAGTAGAATGTCATTATCTCTAACAAGGTCAGCAATTTTCAACGAAAATGGAATTCCACTTTGTTGTGTTCCCTCCAAATCTCCTGGTCCGCGTAGTTTTAGGTCGGCTTCGGCAATAACAAATCCATCATTGCTTTCGGTCATTATCTCCATTCTACGACGTGTTTCTTTGGATAGCTCATAGGGGGTTATCAAAATACAATATGATTGATCTGCACCTCTACCCACACGACCTCTAAGCTGATGAAGCTGTGATAATCCAAATCGTTGCGCACTTTCAATCACCATTATCGAGGCATTGGGCACATTCACGCCCACCTCAATCACGGTTGTCGAAACCATTATGTGTGCCTCTTTGTTTACAAACTGCTGCATGACCTCGTCTTTCTCAGATGGTTTCATTTTGCCATGCATCTTCACCACTTTATACTCCGGAAAGGCTTCACTCACATGTTCATATCCCTCTTCAAGATTTTTCAAATCAAGCGTCTCGCTCTCCTCAATTAGTGGATAAACGATGTAAGCTTGTCTTCCAATACTAAGCTCTTTTTGAATAAATTGATACAAAGCCCCACGCTTTTGATCATATCTGTGGGCAGTTTGCACAGGTTTTCGTCCCGGGGGTAGCTCATCAATTACTGATACATCCAAATCTCCATAAACAGTCATTGCCAGTGTACGAGGTATTGGCGTTGCAGTCATCACAAGCACATGAGGCGGATGCTCATTTTTTGCCCATAGTTTTGCTCTTTGTGCCACACCAAAACGGTGCTGCTCGTCAATCACCACAAACCCAAGATTGTTGAATTGCACAATATCCTCAAGAAGTGCATGAGTGCCTATTAGGATATGGGTCTTGCCCGAAAGTAGCTCTTCATGAATCACTTCACGCTCCTTTTTTCTTGTAGAGCCAGTGAGTAATGCAATATTTATATCCATTTTCTTGAGCATTTCCACAAAGGTTTCGTAATGCTGCGAAGCCAAAATCTCTGTAGGAGCCATCAAACAGGTTTGAAAACCATTGTCTAAGGCTATCAACATACACATCAGAGCTACGAGTGTTTTTCCACTACCCACATCTCCTTGCAAAAGCCTATTCATCTGTTTGCCTGTGGCTGTGTCATTTCTTATTTCCCTAATTACTCTTTTCTGTGCGTTAGTTAGTGGAAAAGGTATATGTTTTTTGTAAAACGTGTTGAAAAAATCTCCCACCTTGTTGAAAAAGAATCCATTAAGTTTTGCTTTTCTATCTGATGCATATCTCACGATGCTCAATTGGATAAAGAAGAGCTCCTCAAACTTAAGTCTAAACTCTGCATCTCTTAAATGAATTGGTGATTTCGGAAAGTGAATGTTTTCTATTGCATCATTATATGACATAAGATTGGCTGCCTCAACTACATCCGAAGAGAGGCTCTCTTGCAAAGGAGCCTTAATCATTTCAAAAGCACTTGTTATAATCTTTTGCATTGCTTTGGAGTTGAGATAAGAATATTTCATCTTCTCGGTGGTGTTATACATAGCCATAAAGCCTGTAGGCATATCTGTGTTGCTATTAATTGGATCAATATCGGGATGTGCAATATTATACTTACTCCCAAATTTAGAAGGCTTGCCAAACACGATATATTCCTGGCCCACTTTCAATGAGTTTTCTATATATCTAATCCCTTGAAACCACACCAAATCAATAAAGCCAGTTCCATCAGTAAAATGCCCCACTAATCTACGCTTCCGTCCCTCTCCAAATGTTTCAAAAGCTGTTATCTTTCCTTTCAATTGGATATATGCAACCGAACTATCCACTTCGTGAACATAATATATCCTTGTTCTATCGATGTATCTATAGGGATACCATCGAAGAAGATCGCCAAGAGTGAAAACATCAATCTCCTTATTGAGTGTTTCTGCTCGTTTGGGACCCACCCCAGGGATAAATTTTATGTCAGTTTGAAGTATATCCATTAATTGTCAATAATTGTTATAACAAAACAGAGAACACAGATTAATCATCGGTGCTCTCTGTGCAAAAATATTTATTATCGTTGAGATATAAAAATACTACCAAGCAAATAGAGGAAGTTCAGACATTGTAGCGTTCACTTTCTCTTTCACACCAGCAATAATTTTGCTATCACCAGTGTTTGAAAGAACCGTGTCGATAAACTCTACTATTTCTAAAACCTGTGGCTCTTTCACTCCACGAGTAGTGATGGCAGGGGTTCCAAATCTTAAACCTGAGGTTTGGAAAGGACTACGGCTGTCAAATGGCACCATGTTTTTGTTGGTAGTTATATCAGCCTCGCCCAATATATTTTCGGCTACTTTTCCTGTTAGTTCAGGAAACTTAGTTCTTAAATCCACAAGAATAATATGATTGTCAGTACCTCCCGATATTACGTTATATCCTTTGTCGATAAATGCATTAGCCATAGCTACAGCATTCTTTCTCACTTGCTCTTGATATACTTTAAACTCTGGTTCAAGTGCCTCACCAAAAGCAACAGCTTTTGCAGCAATCACGTGCTCAAGTGGTCCGCCCTGCATTCCAGGAAAAACAGCTGAGTCGAGCATTGCCGACATCATTCTAACTTCTCCTTTAGGTGTTTTTATGCCCCAAGGGTTTTCAAAATCTTTACCCATCAGAATTATTCCACCACGTGGTCCACGCAAAGTTTTGTGAGTTGTTGAAGTAACTATGTGAGCATGTTTAAGAGGGTTTTCAAGTAGTTCGGCTGCAATCATTCCTGCCGGATGTGCCATATCAACCATAAATAGAGCATCAATCTCGTCAGCCACCTTTCTGATTCTTGCATAGTCCCACTCACGAGGGTAGGCAGATGCACCAGCGATAATCATCTTCGGACGCTCTTTTCGTGCCACTTCCTCTAGCTGTTCGTAGTTTATTCGCTGATCCTCTTCGCGCACGTTATACTCGAGAGCATCAAACATTATTCCCGAAAAGTTTACAGGCGACCCGTGAGTTAGATGACCCCCATGCGATAGGTTCAGCCCTAAGAATTTGTCGCCAGCCTTAAGGCAAGCCAAAAACACTGCAGCATTTGCTTGAGCACCCGAGTGAGGTTGCACATTAGCCCATTCAGCACCATATAGCTTTTTGATTCTATCAATAGCTAATTGTTCGCTTAAGTCAACAATCTCGCATCCACCATAGTAACGTCTGCCTGGATATCCCTCAGCATATTTGTTAGTCAATACCGACCCCATAGCCTCCATCACTTGATTGCTTACAAAGTTTTCGGATGCAATTAACTCAACACCTTTAAGTTGGCGTTGTTTTTCTTGTTCGATGATGTCGAAAATTCGAGTATCTCTTTTCATTACAAAAAAGTTGTTTGTTATTTATTTTTTTTGAAAGTTGTTTTGTAAATAATTATATCACATTTCTTCTTCTAGAAATCACATTTTGATATAAAACAAAAGTAATGAAGATTGTTCAAATAATTCATATTTAGTGATAGAAAAGTAAGATGTAGCACAATTAAAAATAATAAGCTAATTTCAATTTAAATAATTATAATAAGGAGATAACAAAAAGTTGTTGTAAATTTGAGAACAATAAAATTCACAAAACTATTAATAACCTAATAAAACAAATCAATGAAAAAAACCTTGTTACAAAATTTAGGCTTTGCCACCAAAGCCATTCATGGGGGGCATCATTCCAACCAGTTTGGTGCTTTAGCTTCTCCAATTTATCAAACATCTGCTTTTGTTTTTGATTCTGCAGAGCAAGGCGGAAAGCGTTTTGCAATGGAACAAGATGGCTACATCTATTCACGTTTAGGCAATCCCACCAACACTTCGGTAGAAGAAAAAGTGGCACTTTTGGAGTGTGCCGAGGCTGCTGTATCATCTGCTTCCGGAATGGGAGCAATTACCTCAGCCATATGGGTTAGTGTGAAAAGTGGCGACCACATAATTGCTTCAAAAACGCTTTATGGTTGCACATATGCATTTCTTAGTCATGGCATCTCTCGATATGGTGTTGAAGTGACTTTTGTGGATACCCGCAATTTAGATGAAGTAGCCAATGCTATGAAAGATAACACACGATTGATATATTTTGAAACTCCTGCTAATCCCAATCTTTATATCACAGATATCGAGGAAATATCAAAAATTGCACATAGCAACGATGGTTGCAAAGTGATTGTTGACAACACGTTTAGTTCGCCATTAATCACTCGTCCTATCGAGCTTGGTGCCGATGCAGTTGTTCATTCAGCCACAAAGTATCTTAATGGGCACGGAGATGTTATAGCTGGGTTTGTTGCTGGATCAAAAAATTTTATTGAAGAGGTGAGATTGCTTGGAATAAAAGATTTGACAGGTGCTTGCTTAAGTCCATTTGATGCGTTTTTGATTGCTCGTGGTTTAAAAACTTTGGAAATCAGGATGCAGCGACATTGCTACAATGCACAAAAGGTTGCTGAGTTTCTCGAGTCGCATCCGTCAGTAGAAACTGTTTTATATCCTGGACTACAAAGCTTTCCTCAATTCGCCTTAGCTCAAAAGCAGATGGAGATGCCTGGTGCAATGATATCATTTGAAATAAAAGGAGGTATAGCTGAGGGTCGAAAACTGTTGAACTCACTCAAGCTAATTACTATTTCCGTTAGTCTTGGAGATGCCGAAACGCTTATTCAACATCCAGCTAGCATGACACATTCAACCTACACAGCTGAGGAGCTAGCAGAAGCAGATATTAAAGAAAGCTTGATCCGAATATCTGTAGGATTGGAGAATGTTGAGGATATTATAAAAGATTTAGAACAGGCGCTAGAGCAGCTCTGATACTTTATTTAAAAATTGAGGGAGAATGCAACGTTGCATTCTCCCTCAATTTTATTGTGCTATACTTTACTTTGCTTAAATTTCTTCAAATCTGGCAGTGAAGAACCTCAGTTGCTTTGGCTCATACACAAATTTAAGTCCTTTGATAGTCTCTTTGTGGTTATAAAGTTTTATAACCGCATCTGCCACCACATCCATGTGTCTATATGTATATGCACGACGTGGAATGGTAAGACGCACAGTTTCAAGTTTGGGTCGATGGTGCTCTCCTGTATCCTTATTTCTACCTGCTGATACAATACCACGCTCCATACTTCTAACACCCGATTCAACATATAAATTTGCAGCTAAGCTTTGAGCCGGAAATTCGTCTTGCGATAGATGAGGACAGAAACGACGTGCATCCAAAAACACAGCATGTCCACCCACGGGCTCAATAATAGGAACGCCAGCAGCTTTAAGCTTATCTCCCAAATATCTCACTTGCTTCACTCGGTGCTCAATATATTCAAACTGAACCGACTCCTTCAATCCAATTGCCATAGCTTCCATGTCTCTTCCTGTCATCCCGCCATATGAGGGCATTCCTTCATAAACTACCACAAGTTCTTTTGCCTCTTCAAACATTTGCTCGTCATTCATACACAAAAAGCCACCAATGTTTACCAAGCAATCTTTTTTTCCACTCATTGTGCATCCGTCTGCATAGCTAAACATCTCTCTCACAATGTCCTTTATGGTTTTGTTGGCAAATCCCTCTTCTTGTTCTTTGATGTAATATGCATTTTCTACACATCGAGTAGCATCATAAAATACTTTTATTCCATGTTTGCTGGTCAATTCTCTCACTTCGCGCATGTTTGCCATCGACACTGGTTGACCACCAGCTAGATTGACAGTGACTGCTAAGCAAACATAAGCAATATTTTCAGCTCCATGCTCGTTAATAAGGCTTTCTAGCTTGTTCACATCAATATTTCCTTTGAATGGAATATCCAAACCTGCATCATGAGCCTCATTTCTAATTATGTCAACAAATATTCCACCATTTCGCTCCTGATGATATCTAGTGGTTGTAAAATACATATTGCCTGGAACGTATTGACCCGGCTTGATAGCTATTTGTGAAAGAAGATTTTCGGCACCTCTTCCTTGATGTGTAGGAACAATGTATTTAAATCCAAAAATGTCTTGAACAGTCTCTTCAAGGTGTTGAAAGTTTTTGCTGCCAGCATATGCCTCATCACCCATCATCATCCCAGCCCATTGTTTGTCACTCATGGCGTTTGTGCCACTGTCAGTCAATAAGTCAATATAAACATCTTCCGAATTAATCAGAAATGTATTGTATCCAGCCTCTTTAATTATTTGTTCGCGCTCTTCACGAGTGTTCATTTTTACCGTTTCCACGGATTTGATGCGGAAAGGTTCCGCAGGGTACTTTTGTAGGTCCATAATCTAACGTTTTTTCTTTTGTGGTTTTATTGATTTACTTCGCAAATGTAACCATAAAGTACGCTAACTCAAAGAAAATGGTAAGATAAATAGCGCGTAATTGTGTTAAAATCGCAGCTTTGCCTTACAATATGATATCAGTGTGATCACAAAAGACCCCCTATATCAAAACGATAAAGGGGGCTGCAATATGTTGTTGTGTGAATGCGCTATAAATAAAATGATAACCCCACGTTGGCACCAAGTCCTTGTGTGGTGGTTTTCACTTTATATGACTTGTTGCTTGAGCTTTCAAAGTATCCATCACCCAAATCATTAAGCCGGCGCAAAGTGTATTGTCCAGTGATGTCTAGCGAAATGTTATCTCTTAAGAAAATAGCAATGCCAGCTCCTCCAATCAGTTTAATTCCATGCAATGATGCATTATACTCATATTGATGTCCTAATATATCTTTATTTATATTGGTGTAGCCTAGGTTTGCCTTAACGTAGGGGCGAACAATAGACTTTGTAAAATAATAACGAAACTCCGAGAGCACACTCACATCTGCACCCGTTTCAGCAGAGTTATAGTCATAACCAACTGCAAGCCCTGCCGAAAAGTTATTGAATAAAAAATAACTAGCCGAAGGCATCAATTTAAATGTGGTTGTCTTGATAGTTTCTTCGCCAGTCATGCTGCTATTGACGTTAGTCATTGTTAGCGACGAATTTGCCCCAACAATAAATTTCCCCTTCTCTGTTTGCGCCACAATTCCTGATGTGGCAATAATGAGCAATAATATAGTTGTTAATAATTTTGTCTTCATCTAATCGTTAGTTTAAGGATTAATTAAAAAAGAGACTAAAACCGACGCCAGCTCCTAAGCCACGCGCTTTTATCTTCAACGATGTGTCGCCCGAGTAGCTCGTATTTATATCAGAATACTGTAGGCTTAAACTCAAAGATATCCAATTGTTTATAAAATAGGCTAGCCCCAAACCTCCACTCCACGTATATCCACTAAAAGAATGGCGAGCTGTGGTATTGTTGTAAGGTAAATACTGAGTCACATTGGCATATCCTATTCCTGCCATGACAAATGGACGTAGTGGACCATTTGTAGGCATGTAGTAAGATAGGGATGGGATAATTGAAAATTGCGACATCTTATTTTCATAGTCAGAATCTTCTTTAATATATTCACCCTGCAATAGAATAGCAAAGTTGTCAGCCACAAAATATCCTACTGCTGGCGAAATATTCAAAATGTACGATTCTTGACCTATTGTTCCCCCAGTACTCCTTACATTCTTAGTATCGTCTGATAAATAAGAAAAATCGAGTGCCGTTTGTCCCGAGATCATAAAGCGCCCCCTTTCAGTTTGTGCTGATAGAGCCATAGTGGCAAGTATCATTAAAGATATTAGAAATGATTTCATAAATAAAAGTTTTTTATAGGTTTGAATTAGATAAACAAATGTATGATATAATTTTGTTATTTCAACAAATCAGGTCTCAATCTTTTTGTTCTCTCATTAGATTGTTCTAGTCGCCATTCAGCAATCTTTCTTTCGTGTCCCGATAATAAAATATCGGGTACCTTCCATCCCTTATATTCAGCAGGTCGGGTATAAACAGGTGGTGCAAGAAGATTGTCCTGAAACGAGTCGGATAGGGCAGACTGCTCATCGCCAATCACGCCAGGAATCACCCTCACCACAGCATCAGCAATTATGGCAGCGGCTAGCTCGCCCCCAGTTAGCACAAAGTCGCCAATAGATATTTCTCGTGTAATAAGGTGCTCTCTCACTCTATAGTCCACCCCCTTATAGTGTCCACAAAGGATTATCAGATTTTTCTTCATCGATAATTCATTTGCAGTACTTTGCATAAACTGCTCGCCGTCGGGAGTTGTGAAAATCACTTCGTCATATTCTCGCTGTTCCCTCAAAAAAGATATACATCTATCAATGGGCTCAATTTGTAGCACCATACCAGCCTCTCCTCCATATGGATAATCATCCACACGGTTGTGCTTGTCTAAAGTGTAGTCACGTAAATTGTGAACATGAAACTCTGCCAAACCCCTCTCCTGAGCTCGCTTTAGTATAGATGTGTTGATTGCCCCATCCAACATTTCGGGCAAAACGGTGATAATATCTATTCGCATATAATTAATTCGTTATCTTCAAATTTTGCTCAAAGATAAGTATATTATCTTTCTCCACCGCCAACTCCTATTCCACCTCCAGCTCCCTCTTGCGAACTGCCACCCTGTAGCAAATCTTCGTTGCTTATGGTTCTTGACACTTTTTTCACCGATGCCTTCAAGTCTCCAAAGCGATAAGTTACCGATAGTCTCACGTTTTGCATTGGGTTGTGCATGGTGTATCTCTGATGAAAACCTTCACCATTGGTAGTGGTGCTAAATTTTCGAGTTTTATTGAATGGAGAGTTTATATTAAGTGAAATGTCCAGTTTTTTGTCTAGCATACTCTTCATGGCACCAATAGAGTAGAAATATAACGCCGAGTTTTTGGTTTGTAGTTGTACTCCTTGCGAGAAAACCCCTCCATTAGCCATTATTCTAAAATCTTTTGGTAGAGTTAGTGATATATTAGCAAATCCACCCCCTGCAAATCCGCTGTTTCGCAAATCTTTGTTTTCGGTGCTTTGCAAATCTGTGTAGTTTATAGATCCGTTCAGCGTCATTCTTAATATCTGTGTAGGTGTCCAACTCGCAAATCCATTTAATCCAACCGACTGATTGCGACCGATGTTGCGATATGTATTGTTTGTTACGCCTTCGTCGTCCACAAAAATATATGATGTGATAGCATTCTTAGAGAAAGAGTAGCTCAGGGCTGCATTGAAGTTAAATTTTTGTGCGAACGAGCCATAATTAATGTTGAAGTTGTGACTTTGCTCTGCATCCAAGTTCGGATTTCCATAGCTTATATTGTCTGGATTTGAATTGTTCACATAAGGATTAAGATACCAAATTCCAGGTCTCGAAATTCTCATATTATAGCCCCATCTAATAGTTTCGGTCATGCCCAATTGATACGAAAAAGCGGCTGACGGCACAATATCAAAAAAATCGGTGTGAACCGTGGTGTCGTTTTGCGAGGTCATAAAATGTATGTTTTGATGAGTGTTTTCACCCCTCAATCCAACTTTTATGCCAAACTTGTTAGCCTTAAAAGCATATCCAGCATATCCAGAAGCTATTTGTTGTTTGTGGTCTAAATCATTTTTTCTGCTCAAATCCTCTTTCCACGCATTGTTTTCCACATCCAAAAATGTGTTGTTGCCACGGCTTGTGTTGTCTCTGAAAATATATTTAAAACCCGCCTCTATATTATGCTTATTGCTAATTGGGTTCACATAATCTATTTGTGTAGTGTGCTCAACTCCTCCAGCATCATTGATGCTTTTTTCGCGATAGCCCTGAGGATAATAGAAGTCATCACCCGTCACTTTGTCATAAACTGCCTCAAACTCATTGTCGTTAGGATTATTCTCAAACCTGTATGATAGCGTCAATAACTCTCCTTTTTTCTTAAAGCTACGTTGATAGTCGGCAGTGGCACTGATTGAGCCAAACTCTGATACCGAATTGTTTTTCTGGAAATAATGAAAATTACGTGCTCCCAGTGAGGTAGCATCTGTTGTGGAGTTTGACTTGAACTTGCCACCAAACTGTCCCACCGAAACATTGAAAAGATTGAGTGTGTCGGGCTCATAGCTTAGCTGAGTATTATAAAAAAGACCTCCTCCGTGTGTGGTTGATGTTCCATTCTGAATTAAACTATTTTGGTCATTTGGTGCAAACTCTTCTCTCAAAGAGCTAGAAGTTGATTCGGGCATCCTATGCATAAAGTAGCTACCATTTCCTGTAAATCCCACTTTTCCATATTTCAATGATAGGTATGCATTTCCTCCCCATCCACCAAAGGTGTCGCCATTTCCACCCACCGAGCCCGAGTACCCTTCATCCACACGCTTGTCGGTTATTATGTTTATAATCCCCGTAACCCCCTCGGCATCATATTTTGCACCAGGGTCGGTTATCACCTCAATATCTTTTATGCTATTTGCAGGCATGCTTTTAAGCACCTGCGACGGATTGTTTGAAATCAAATTTGAAGGTTTTCCATTTAGATATATCTTAAAGCCAGACGAGCCTTTAAGCTGTATTTTATCATCTCCATCCACTGTCACAAGCGGAACCTTGCGCAGCATATCCAAAACTGTGGAAGTGGTTGCTTCTGGATCATCTTTAGCGCTGTAAGTTAGTTTGTCTATTTCCACTTTCACCAAAGGCCGCTGTGCCACCACGCTCACCTCGTCAAGCTGTGTAGAGCTTTCCGACATCTCTATTTTGCCAAGGTCAACACTTTTATCTCCACCTTTTATTTCCACCTTGCGAGTTGTTTCACTCATTCCCACAAATTGAAATGAAAAAATATAACTCCCCTCTGTTAGACCAGTTGAAAACAAACCCTTATCATCGGTTGCCAATTTTCTAAGTGATACGTTTGGAGATGTATCGTTAGCAATCGAAATTGTAGCAAATGGTAGTGGTGCCTTTTCAGTTGTGTCAATTAATTGGCCTTTAACAACAACAGATTGTGCAACGGCACCTAATGATGCACCAATAATAAGAAGAGTAATAAGAAAAGTTTGTTTCATGCTTTTAAGTTTGTAGTTTTTTCTGATTGCAAATTTAATTATTAAACCCAATAAACACTATTATGTTTTGCTCGTTTCACAATTATTATTGATAAATTCTTTTGTAGCCGTTCATTTATGTTTTTTTCTAAACTCACACTTTTTTCCAACACTAATCTAGTATGAGCATATTACCACAAAAAGTTAAATTAATGTCGGAAAAGAGTTGTGATATGGATTGAAATTGTTAAAATAACTAGGGGTAAAAAATAATTTGGTATCAAAAGCATTTGCGTTTGATACCAAATTGCGTAGAATGGTGCAAACCTGATCTGCTTTTGATACCATATTTTCTAATAAGGTATCAAAATGAACTTCTAACGACCCTTTCTCGCCTGATATGGACCCAAGAGGAGATTTTTTTAAATAAAATTTCCAGATGTATAGTCGTTTTCAAGTTCTGACGACAATAAATATTAAGGATTATTTGTTATTGGCTTTTTTTGGCTCATTTTTTATACCGATTGGGACTTGATCGCAAATACTTTTGACATTATATCACCTGATATGTGTTGAAAAGCACTTGCAATCTATGTTAAATTAATGTTAATAGTTAATTCTGTTAACTTTGAGCTCTTTATTTACTTCGATTTTCGACTAAACAAAGTTAAATCGTCGTTTTCAAAAAAGTGATTCCTATAAAAAGCAAGTGCTTTTGACACCATATTTTTTGATTTGGTGTCGTCGGAAAATTCTTTCAATCCAAATCATTTTTGAAAAAAACTACGAACTTTTCGTAATGGATTGTTATATAGTGCGATAAACAATAATTAACTCGATTTTCTGATATAATTCACTTTTGTTGACTTTTGAGTCTTGGTTTAATGTGTAAAAATGTGAAAATAAAGCGTGCCAGATATAGACTAATTAACAGTTTGAGTTGGGCTATTTAAT
>CAYFSV010000038.1:0-19268 GCA_964345815.1 uncultured Proteiniphilum sp. | reverse complement strand
GCAATGGATTGAGGATTATGAGAGTAGCAATGAAGGAGCATTTTCTTCAATAAAATGTGGAGTTCTTTCGCAAGATGCTGTCTATAATCTTATCTTAAAAGTAAGAGAGACTAGTATTTTACTAATGAAGTCGGGAATTATGGGAATTGAGTAGTGATTTTCCAAAAAACGAGCTTACAGCCTGTCTTCACCAAAGCTAAGAGGTAGCAAATCTTTGATACTTTCGATTTGATAAACTTCATCGTTGCCACCATAAAGCAAAATAGACATCTTCGATTTGTATCTATTCTCAACCTCAAGCAAAACCTGACGACAAGCCCCACAAGGGGTTATAACATCTTTGGTGAACTCGCCCTTATAGTGAGCAGCCACAGCTATAGCCTCTATTCTCTGATTGGGATAATTGGCATTAGCAAAGAACACAGCCGTGCGTTCGGCACAAAGTCCTGAGGGATATGCGGCATTTTCTTGATTGTTGCCCGTTATGATTTTCCCATTTTCGAGCAACAATGCAGCACCCACCTTGAAGTTGGAATAGGGAGAATAGGCATCTTGCGTGGCACGCTTTGCAGCATCAATTAGCTTTTTTTCTGTATCAGAACATTCATCTATAGGATAAACTCTTATCTTTGTGGTTAAATTAATTTCTTTCATTAGTTTTTATAAATAAATCGATGTAACGAATATTATTAAAAATGGATTACAATCACAAATATAGATATATTTTTGTTTCGCTACTTGTTATGCTCGCAATAAATATAAGCAACGAAGCTTTTGCTCAAACTAGGCTACGCGTGTATAACGATTATATAACCACCTATTCGCATATTGCACAAAAGAATATGGCTGACTATAAGATCCCTGCTTCTATCACTCTTGCTCAGGGATTGTTGGAGTCGGGAGCAGGCAAAAGTAGTCTATCAATGCGCTCAAACAATCACTTTGGCATTAAGTGTCACAATGGATGGCGAGGCGAAAAAGTGTATGCTGCTGATGACACACCTAACGATTGCTTTAGAAAATATAGGCGCGTGGAGGATTCATATGAAGATCATGCCCAGTTTTTGGCAAATAATATTAGATATAGAGACTTATTTAAGCTTTCTATTACCGACTATAAAGGATGGGCACGCGGATTGCAAAAATCGGGTTATGCCACTGATAGAGCCTATGCTAATAAGTTGATTAAGCTGATAGAGGATTATGAGTTATACCGTTATGACAACAGAAACTATAGAGGAGGCTCCAAAGTAAGCGTTAAACATGACTTCAGCAATATAACATGGAAACATCAACCCTACAAAACACATGGATTGGTGTATGTTGTTGCCGTGACAGGCGATTCTTTTGCAAGTATTGCAAAAGAATTTGGATTTAAAGAAAAGAATCTATTAAAATATAACGATGTTGAGTCAGGATTTCCTCTTTCGGATGGCGACATAGTATATTTTGAAAAGAAAAAGAAGCGAGCTGATGAACCATATTATCATCACGTGGTTCAAATAGGCGAATCGATGCATAGTATTTCTCAAAAATATGGACTAAGATTAAGAGAACTATATAGATTGAACAAAAAAAGTTACAAATATGTGCCCGAAGAGGGTGATAGACTAAAATTACGATAATTAAAACCAAAACAAGAACAAGAATTTATGAAAAAAGTATTATCTTTACTACTTGCAGCACTAATGACAGTTGCACTATTTGCACAAAACGAGGACGAAGCATCAGGCGAAGAACAAAAATGGACAGTTGATGGCGTGATGGGCGTTAATTTCTCACAAACATCATTGACCCATTGGTCTGGAGGTGGCGAAAACTCGCTTGCTGGTAATGCATATTTAAACGGAGCATTATTGTATAAATTGGGCGATTGGGCTTGGGAGAACAATTTAGCATTAGATTATGGATTGGCTAGAACTGCTTCGACAGGCGTTAGAAAAAGTACTGACAAGATTGATTTTGCTTCAAAATTAGGATATAAAGCAAATGAGAAATTATTTTACTCAGGGTTGTTCGACTTTAAAACCCAATTTACAGACGGATACAAATATGACGGAAGCGATAGGTATCGGATTTCGGACTTAATGGCTCCCGCTTATGGAACATTATCGCTAGGATTGGATTATAAACCATCGGACAACTTTTCGCTCTACTACTCGCCAATTGCAGCCAAAATGACATGGGTGCAAGATGAGCACTTTTCGCAAGAAGGAATGTTTGGAGTTGATCCAGGCAAAAAGTTTAAGGGTGAGTTTGGATCATATTTAAAAACCGTTTACAAGCTAAAGGTTATGGAAAATGTGGACTTAATTTCTAAAGCCGACTTTTTTACTGCCTACGATAAGAGTTTTGGAAATATAGATGTTGATTGGGATTTACTTATTAGCATGAAAGTAAATAAGCTTTTGAGTGCAACCCTAAACACCACACTTAGATATGACGACGACGTGGCTTATATTGACGAGAATGGCATTTCTAAAGGACCAAAAGTTCAGTTTCGCCAAATCTTAGGTATAGGCTTGGCTTACAACTTCTAAAAGAACAAATATAAAACATAAGCAATCAGAATAGTGACTAACAAATTAAAGTCATTGTTTTGATTGCATAGTTATTAAACATACATATAAAATGAAATATAATACTCAACTAAAGAAATTATCGATGCCTGATTATGGGCGAAACATTCAAAATATGGTCAACCATTGCCTAACTATTGATGATAGAGAGGAACGAAAACACTGTGCTAACACCGTGGTGGAGATAATGGGAAATATGTTTCCACACCTACGTGACGTAAATGATTTTAAACACATTTTGTGGGATCATCTAGCAATTATGTCAGATTTTAAACTTGATATCGACTACCCCTACGAAGTGATTACTGAGGAGGAACTACATACACGCCCTGGCAAACTAGACTATAGCCGCCCCACCATGAGGTTTAGACACTATGGCAAACTACTTGAAAAGATGATTGACATAGCAGCAAGCATGGAAGAAGGCGACAAACGTGATGCCTTGGTTGCACAACTTGCTGTACAAATGAAACGCTCGTACATACAGTGGAACAAAGATATTGATGATGCAAAAATTATTGAAGATTTGCACACTTTCTCGAAAGGAAAAATCAATCTCGACCCAAACACATTCACGATTGGTAGCATTAAAGTAAGCAATGCGCCATCTGCCGTATCAACTTCAAACAAGAGAAGAGTGAGAGTGAGTCGTGGACAAAGAAGAAGATAAAATATTCGTTTCAAAATTCACGATGATAACAAAAGAAATTGTATTTAAAATAGCAAGGCTGCATAAATCGCATGGAATTAAGGGAGAGATATCTATCGAGTATGACCATCCTGAATATGCGGACATTGATGTGGATTTCTATTTTATGGAAATCGACACAACATTTATACCATTTCGCATAGAAGAAATTAATTTTATGTCGGACGCTCGTGGTCGTGTAAAATTTGAGGACATAGATGATGAAACCAAAGCATCCAAGTTTTCCAATATAGATATTTACATATTACGTGAGGAGATGCCTCACATAGATAATGACAATAACCAAAGTTCTTGGGATTGGTTTATTGGGTTTGAAGTTATTGACCAACAAAACGCCAATCTTGGAGTTATCGAGCAGGTGGATGATTCGACAATAAACATCTTATTCGTAGTAAAGAAAGAGGACACAGAGCACCTTATTCCCGCAACCGAAGATTTTATTTCTGAAATTTATGAAGAAAATAAAATCATTTATCTTAATCTACCAGAGGGACTTATAGAAGAATGACACAAGATACGCAGAAGCAAGCATCCGAAAGCTTCCTTAGTCTTCATGACTTGAGCATTGGCTATCATGCTGGAAAAAACAAAATTATTGTGCAAGATAAGATTAACCTAACAGCCAATAGAGGAGAACTTATAGCACTAATAGGCAGGAATGGATGTGGAAAATCAACACTTTTGCGATCTATGTCGTGGTTGCAACCCATCTTTTCTGGCAAAATAAAAGTTGAAGGCAACGACCTCTCACAAATCTCGCCAAAAAACAGAGCACAGCTGATATCGATAGTCCTAACGGATCAGCGCGCCGAAGCCTCTTTCAATGTGAAAGAGCTAATCTCAATAGGAAGAGACCCCTACACGGGCTGGTTGGGATACCTGTCGGAGGATGACAATAGAATAATTGAAGAGGCAATAAAGATGACCAATCTTAAGGGATTTGAAAACAGAAGCATTCATGAACTATCCGACGGCGAACGACAAAGAGTATTCATAGCAAGAGCATTGGCACAAAACACACCAATCATCCTACTAGACGAACCAACATCACACCTAGACCTGCCAAATAGAATTAACATCTTGCTCCTTTTGCAAAAGCTTGCACGAGATACCAATAAAACAATTTTCATTTCGACTCACGAGCTTGAAACAGCTATGCAAGTGGCAGACAAAATATGGCTAATGAAAAAGCTTGATGGAGTGAAGGTAGGCACCCCTGAAGATATGGTTTTACAAGGAACTTTTGACACTGTATTCTCGCACTCAAACTATGATTTTGATAAAGAGTATGGAAGCTTTGTAGTAAAGAAACAGCTTGACAAGTATATTTCTACAATAGTAAACAATCCAAACAGCCTAACATCCAGGTGGACCACTAAGGCGCTTTCCAGAAAAGGCTATCACATAGTTTCAGATGCACCCATAACGGTTTTAATAGGCGAAACAAACAACACATGGACAGTTAAAAACAAAAACGAGGAAAAGACTGTTGGCAGCATTGAAGAGATGCTCGATGTGATTTTTCATTTTTCAACTCAATTATAACATTCACATAAAATTTAGATTGTTGGGGTGCGCTATTTTATCTATCTTTGCATCTTTCCCGACAAAATTTATACTTAATGGATTATCGTAAGAGAAGAATTGCTATTTTAGGTTCCACAGGTTCAATTGGCACACAAGCTTTGGATGTTATTTCACAACATCCACAGAGATTTGAGGCTTATGCACTTGTGGCTAACAATCAAGTTGAGAAATTGATAGAACAAGCCAAATTTTTTCAACCCGAAATAGTGGTTGTGGCAAATGAATCTAAATATACTCAACTAAAAGAAGCACTTGACCACTTACCAATTAAAATATATGCTGGTGCTGGAGCAATCGAGCAAGTGGTTGCAGACTCCGAAATAGACATTGTGCTAACAGCAATGGTTGGTTTTTCAGGATTAAAGCCCACCATTTCGGCAATAAAAGCAGGAAAGACAATTGCACTTGCAAATAAGGAAACACTTGTGGTGGCAGGCGATATAATAACAAGCTTAGCTATTGAAAACAAGTCTCCTATCTTGCCTGTCGACTCGGAGCATTCAGCAATTTTTCAATGCCTGAATGGCGAAGCCCACAACGAGATTAATAAAATATTACTTACCGCATCGGGCGGACCTTTTAGAAACTACTCGAAGCAGCAACTAAAAAGTGTTACAAAAGAGCAGGCACTTAACCATCCCAACTGGGACATGGGTGCAAAAGTGACGATAGACTCATCAAGCATGATGAACAAAGGGCTTGAAATGATTGAAGCTAAGTGGCTCTTTGGAATCAATCCATCGCAAATAGAGGTAGTGGTTCATCCACAATCTATTGTGCATTCGATGGTGCAGTTTAACGACCACTCAATTATGGCACAGCTTAGCAATCCAGATATGCGAATGCCTATTCAATATGCATTTTCATATCCCGAGAGGCTACCACTAAATACACCTCCCATTGATTTTAAGATGTTGTCGCAATTGACATTTGAAAAGCCTAACTTGAAAGTATTTAGAAACCTTCAGCTATGCTATGATGCAATTGAAAAGGGAGGAAATATGCCTTGCATATTAAATGCTGCAAACGAAGTAGCAGTGGAACTGTTTTTGGAAAACAAAATTGGATTTTTGCAAATGAGTAGCATCGTTGAACAAACTATGCACAAATCTGTTTTTATCAACAATCCTACATTAGAAGATTATACACAAACTGATGCCGAAGCTAGAATTATAGCATATGAGGTATCCAAAACTACAAATTAAGATTTAAAAAATGGAGACTTTTTTAATTAAAGCACTACAGTTGATACTCAGCTTGTCCATACTGGTTGTCATTCACGAGTTTGGACATTTCTTATTTGCCAGATTATTTAAAATTAGAGTAGAGAAGTTTTATCTCTTCTTTAATCCTGGTTTTTCGCTTTTTAAGTACAAACCAAAAAATAGCGACACCGAATATGGAATTGGTTGGTTGCCACTTGGAGGTTATGTGAAGATTGCTGGAATGATTGACGAATCTATGGATAAAGAACAAATGGCACAACCCGAACAACCATGGGAGTTTAGATCAAAACCGTCTTGGCAACGACTTTTGGTGATGATTGGTGGCGTTGTATTCAATATACTACTTGCTTTCTTAATATACTCGATGGTGCTTTTCACTTGGAACGACACCTATCTACCTCTTAAAAATGCAACTTTGGGAATGGAGTATAGCCAAGCGGCATTGGATGCTGGATTTGTTGATGGAGACATTCTTTTATCGGCAGATGGAAAAGATTTAGAAAGATTTGGGGTTAGCACGTTGCTTGAAATAGCAGATGCAAAAGAGGTTACGGTAATGCGCAATGGTCAAGAAGTAACTCTTGCCATGGACAAATATCTTATGAAGAACCTACTTAAGAATAAAGAGGGATTTGCAGCTTATAGATTTCCGACAGTGGTGTATCAGGTGATGAAAAACAGCAGTGCAGACCAAGCTGGATTAATATCTGGTGATAGCATTGTGTCTATTAATGGTGTACAAGTAACCTCTTTTACTGATTTTGCAAATGAACTGCACAAAAACAATGATAGCGAAATAGAATTAGGATATTATAGAAACGGGCTATATAGCGAAACTAAACTAAATGTAGATACTGATGGAAAAATAGGTTTCTATCCTAAAACTGAAGGTCAAATCTACAATATAGTTACAAAGAATTATGGATTCTTTGAATCATTTCCAGCCGGAATTAAAATGGGCATTCAAACATTAAAAGACTATGTAGCTCAATTCAAGTATGTTTTCACTAAAGAGGGTGCATCTTCTTTGGGCGGATTCGGAACAATTGGCAATCTTTTTCCTCCAACATGGAATTGGTATTCTTTTTGGATGATGACAGCTTTTCTTTCTGTGATTCTAGCCTTTATGAATATCTTGCCCATCCCAGGGCTAGATGGAGGTCACGTATTATTTTTAATATTTGAAATGGTAAGCGGACGGAAACCAAATGAAAAGATTATGGAATATGCTCAAATGGCTGGAATGATTTTATTATTAGGACTAGTTCTTTACGCTAATGGAATGGATATCTTTAGAGCAATATTTAAGTAAACATGAAAATTTCAGAAATTATACAAGAGACTAAAAAACCTGTTTTCTCATTCGAGCTGTTGCCACCATTGAAAGGGAACAGCATAAAACAGGTTTTCGATACAATAGATCGGCTTAAAGAGTTCGATCCTAAGTACATAAATATAACTACACATCATAGCGAAAACATTTATAAGGAAGTTGCAGATGGAGTTATTCATAAAGTGAATGTGAGAAAACGACCTGGATCGGTTGCAATTGCTGCAGCCATACAAAACAAATATGGAATCAGAGCGGTTCCACATATTGTATCGCTAGGATTTACTAAAGAGGAGACTGAATATGCACTGATTGATTTGTCGTTCCTAGGTGTTACAGATTTGTTACTTTTGAGAGGAGACTCCAACAAACTTGATGCCGAACAAAGAAGAATGGATTCGCATCAATTTTCATCTGGACTGCAAGAGCAAGTCAACAACTTCAATAAAGGAATTAGTATTGATGGTAGCAAATTGGCTCAGCCTGAGGTTCCTTTTACATATGGAATGGCTTGCTATCCTGAAAAGCATGAGGAGTCACCAAACATGGAGTCTGAGATTTTATATACTAAAATGAAGGCAGACAATGGAGCAGGATATTTGGTTACGCAGATGTTTTTTGATAATCAAAAGTATTTTGATTTTGTTGACAGATGCCGAGCCGCTGGAATAACTATACCTATTGTTCCAGGTATAAAACCGATTTATACTAGAAGACAACTAAGCATTTTACCTAAAATATTTAGAACAGAAATTCCAGAAGCTTTGGAAAAAGAATTGCGTAAATGCAAAACAGATGAAGAAGCTAGAGAGGTGGGAGTTGAATGGTGTACGATGCAAAGTCAAGAACTTATGAAACATAATGTTCCAGGCATTCATTATTATGCACTAGGTGCTACCGAGAGTATATATAGAGTAGCAAAAGAGGTGTACTAATCCTTATTCAAAACAAATTAGATAACATTACTGTTATATTTTCTGATCTATGATACTACAAATACTAAAAAACAAAATTATAATTATGAAAAAAACTTTTAGATTTTTACTAGTGCTTGTTGCTGTGATGGCAACAACCTATGCTTGCACAAACAAAAGCAGTGACAACTCACAGAACTCAACTACGGAAGTTGTTGATGAGCACACCTCAAGAAATGCATTAGATTGGGCAGGCACTTATTCGGGCGTTTTGCCTTGTGCTAGCTGCGAAGGAATTGAAACTGAATTAAAGATTAAAGATGACAACACCTATTCGCTTACAACAAGCTATTTAGGAGAAGATGACCCAATGACAGAGACAATTGAAGGTTCATTTGAATGGCTTGAAGAGGGAAATACCATCAAATTAGATGGAATTGAAGAAGGCTCACGATCTCCTTTCTTTAAGATTGAGGAAAATAGAGTTCGTTATTTAGACCTTGAAGGAAATGTTGTTGAGGGCGAGTTAGAAAGCTATTATATCCTCTCAAAAGAGGGAAACCCTATGGTGGAGGACAAAAAGTGGCAACTAGTGGAACTAAATGGAAAAGAAATTGAAGGAAGCAATCCTGAAAACTATTTCATAATCTTCAACTCTGAAGACGGACGTGCCAATGCAAAAGCAAATTGCAACTCATTGGGCTTTACTTATAAAATTAAAAACGAGTTTAGAATTGAACTTCAACAAGGCATGTCAACAATGATGGCTTGTCCTGATGGAAATATTGAACTTGAGTTTCTTGAAGTTCTAAACAATGTTGATAATCTATCTACAGATGGAACCAACATGACATTGAACAAAGCAAGAATGGCGCCTTTAGCTAAATTTATTTTAGTAGAAGAATAAACTATTTACGATAGATATAGTCTTAGAAAGCAGATAACCCCAATAGTAGGTTATCTGCTTTTTTATTTTAAAACAATTTGAAGCATATGAAAAAACTAACATTTATTATTACTGTTATGGCAATTGCTCTATTTAGTGTTGGAGCATTAGCACAAAATCAAACTATAGAAAAAGAAATTGGAATGTTCCCTGCCCCTAAGGAGGGATATAAGCAGGTTTACATCAAAGTTCCAGCTAAAAAGAACGAAGCTGACTTTAAAGTGGAAGTGTTTGTGGGAAAAACAATTATGGTAGATTGTAATCGTCACTTCATGGGTGGCACTATTGAAGATGTTAATCTTGATGGATGGGGATACACCTACTATGTAGTGGAAAGCGATGGAAATGTAGCAAGTACAAGAATGGCTTGTCCAACCAATAAACAAACAAAAGAGTTTGTACACATGGAGTCGAAACTGATAAGATACAATAGTAGATTACCAATCGTTATTTATGTTCCTGATGGATTGGAAGTAAATTATAAGATATGGCGTGCTGGTAAGAAAATGATTTCAGCAAAAGATGGTGTTAAATAAAAAACAAGAGCCATTGGATAGATAACATCTAGTCTGATGGCTCGTTCTTTATACTGCAATATTACTACAAAAACTCTCGTGTTTAGATTTTATAATAACCTTAAGAATATTAAGCACTACAATCTCCCAGATAAAATATAACCATGGAATATTAAATAGGACTGAAGCAAAAAGCACAATCGATCGTCCATTAAATGTATTAGTATCTAAAAGCGGCATAAGTTTAAGGCTATTACTTCTTAAACTATCTCGTATTTCATCAGGAATATCATATCCATATTTATCATTTAAACGATGCAACATCTTTTGCAATTTCGGTGTTGCATTTTCTTGATTACGAGTGTACATTATATAGCCCCAGGTGATTATTTTATTAATCCCAGGCTTCATCAATTTATATCTTTTTTCTATTTTAATAGAGTTCTCAAACTCTTTACCCTTTTCTTTACTTATAAAAAACAGGTGTAACGTTTTGTAATAGTCAGTTAAAGCAGCCTGATTAAGATGAGAAATGCCAGAAGCTAACACCACTAATACAAAAAACCAATGGTTTAGATTAGGGAACATAAGATATAAGCGATGCCCCAAGGCGATATAAATTGACAAGAACCACAAATCTCCTGCAAAACCATCCAAAATTCTACCAACCTCTGATTTTATACCAGTAAGTCGAGCAAGTTGCCCATCTACACAGTCTAGAATATTTGCAGTAACTAAAGCTAGAATCCCCAAAAGAGCAAATGAGAGATTATAAGGGAAAAACCAAAGAATACCTGCAGAGATTCCAACGAATATTGAAATAATTGTTACCGCGTTGGGCGTTATACCTGTACTTTGAAGTGACTTAGCTATTTTGTATCCTATTGGACGATAAAAAATCTGATCTATAATATTTTCTGTTTCAAGTGACTTTAATGAACTTAGATAATCCTTCTTTCTATCCTCTTTCTTCATATCATTTATATGAGTAGCCACCACTTACGGTAATAATCTCACCATTGAGATAGCTGTTTTCAACAATTAGTTTATATATTTGAGCTAGCTCTTGTGGGTCGCAAAAGCGCTCTAGTGCTATTTTATCTTCAATACGCTTTCTTATTTCGGCAGGCTTTGTTTTTTGCCATTCGGTATCCACAAATCCTGGAGCAATAGCATTTACTCTGATCTTATAAGGTGCCAAGAACTTGACCATATTCTGTACTAGGGAGTGAACTGCGGATTTTGTTACTCCATATGCTAGAGAAACAGAGTGAGGATATATCCCCATTAATGAGCCCGTGAACACTATGTTGCCACCATGCTCGAGATAGCTTGGCAGTAATCGTTGCGTGAGAAATACTGGAAAATGAACATTGCCAAAGAAGACTTTCTCCCAATCATCAAGTGATATATCTTCAAACGATACACGTGATGTGATACCGGCATTGTATATAACTGAGAACAATTTAATGTTTTTGTCTTCAACAAATGAGTGTATTATATCAATTGACTTTCGCAAAGTTATATCTGCCAAAACTATCGACACATCCACTGAATAGGCATCGATAAGTTCCTGCATAACCTCAGTGGCTATTTTATTATCTGCCGAATAGGTAAGAATAAGGTTATATCCAGCTTTGGCTAGCTCAACTGCTATAGACTTTCCAATACCCTTAGTACCCCCCGTGATAAGAATGTACTTATTCATTTACAAGATCTTTTAGTTTTTGTACTGTATTTGGCTTAGTGCTCTGTTGTGACTTTAGTTTAGTTTCATACGTTTCATGAATTGATTTCTTTATATTAGTAGACGAAACCCCTACGCCATATGGAAAATAAAAAACTTCGACACCTGCATCTTTCAAGTAATCATACTTTCCCCACCAATCATCGCCAACAACAAAGGCATCTATATTTAGCTTCTTCACTATCTCAGTATGATCTAATGTGTGTTGTGGTATCACTATATCAGGTGTTTTAAGAGCTTCAATTATCTGAAGTCTCTCCTGAAAAGGAATAACAGGTTTGTCTTTATAACTCATCACCAACTCGTCTGTGCTTACTCCCACAATTAGAATATCGGCCAAACTACGAGCATAATTAATCATACGAAGGTGATTGTAGTGAAACATATCAAATGTTCCCGAAGTGTAAACAATAGTTTTATTTTTAAACATAGCTATCAAATTTTGTGCTTTAATCTATATATAGTCTATACCACTATAAATAGGTCATGTATAACTCTTACTTTATAATAGTGATTAAGCTTGAAATCTTAATCGATTATCACAAAGATATTAATAATAATTAAAACCACAGTCATATTGATGTACAAAAACAGCAACATTTTAGACAGAACATTCATAATATAGCAGTGAGCAATTTAATTTATTTGTCCCCTTTGTCAGTTAAATTCAACATCAATAAAAAACAATTAGATTTTTATTTGGTTATATGAGATATATTTTATTACCTTTGGCGCATTAAAAGTAAACAAATGATATTAATTTCTCTACATCATCATCATTGTAACACTTGCGAACAGGCGAGCTGATGTAGATATGTGCAAACGTGAAATAAAATCAAACATATATATTTATCAAACCCGTCTGACGCAAATCAGGCGGGTTTTTATTTTTTAGCAACACGAACTATTAATCTCAGTTTAAAAACTTAACAATATAAGAAATGGAGAAAATTAAAATTGCAATACAAAAAAGTGGTCGATTAAGCGAAAAATCTATCAGTCTTTTAACCGAATGTGGAATTAAAATATCTAATGGTAGTCGCAAATTAAAAACAGAGGCACGAAACTTCCCCATGGAAATTCTATTTTTGAGAGATGATGACATCCCGCAATATGTGGAAAAGGGAGTTGCAGATATCGGTATCTTGGGAGAAAACGAGGTATGGGAGAAAGATAAAGATGTAGAGGTTATTCAGAAACTAGGATATGGCAACTGCAGACTTTCACTAGCTATACCAAAGGATAAAAGCTATACGGGCATTGAGTATTTCAACAATAAACGAGTTGCAACTAGCTATCCTAAAGTGCTAAGCAAATACTTTTCAGAAAAAGGCATAAACGTTGAAATAGAACAGCTAGGGGGAAGTGTTGAGATTACAACAGGAATAGGGCTAGCAGATGGGATTTTTGACATTGTTAGCACTGGCAGCACACTATTGATGAATGGATTGAAAGAGGTGGAAGCAATACTTAGAAGCAAGGCTGTGCTGATTAGCAATAAGAACCTGTCACAAGAAAAGCAAGAATTATTAGAGCAACTTTTGTTTCGTATCAGATCGCACATGAATGGACAGGGAAAGAAATACGTGTTGCTGAATGCACCAAACGATAAGATAGAGCAAATTGTAAATCTATTACCAGGAATGAGATCTCCTAGTATTTTGCCGCTGGCAGACGAAGGATGGAGCAGTGTTCATTCTGTTATTGGAGATGATGATTTCTGGGAAATCATTGACGAACTGAAGCAACTAGGTGCTGAAGGAATACTAGTTATTCCGATAGAGAAAATGATATTATAAGAGAACTGGATATGAAAACAATTAAAAATCCTTCGTTAAAGAAATGGCAAAAACTAGCGCAACGACCTGTGATTAAGCAACAGAAACTTATGCGCACAGTAGAAAAAATGTTCTATAAAATAGATCGTAAAGGTGATAAGGCTATTTTAGAGTATAGCCGTCAATTTGATTTTGCCCAACAAGAAAAACTTGAAGTGGAGAGCACAATTGTGGACAATGCTTCAAATTTAATATCAGAACAACTTAAGCGAGCTATTGATGTAGCAAAAGGTAATATAGAAACATTCCATCTTTCGCAACGAGAGGAGGTGAATAAAATTGAGACCTCTCCTGGCGTGACTTGCTGGCGTGAAAGCCGTGCTATTGAAAAAGTAGGCTTATATATTCCTGGCGGCACTGCCCCACTCTTCTCAACAATTTTGATGCTTGCAATACCTGCAAAAATAGCTGGTTGCAAAGAAGTTGTTTTATGTACACCACCAAATCAGCAAGGTGAAATTGATCCTGCTATTTTATACACTGCCAAATTAGTGGGAGTTGATAAGATTTTTTCTTTAGGAGGCGTTCAAGCAATTGGTGCAATGGCATTTGGAACAGAAAGTATTCCCAAAGTTGATAAAATTTTTGGTCCAGGCAATCAATATGTGATGGCAGCAAAGATATTGGCTCAATACTATGGTACAGCAATAGATATGCCCGCAGGACCTAGTGAGGTTTTGATTATTGCAGACGAGTCGTGTATTCCATCTTTTGTTGCTGCTGATTTATTATCACAAGCCGAACATGGAGCCGATAGTCAGGTTATGCTGCTATCAAATAGCAAGAAAACTATAAAACTAATATTAAACGAGTTAGAAGAGCAATTGGAACTACTTCCTAGAAAAGAAATTGCTCAAGAAGCAATTAAAAATAGTAGAGCAATCCTTTTTAAAGACATAGAGGAATGCATAAGTTTTAGCAATCTTTATGCACCCGAACATTTGATTCTGGCTGTTGAAAACCCAGTCTCTATCTCACAGTCTGTAATAAATGCGGGTTCTGTCTTTTTGGGCAACTACAGTTGCGAGAGTGCTGGCGACTATGCAAGTGGCACCAATCACACACTTCCCACCAGTGGATTTGCAAAAGCGTATAGCGGTGTATCAGTTGATAGCTTTATAAAGAAGATAACATTCCAACAGATTACAAAAGAGGGCATACTAAACATTGGACCCTCGATTGAGACTATGGCTGATGCAGAGCAACTTTATGCACATAAAAATGCTGTAAGTTTGAGGCTTGGAAAGATAATGAAAAATCAAATAGAAAAGATTGAAGATGAAAAACTTTGATTTGAAAAAGATTGTGCGATGTAATATTTGGGAGCTTAAACCATACTCAAGCGCACGTGATGAGTTTTCAGGAACAGAAGGTCTGTTTCTGGATGCAAATGAAAACCCATTTGGGAACCACAATAGATATCCTGATCCACATCAACGAAAATTGAAGTTAGGAATATCCGAAATTAAAAGAGTTTCTTCTGAAAATATATTTATCGGCAATGGAAGTGATGAAGCTATTGATCTTGTGTTTCGTATATTTTGTGAGCCTTCTAAAGATAGCGTTATTATATGTCCTCCTACATATGGGATGTATGAAGTTTCAGCAAATATCAACAATGTGAATATCATAAAAGTACCATTGACAGATGATTTTCAATTGAATATTGAGCAGATTTTAGCACAAAAAGCAAAGGTTGTTTTTATATGCTCTCCAAATAATCCAACTGGAAACGATATTGAAAACATTGATATAATCTTAGATAGATTTGATGGATTGGTGGTTGTAGATGAAGCATATATAGACTTCAGCAATAAAAAGAGCTATATCAGCAAACTATCCAAATATCCTAATCTTTTGGTTATGCAAACATTTAGCAAGGCATGGGGATTGGCAAGTGCAAGAGTTGGAATGGCATTCGCAAGCAAAGAGATTATCGAATTGATGAATAAAACTAAACCTCCGTACAATATTAGCAAGTTTAATCAAGAAAAAGCAATTGAAGCTTTATCAAACAAAAAACAATATGAGACTCAAATTTGCATCATTTTAGAGCAAAGAAATTATTTGATTGAAGAATTTAGCAAACTTGATGGTATAAAAAAAATATATCCTACGAGTGCCAACTTCGTTTTGATAGAGGTAGAAGATGCTACAAACATTTACAATCAATTGGTTGAAAAAAATATAATTACACGAAACAGAACAACACAGATTAGAAACACCATAAGAATTTCAGTCGGAAATCCGAATGAAAATATGGAGTTAATTGATGTGCTGAAAAAAATATTATAAAACAATTTGACATGAAGAAAGTACTTTTTATAGACAGAGATGGTACAATAATAATTGAGCCTGAAGACGAACAGATTGATAGCCTTGATAAACTTGAGTTCTATCCGAAGGTATTTCAATTTCTATCGCGCATAGCAAATGAATTGGAATATGAGCTGGTGATGGTGAGCAATCAGGATGGACTTGGAACCGATTCATTTCCAGAAGACACATTTCATCCGGCACACAACAAGATGCTAAAAGCACTAGAAAATGAGGGAATAGTGTTTAGCGAAATTCTTATAGACAAATCATTCCCACACGAAAACTCACCAAGTAGAAAACCTGAAACAGGCTTAGTAACTCACTATATGAGAGGAGGATATGACTTGGAGAACTCTTTTGTGATTGGTGACAGAATAACTGATGTGGAGCTTGCAAAAAACATGGGTACAAAATCTATTCTTTTGAGCAATCAAATAAACGAGGATGCAACTTTAACTACTACCGACTGGGGCGAAATATATAGATATCTGAAGCATGAGCCCAGAAAAGGAAAGGTTAGTCGTAAAACTTCCGAAACCGACATATATGTAGAAATAAATCTTGATGGAACTGGAAAAAGTATCATCAACACAGGACTAGGTTTTTTTGATCATATGCTTGAACAAATATCTCGACATGGAGGCATTGACCTAACTGTAAAATGTGAAGGAGATATCCACATTGACGAGCATCATACTATTGAGGATGTTGGGATTTCTCTTGGTGCATCATTTGTGCAGGCGTTAGGCAAAAAGAAAGGAATAGCAAGATATGGATTTCTTTTGCCAATGGATGACTGTTTGGTGCATACAGCAATAGATTTCGGGGGGCGTCCGTGGTTGGTGTGGGATGCTAATTTTAAAAGAGAAAAAATTGGCGATATGCCCACCGAAATGGTTATGCATTTTTTCAAATCTTTTAGCGATAATGCCCTATGCAACTTAAACATAAAGGCTGAAGGAGAAAATGAACACCATAAAATAGAAGCAATATTCAAAGCATTTGCAAAGGCTATTAAAATGGCAGTAAAACAGGGTGACTCGGTTGGAATTCCGAGCACTAAAGGAACTATATAATACGAAACACAATTTAATAATATGAGAATAATTCCTGCAATAGACATTATAGGTGGCAAATGCGTGAGACTGACAAAGGGGGACTACTCAACACAAAAAACATATAGCGAAAACCCTATTGAAATAGCAAAAGAGTTTGAAGATAATGGCATTAAATATCTACATTTAGTAGATTTGGATGGAGCAAAGTCTAAGAACATCGTCAATCATAAGGTGTTGGACCAAATTGCTACAAATACCTCTTTGATAATTGATTTTGGGGGTGGAATAAAAACAAATGATGATGCCAAAATAGCATTTGAAAATGGAGCATCGCAAATTACGGCGGGTAGCGTTGCTGTTGAGAACCCTTCACTTTTTGAGGATTGGCTTTACCATTATGGGGCTGACAAAATTATTTTGGGTGCAGACAGCAACAATAGAAAGATAGCAACCCATGGCTGGCAAAAAGAATCAAGCCTAGATGTTGTGGACTTTATAATGAACAAAAAAAAGTTGGGTGTTAAATATGTTATTTGTACAGATATATCAAAGGATGGAATGCTAGATGGTGTATCTGATGATTTATACAGAGAGATATTGGCTAAAACAGATATCAACCTAATAGCAAGTGGCGGCGTATCAAGCATGAATGATTTGCACACTTTAAAGCAAATTGGATGTGAAGGTGCAATAATTGGCAAGGCTGTTTATGAAGGTAGAATATCGCTTAAAGAACTATCATTATTTATAGAAACAAATAAATAGGATATGAAATGAGCATAATTAATCATTGTCACACCAGTAAATGATTATATCGTGTTTCATAAATCTATAAAAAAGTAAACACAAAATCAAATGAAAAGAAGAATAATTCCATGTCTTGATATAAAAGACGGTCGCACAGTAAAGGGGATTAATTTTGTTGATATAAAAGATGCAGGAGATCCTGTGGAGCTAGCAAAACTTTATGAAAACGAGGGAGCTGACGAGTTGGTTTTGCTTGATATAGCAGCCACCGTCGAAAACAGAAAGACAATAACAGACCTTGTTAAACAGGTGGCAAAAGAGATTAAAATACCATTCACCGTGGGAGGTGGCATTTCCACTATAGAGGATGCTCGTAGAGTGTTGGAGACGGGTGCTAGCAAAGTGAGTATCAATTCGGCAGCTGTGAGCACACCATCATTGATAACAGAAATTGCAGAACAGTTTGGCAAAGAGGTAGTGGTGCTTGCAATAGATACAAAACTAGACAATGGCAAATGGTTTGTTTACACTCATGGGGGCAACAATCCCACCCCACTCTTGGCAGTTGAATGGGCAAAAAGGGGAGAAGAGCTTGGTGCCGGTGAAATACTTCTAACATCAATGAGCAACGATGGAACAAAAGAGGGCTTTGCAATAGACATCACTCAACAAGTAAGTGAGGCTGTTAACATCCCTGTGATTGCTTCTGGCGGTGCTGGCACAATAGAACACTTTGTACAATTGTTTGAAAATAGCAGGTGCAACGCTGGCCTTGCTGCAAGCATATTTCACTTCGGTGAAGTTTCAATTCCAACACTAAAAGCACATTTAAGAACTAAAAACATAGATATATGATTAGAGTAGATTTTGCAAAAAATGATGGACTAGTGCCAGTAATCATCCAAAATGCTAACACACTTCAAGTGTTGATGCTAGGATATATGAATGAAGAAGCCCTGAATAAAACAATTAAAGAGGGAAAGGTCACTTTCTATAGTAGAAGCAAAAAACGATTATGGACTAAGGGTGAAACATCGAACAATTTCTTGATTGTTGAAGAAATATTAGAGGATTGCGATAACGACACAATTCTAATAAAAGCTCTTCCTGATGGGGCCACCTGTCATACTGGCTCCACTTCATGCTTCAAGGAAGAGACTCCCAAAGGATTTATCTATCAATTGGAGAGAGTGATTGAAGATAGAATTGCAAGTGGTGATGAAGCCTCATACACATCAAGGTTGTATAAGAGTGGAATAAACAAAGTGGCACAGAAGGTAGGAGAAGAAGCCGTTGAATTGGTTATTGAAGCTATGGATAACAATCTAGATTTATTCCAAAACGAAGCTGCCGATTTGCTTTATCATCTTATGATTCTTTTGAAAACTAAAAACCTAAAGTTGCAAGATATCGAAGATATACTAGTTAAAAGGCATTCTTGAGTAAACACTCTAAAGAATTAATTCGCAATATAACTTTTGTGATGAAATTAAAAAGGGCTGTTTCAATTTATCACAAAAATCTCGTGGATTTTTTAAAAATGGAAATAGGTATGATTTTAGGAATTGAGCCTCTCGGCACATGGAAATAGGGCTGAATTTACTAATTGAGACTCTCGGAACATGGAAATAGGTATGAATTTACTAATTGAGACTCCCGGAACATGGAAATAGGTATGAATTTACTAATTGTGCCTCTCGGAACATGGAAATAGGTATGAATTTACTAATTGTGCCTCTCGGAACATGGAAAT
>CAYFSV010000037.1:1933-19501 GCA_964345815.1 uncultured Proteiniphilum sp. | reverse complement strand
TCATCAATATTCTTAAAGGTTTGTTCGAATTGCATTTGTATGTTCTATTATTTTTCAACAAATATACAAAACATTGTTTTCTCCTCCTTTATTCTCTAGGACATAAAACCACAATTGGTTTTGACAGCCAGAAAGTTTGGGAACACTTTTTGAATGTTTTTTTTGCTGTAAAAAAGTCTGGGAAGCAAAAAAAAATGTTTTTTTTCACGAAAAAAAGTCTGGGGAGGAAAAAAATATGTTTTTTTGCCCCAAAAACATCTTTTTCACATAAATTATTAGTGTTTTTTAAAGAATAGATTCTTTTTCGCACAAAATCATTACTGTTTTTAACCAATATATCTTTTTTCGTGCAATAAAAATACTTTTTTTCCACAAAATAAAGTTTTTCCCGAATTTCAACATGTTTTTTTGCTCAAATAATTATTTGAGCGAAAAAATAGTTTGTTTTGTTCAAATACTTTCTGCCATTGTGGCAGGTTTGACAGCTTGTCATGCACGAAAACAGATAGTCATATTTTTACTTCGATATTTAATTAATTTTAAACAATAATGTCTGCCATTTCCTCTCTTTGGCACGGAAATTGAGATATGTAATAATATGATAGAATATAATTTTTAAAAGAGAGGAGGAAAATATAAGAGAACAACGATAAAGAGAAATAGCCATGAAGGTTTTCATATTATTGAAAAACCCCACGCAGATTGTACTTAGCTCACGTTGGCCATGAAATATGGTGGGCTATAAAAACACAATATCAATCTGCATTTCCCAAATATATATTGAACAGTTAATGTGGTATAGCGCCTATGCTATATATTCTCCAACTCGTGCCCAAGCGGCGTTTCGGGGGTGGCGATTAGCACAATTATGCTTGTGTGGCTCGTAGAATGGGCTATGCATATAGATATTGCTATAACGATATGTGTTAAGCCGTGTTTATTTTTAAATTATAAGTGTTAACATGGTTGTGGCTATCTAGTTACGAATATTAATATAAACCGAATGGTTCATTCAAAAAAAAATAGAAACGATGAACCTTTTAAAAAGATTATTTCTTATGAAAAAATTCTTTTATTTTACGCAAATGCGTGCACTGCCAATTAGTGAGTATATAGAAAATTATAAACTTGTTGTTGGCATTTTTTACGATGTGGAGTATTCTATCGAGAGTGATGACTTTGAGAAGGCTTTAGAAAGAGTCCAATCTCATTTGCCAGAACTCGCCAAGATTAAACGAAAGATTGCGGGACAGTTGATAACAGCAGAAATCGACTCCATTCATGCTCAACTAGTTAATGCTATTAAGGGTATGAAAAGTGTTGCCAGAGGGAGAACTTATAGTACCGAGACTGAGGTTAAGGAGTCTGCAAATAGGATACACTTATGGTTTAGCGTGCAGTCCCACAACTTACCGTATGGCACTAGGAAAGGGGTGGCTCATAGCATGGCGATTTTTGCTGAATTGCTGGAGGATGACTCTGAGTTTGTTGACGATCTTCGCAATCTTGGGCTGCTAAGTGCGGCAAGAAAAATTGTAGAGTTCGACATGGACATCAGGAAAAAACTTGGTGAACGAAATGCTGCTTGGGGTGGCAAAAACGAGCCCGATGTTGACTCTACTGCGGTTAAGAATGCATCGATGATGGATTTGAGGTTCTTAATCGAGAACATACAGTTCCAGGCGAAAGTAAATCCCGAATCGTGCTACAGCTTAGTGAGGGCGCTTAGAAAAACGTCGAATGTGATTCGCACCACTGTGGAGAGGGCAAAAACTTTGCGCCGAATGGCTCGCGAAGCAAATCAAGCTCAAGCCACTGCGGCGGCAGCTAAGCCATTGTCGGTTCCTGTTCAAAAACGTATGGATGAAACTCCAGCAAAGGCATCTTTCAGTGGGGGCGGTTTTGAAGAGTCAAAGGCTGCTAATGGGGACGTGATGGAGCAAGATTCATATAATGTGAACGCAACATCAACAGACAAACCTGCGGAAGCAAGTGGTGATGAACATCAGAATATTCCAAATTCACAAAGCCAAGAGAAAAGTGAAGGATAATCGATAATTCATACAACTTTGTTTTTGGCAAGTTGGATAATAAAGTTGATTTAGGGTTGCTCCATTCAAGGGGGCAACCCTTTTTCATTGGTCTCCGTTTGGTGTTGTCTATCGCCTATAATAATTTTAAACACTGTGATGGACAAACTTTTTAAAACAAAAACGGCTCAATAATGTTATTTATGCAGGGCTTCAAATCGGCAATGCTTTAGGTGTTAGTCTTGTATGAAAATCTAATCATTACATGGTTTGTTTTGTCATCATGTTTCGATTTTTTTGTTTTGCAGCCCCATCATTTAAAAGAAAAATATGTTAGAAGGAAGTGGAATAGAGAAACAACTTAGGAATCCCGCTTATGGGCTCATTCCTATGTTGATATTTACGATATTGATTGTTTTTATTGAGCCTTGGGTGGCAATGGTGTTGGGCTTGGGCTTGGCAATTATTGGCATCACAAATGTGAGGCTATATAGCCGAATGTTGTATGACATTTCGGCAATAACTTTTGCTTTTGCGCTTGTGATGGAAATGCTATATCCATCGCTCGATTATTTTGCAAAATACATCCTCACCGAGGTTATTTTTGTGGTGGCTCTCATTGCATCACGGCTCACTAGGGCAAAAGTGATTTCGCGCTTGGCACGAAACGATCGGGCTGAGGTTCGCAACTATCTGTCCGAATCATTTAGAGTTGCTTTTCATGCTCAATACTCATTATTCTTTCACTTGCTGTTGATATTGGTGTTCTTTGTTTTTTCAACCACCAATATACCCCAATCTAGCAACTTGCCCATCATATTGATTGCCGTTATTATCTATTTATCCATTATAGTGCTCGAGGTGTTGCGATTGCGAATGCTCGACCGAAAGCTCAATAACGAAGAGTGGCTTCCCGTTGTAAACGAATCGGGGCAGGTGGAGGGCAGGGTTGCCAAATCTGTTACTATAGTGATGCGCAACAAATATATGCATCCCGTGGTTAGGGTGGCTCTCATCCATCAAGGCAAGCTCTATTTGATAAATCGAAAGCCTGATAGAATCCTAAATCCTGGTTTGTTGGACTATCCTTTCGAAAAGTATTTAAGATATAAACATGATATCGATGAGGCTGTATTAAACTCGATCAGCAATGAGATTGGAGATAAGAAAATTCCGTTGCAGTTTATGCTCAAGTATGTGTTTGAGAATGACGACACACGCCGCCTAATTTTGCTATACGTGTCGGTGATTGATGACAGTGCAGAGTTTGAAAAACTGGGGCTAGTGGAGGGCAAGCTGTGGACCATAAGCCAAATAGAGGAGAACATGGGTAAGGGCATTTTCTCAGAGTGCTTCGAGCTGGAGTTTGAATATCTAAAAAACACGGCGCTTCTGAAGTACACTTTCGATTTGCAATAAACATATTTAAAAGCTAATAATCAATAGTTAAAATAGCTCATAAACTACAATCGCGAACAATTTATTTGTAATATTGTGATGCAAAATCAATTATCGGCAAATAGATGAAGTTGGCAAAGAAAATTGTGAGAGTATTCAGTATTGTAGTATTGAGTATAGTATTGCTTAATATTATACTCTTTTTTACATTTATGATACCTGCTGTGCAAAAACGTGCGGCAACCTTTGCACTATCCAAACTTCAACCAAAGCTGCAAACCGAGATATCTATTGATAAAATTAGAATCAAATTTCTTAACTTGGTCGAGATTGGTGGGCTCTATGTTGAGGATCAGCAAAGGGATACACTTCTCTACTTTGATAAATTTGCGGCACATGTGAGAGTTGGCGAATTGTTGCACAACAAACTATCGGTGCAATCGGTGAGGCTCGAGAACTTCACAGCAAATGTCAATCGCGAAACACCTGAGTCGCCATTCAATTTCCAGTTCTTTATCGATGCATTTGCTTCGACCGACACCGTGAAAAAACCACCTAGCGAAAACCCCATCAAAATTTCAATTAAAGATATTAGGCTTTCAAATGGAAGGTTGAAATATGATATATTGTCGGAACCCGAAACCCCTGGTGAGTTAAATGTGAATCACTTTTTTGTAACTGGCTTCAATCTCAATGCCAGTGTTCCATCGCTAGATATGCAGCGCATCAAGGCAAATATAAAGAAGCTAACACTTCATGAGCACAATGCAGGAATAGATATAGAACGCCTAAAGGGAACCTTCCGCTCTAAGAATAAGAAATATTGGACAAATAGATTTAAACTAGATTTCAACAATAGTTCTATCAACATAAATAAAGCATCCTATGATATAGCTAGTCAGGAGTATATGGCTCAATTGAAGAGCGAGTTGATTGACCCAGCGGATGTCTCAATTTTCACATCGGTGTTGTCGCATCTTGCCAATCCTTTTGCTGTGGATGTAGATTTGAAGGGGCAATTGCCTCAGGCTGAAATAAAAAAGCTGAAGCTAAACTATGGTAACACCACCACGATAGATTTGCAAGGAGAGATATCTGATTTCAGAAACATGAATGATGCTGATATCAACTTGGCAGTAAATCAAATGGTGGTGCCTGTGAAAGATTTATATGAATTTATAAGGATTGGTGTTGAGGATTTTGGAGAGATAGACCAATTGAACGCTCTAAAGAAAATTGATTTGAGCCTGAAGGCTAAGGGCAAGATGAATAGCTTTAATGCTAATGCCAAGATTGCGACCGAGCCGGGCACAATATCGTTTGATGGGCGGGGTAGCATCAAAGATATGTTTGCAAACATGATGTTTGATGGTAGGCTAAAGACTAGCAACTTTCATGTAGCCAGTGTGATAGGCGAAAGCGTTGGGGTTGACAATCTTTCATTGGATGCCAAAGCCGATGTGAAACTACTGCGCAACAAACCACTATTTGTGAGTGCCGATGGGGCAATTACGTCCGTAAAATATAAGGATTATGTGTACCAAAATCTGGGTGTTATGGGTAGCTATTCGGGCGGTGGAGACATTGAAGGGCATGTGAATAGCGACACCGAGGATAACAAGTTTGACATTAATGCTAGATTGAATTTTAACGATAGAATGAGTATTGATGTGCAGGGGGTTGTTGATAAACTATTCTTGGCACCAATCATAAACGTTGAGCAATGGGAAAATCCATATCTAACCACCCGCTTGGATGTTAACTTTGATGGCACAAGCATTGACGATTTGGTGGGGCTAGCCGTGATTGATAGCACCTCGCTCTTCGATGAAAAATTTGTTTACAATCCTGGACCAATTTATGTGCAATCTACTTACTCGGAAGAGGAAGATGAAAAGAAAATAGAGGTGTTCTCATCCATAATTGAGGGTGAGATAGCTGGCGATTATCATCTCGAAACAATAGGCAATGATTTAAAGAGCTTGTTGAGTGCTCATCTTCCCACAATTATAGAAGATCCCAACTGGGAGGGCAAAGAGGACCATATGAGCAATTTCAACTTCAACTTCACTCTTAAAAACACCGAGGATGCTTCTTATGCCTTGTCGCTACCATTCATTAATGTGGAGCCTGCCACCATAAAAGGTGATGTTGATTTGGCTCACTCTAAGTCGGCTATAATCAATGGCTACATTCCACGATTGATGTTTGGACAAAATGATGTTCGCGAAAGTCGAATTGATATTGGCATCAAAGAGCAATCGGGGGTGAGAGTTGCTGCCGACACCTATTTGGTGCAAGAGAGTGGACACATCAATGCCAAATTGAGCACCAATGCGCTTAATGATTCCGTAACCAATATACTATCCTTTAGCATGCTCAACGATGTGGCTGAGGCAGATGGAGCTTTAGATGTTGCTGTGGGCTTTGTGAAGGATATGAATGATAGTTTGGTGTCGAATATTTCGATAAATCCCACAAGCATAAATTTCAATGATAAGGTTATCAACGTGACGCCATCAACCATTGTTTTTCAGAATGAAAAGATAACAATCAATGACTTTGAGTTGCGACAAGATGAGATGTTGCTACTAGGTATTGATGGTATTGCATCTAAAAGGCAAGAGGATTTCGTTCGTTTGTTCTTCAACAATACCGATATGGAGACTATATTGGCGACATTTAAAATTGCTCATATCAAGGGGCTGATTAATGGGGGAATTATTGTGAATCAAGCCTTGGCAGATCCTTTGATACGAACCGATAATTTTAGAATAGAGGATATTCGCACTCAAACCGATACGCTTGGCACATTGATTGTTAATGGCGATTGGGACCTTCAAAAAGATGGGCTGAGCGTGGATGCTGGGCTCAATAATAAAGGAACCAACTATCTCACCGTTAATGGATTTGTGCCAATGGGTGGTGATAGCCAGATGGATATGAATGTCAATTTGTCGCATTTGCCTATTGCTTGGGTTCAGCCCTTTGCGGTGTCGGCATTCAGTAGATTGTCGGGAACGATAGATTCAAAAATGAAGATATCGGGAAAGATGGATGCCTTGCAAACAAATGGTTGGGTGGGGGTGAATGATGGTGTGATGACGCTGGCATTTACGAATGTGACATATAAAATATCGGATACGATAAATATTTCGCCACAGAATATAGGGTTGAACAACCTTGTGATAACTGACAACAACAACAACGAGGCACATCTTAACTTGCAGCTGCATCATAGCAACTTTGATGGAATGAGCTATAAAGTGGGGCTTAAGCTTAATGATTTTTTGCTGCTAAACAACGAGAAGCGAACCGATGAAATGGCTTATGGAACATTGAAGCTTAGTGGCGATGTTGATATTGAGGGCTCGTCATCGGGAATATTTGGGAATGCCAATTTGAGAAATGTGAGTCGCTCGAAGGTGATGGTGGAGCTGCCACAAACAGCACAGGCAACCGAATATAGTGGCATTATATATATTAACACCCCAATTCAGAACGACTCATTGTCATTCTTGCGAAAACGAAATGAGGATGGAAAAATAGATACTCGTTTGAAATCGGAACTGCCAATTAATATTCAGGCAGTGCTCGATCTTAATCCAATGTTGGAGGCAGGAGTCATTATAAACCCCACAAATGGGGATGCATTTGAGATTAAGGGAACGGGAAAAATTAGAGCAAACTTTGACTCTCGCTCCGAGCCCTCGGTGAGGCTTTATGGCGACTATGTGGCTGAGAGTGGAAAGTTTCATTATAACTTTCAAAATCTGAAATCAATCGACTTTAATATACGCTCGGGAAGTACCGTCACTTTGGTTGGCGATCCACTGAGCACACAATTTAATATTGTAGCATATAATCAGGTGAATGCCGATTTGACCACACTAAGTGAAGCATTTACTAATGAACTCTCAACCACCCGAATTCCCGTTAATGCGACATTGGAAATTCAAGGTAACTTAAATCAAATGAATCTGTCGTATGGAATTGAGTTGCCCGATGCTGCAAATGATGTGCGACAAAGATTAAATAGCATTATTAGCACAGATGAGCAGAAGAACAAGCAGTTTGCAAGCCTTATACTGACAGGTGGGTTCTTTCCGGGCGATGATGGCTCCGATTTTAATATGAACTCCAACTTGGCAACATCCCTTGCCGTGGGGCAGCTTTCGCGAGGTATGGATGCTCTTTTGGCTGGAGCGCTTAATGATAATTGGTCGATAAACACAAATCTGCAAAGCACTGATGGAACATTCGATAATATGCGAATGGGGGTGGATGTGTCAACTCGTTTGTTTGATGATAAGTTGCGATTGACCACCAACCTTAGCTATGGCGACAACTCGGCAATGGCAAGCGAGCAGGATTTTATGGGTGAGTTTGAGCTAGAGTATGATATCAACAATTGGTTGATGTTACGTGCTTACAATCGTGCTAACCAGCGCTTCTCGAAACGATCGCCCACAACACAGGGGGCTGGAGTGGTGGTGACACGAAATTCGCTACGATTTAAGGACCTGTTTAAGTTTAGTTTTAGAAAGAAAAATGATGATTAGTCATAAAAAACATATAACCTCAGGGCTCTATTTGCCAATCATCAAATTAGCTTTGATAGTAGTGGTGGCTATTGTGGTAGCATCGTGTAGCGTTACCAAAAAAGTGCCACAAGATAGCTATCTGCTTAATAAAGTGAAGATTGAAAGCGATGCCAAGGGGGTTAGCAAATCAAGCTTGAAGCCTTTTTTGAGGCAGAAGCCCAACTCCTCTATGTTTTTGCTGGGACGGGTGAAGTTGCAGGCATATAACTTTCCTGAGAATGACTCAACTTGGATTAATAGACAGCTACTAAAATTTGGCGAGCCTCCTGTGCTATATAGCGATAGGCTTGCTGGGTTGTCTATAGAGCAGATTAGATTGCAGCTTGGCAACAAGGGGTATCTAAATGCTGAGGTGGATACAATTGTGGACAAGAGGAATAAGAAAGCAAACGTAACATATAAGGTAACATCAAACGAACCATATACAATAAGGCATTTTTCGGACACCATTGCGTCGGTAGATTCGGCGGTTTACAAACTATTGGAGCGTCGCCGTCAATTGGAGTTGATGAAAGAGGGTGATATCTTCGATTTGGAGATGCTCGAGCAGAAGAGAGTGGAGATGGTGAACCTGCTTAGAAACAGTGGCTACTACAATTTTTTGAAAGAGAATATCTATTACCTTGCTGATACCACGGTGGGCAACAACAAGGTGGATATCACGCTTGGAATGAACAACCCAACAGATACAACCACGCATCCTCACTACTATTTCAGAAATGTTGTGATAAATAATGGTGTCGATCAGATGTTGTTGCGAGATAGTGCAAGGCATTTTTTGCTCGACACTGTTCAGTATAAAGATATAAAAGTGGTGTCGGAGCGCAATAGATTTCTATTGCCCAAGGCTATCTACTACAACACTTTTATAAGACCAGGGAGGGTTTATTCGGATAGGTTGCTCGAACGAACATACTCGTCGCTAAATAGGTTGGGCTCGGTTGGGCAAACCAGTATCTCGCTAACGCCCGTAATGGAAAATGATACTAACTATATTGATACAAGTATCTCGATTTCTCCAGGCAATTTGCATTATATGCAATTTGGTGTGGATGGAACAAACTCTGCAGGAGATTTGGGTATTGCTGCCGATGCCACTTATGAACACAAAAACATACTGAAGGGTGGAGAAACCCTGCGACTGAAGGTGAATGCAGCCTACGAGTTTATAGGTGTTTCAGATAGCACCAATTTTGCAGATAAAGGGTATTATGAATATGGTGCCGAAGCGTTTCTTAATATTCCACAGCTTTTGTTGCCATGGATGATGAAGGGGTTTCGAGATCAGCCATCTGCATCTACTGAGTTTTCGGTGGGTATCAATTTTCAAAAGCGTAGCGAATATTTGCGACAGTTTTTCAATCTATCGTCTCGCTTTCAGTGGTCGCGAATGAACTTGCAACTTACCAATGTGGTTAATCCGCTTGATATAACATATGTGAGAATGCCATGGATGAGTCAGCGGTTTGCCGATGCTTATATGAATGATAGCATCAACCCAATTTTGAAGGCGAGCTACGAAGAGCAGCTTATTGCTCGCACAGCCTACACTGTTAGCTACACCAATTCGAGACTTGGAAGGATGCAACCCACAGTTCCGTTTCGAGTGCGTGCAGGAATTGAGGTGGCTGGATACTTGCCTAGACTGATAGCCTCGATGGGCGGAGCTCGTCAGAATGAGTCGGGTAGATATACTTTAATGGGACTTCCTTATGCTGAGTATGTGAAGGGTGACATTGATTTTGCACCAACCTATCGAATTGATGATGAAAACACTTTGGCTGGGCGCATTTCCATTGGGGTGGCATTGCCATATGGCAACTCGGTGGCACTTCCATTTGAAAAACGATACTATGGGGGTGGAGCCAATGGAGTGAGGGGGTGGAGCACCCGGTCGCTGGGTCCTGGAACATATAATAATGAAGCAGCGGGATATGATTTTGCCAACAAAACGGGTGATATAAAGTTGGATTTTAGTGTGGAATATCGTCATAAGATGACAAATATGTTTGAGCTTGCCACCTTTATTGATGCTGGGAATATATGGACCATTAAAGATTATCAATCGCAGCCTGGTGGTTATTTTCAGTTTTCTACTTTCTATAAAGAGATTGCAGCCGCTTATGGTGCAGGGTTTCGTGTTGATTTGGATTTCTTGCTTCTTCGTGTGGATATGGGGATGAAGGCTTACAATCCTGCACTGCAGGGCAATGATAGGTGGTCGATTGTGAAGCCCAACTTTGGTCGCGACTTTGCTTTCCACTTTGCTATTGGATATCCGTTTTAGATGTTAGCTGTTGGCTGTTGGCTATTGGCTGTTAGCTGTTGGCTAATATTAGACTAACGTCTTTCTTTTATCGATGTAAAAATGCTGATAATCACCTCTGTTATTAGGATAATATGTACTTTCGCTAAACTCTATTGGATAAATATATCTTTACGTTATGATTAACTACTTTCAATCTCATATTGGTGAGCTTGCAGCTCTTTCCGTATCATTCTTTTGGACTTTTAGTGCTCTGTTCTTTGATAAAGCTGGCAGAAAGATAGGTTCTCTGTCTGTAAATATCATCCGAATCTTTATGTCAATCATTATGCTGGGGTTGATGACCTTGATAAGTCGAGGAATGTTTTTCCCCGTGGATGCCTCTGCTCACAATTGGATATGGCTAAGCCTTTCGGGCTTTGTAGGGTTTTTCTTGGGCGATTTAATGCTGTTTCATTCCTATTTAGTTATTGGTTCGCGCACCGCCACTTTAATAATGAGTCTTCATCCTATGATTACTGCTGTGATTGGTTGGTTTTTCCTTGCCGAGATTCTATCTCTAGTGAGCATTATGGCAATTCTTATAAGTATATCGGGAATAATGATTGCAATTTCAAATAGGAATATGAAATTGAATATTCCAATCAAAGGGTTTTTGTTGGCTTTTGGTGGAGCCATGGGACAAGCTGTGGGATTGATATTGAGCAAGAAGGGCATGGGTGATTATGACCCAATTGCAGCCACACAAATCCGTGCTATATTTGGTTTCATTAGTTTTGCTGTGTTTGTAACAATCTTGGGCAGATGGAACCGTGTTTTTATTGGATTGCGTGACAAGGAGGGAATGAAGGCAATATCTATTGGAACTTTTGCAGGTCCCGTTGCGGGAGTTTCGCTTTCGCTTTTTGCTATTCAGCACACCCAAACGGGTATTGCTTCGATGCTAATGGGGTTGGTGCCCATAATGATTATTGTGCCTTCGGCAATAATGTTTAATGAAAAAATAAAACCACGCCAAGTTATTGGTGCGGTCATAAGTATATTGGGAGCAAGCTTGTTCTTTATTCCGTAAGTATATAAGTTGTTGATAATCACGTTAGCAATTTAAAACTCATACATCTGATCCTGAAGGAGCTTTATATGGCTAAGAGCTTCGTGAGTGTGCATAATATTATCAACCAAACGATCTATTCTGAAAAGAACATCCTGATTCATAATCTCACCTTTCACTATATCTTTTTGTTCGGCAAATACGTATGTTTGAACTATTTGTGCTTTCATAAAGCTAAGGATGGGTTTCAGCTGCTGCTCCACCACCAAGTAGTGCTTTGCAGATCCTGCCACAACCATAATGCCCACTGTTTTGTCAGCAAATGCATCCATCGGTAGCAGGTCGAATATGTTTTTTAGTGTGCCAGGTATTGATGCCTGAAACACTGGAGTGGCTATAATTACTACATCTGCTTCCATTATTTTACGAACCACTTTGCCCGTATCTCCTGTATAATCGAGGTAATTGCGACCATCGCTAAACTCAACTTTATAATCGGCAAGATCTAAAATATCAACCTCCTTGCCCTCATATTTTCTTTCCAACACCGATTTGATGTTGTTCATTGCTGATTTTATGCTCCACCCAATTGTGGTGCCAACTAGTCCTACTATTTTCATTTTTATTTTAGTTTCTATTTTGGTTTATCTGTTTTAGCGGTGTGTTTTTTAATCTCAGGCAACACCTTTTCGCCTATAAGTTCAATATTCTTCATTAGTTTATCGAAAGGAACCCCTCCAAAATCCATTTGCCCAATGTAGCGTTGATTGTTGAACATTTCGTGTTGATATAATATTTTGTCAATGATTGCTTCTGGCGAGCCAACGTTTAACACATCGGTGCGCTCTGCTCCACGTGCAAACTGCCATTTTTGATACTCCTTTCCATTGCTAAGTTTCATCCCTGCACTCAAGAATGGATAAAACTCTTTCTGAGCCTGTTGCATTGTTTCTGCTACATAAAATAGACCAGCAGTGGTTATAGGGAATTCATCGGGTTTGAAGTTTGCAAACTCCAATGATTCGCGATATATATCAATTGTGTTTTTGAAATAATCAACAGGTCCACCCAATATTGCAAGCATCATAGGTATCCCTGTATATCCAGCCTTTACGGCGCTTGCGGGAGGTCCACCCACAGCACGCCAAATAGGTAAGTACCCATCTTTTGGGCGTGGCAATATCTCGGCATCCTTTAGCGATTCGCGAAACTCGCCGTGCCATGTAATTATTTCATTGTCATTTATAAGTCTCAATAATTCTAGCTTCTCCTCAAAAATCTCTTCATATTTGTTGAGATTGTATCCCAGCAGTTCAAAGTTGCCCGTTCTTGAAGCTCGTCCTGCCACTAGCTCTATTCTACCATCTGATATCAAGTCGATTGTAGCAAAATCTTCATACACTCTAACGGGGTCAAGCGTACTGATTATTGTGGATGAACTGCCAAGCTTGATTGTTTTGGTTGCCTGAGCAATTGCTGATAGTACTACACTGTGAGCCTGAGTAGTGAAAAACTCTTGATGACTTTCGCCCACACTAAAGAAGTCAAGCCCAGCTTGTTCGGCCAACTTGGCTAACTCTATTATCTCTTTTATTCGCTGATGTGCAGGAATAATAGACCTTGTTAGAGGGTTTGGCATATGATCTCCTAAAGTGTAAATGCCAAACTCCATTCCTTTTGAAGGCTCGAAGCGAAATTTTTTCATCATGCTCTCGTTAGACATATCAATCCTCCTCGTTTAAATCTTTTGTTATTCTTTCTTTCTTCTCTTTGTAGCTAACTGATTTTAGCTCACCATTTTCATCTCTAATGTTTGTTTGCATCCCAAACACAATATCAGTGTTTTGTGCTGATATGCATAACCAGCCATTGTCTTCTTGCCTTGTGGCAACAAAAACAAACATCGTTTCGCGATCACCAACATTTTTCTCCGTTTGATTTTTGGTTTGTCCCGACAGCCTCAACCGACAATGTACAACAGCCGCATCTTCAGAAATGTTTTTTATCTTCACTTTCAGTATCTCCATTTTTGAGTTCTGAAAGATAACTCTCAATCCAAAGTCGTGAGCTTTCCAAATGTCTGTTTTATTGTCCCACCATTTTCCTGTAACGTTCACAAAGTCTGCATCCTCCACAAAAAGGTTGGCAATACCATCAGGGTTATATTCATTCCATGCTTCAGCAAAGCGGTATGGAATATCACTTGGGTTTAATATAGTTTTGTAAGTCATAATAAATGTTTTAGCTGTGAGTAAACATCTATACAAATGAAAATGTTTTCATTTACAAATATCGTGAAAAATAATTATATTTGCACTCTAATATTAAAAGAATAGTAGTTACAAAAAGAATAGTATGTATAAGACAGAGAAGTGCCGAAAAGCAGAATTGGCAATCAGAGATACATTAGATGTAGTGGGTGGCAAATGGAAGTTGATATTGATTTCTATTTTACGCGAAGGTTCTCTTCGCTTCAATCAACTTAGCAAAGAGGCTGGCATCACGCCTCGTATTTTGTCGAAAGAGTTAACAGAGCTACAAATGAACGGATTGGTCAGAAGAATTGTAAGCGACGCAAAGCCAGTCACAGTAGAGTATGGATTGACACCCTACTGCGAAACACTCAATGATGTGCTGGAGGCTTTAGAGAAATGGGGCACAAACCATCGACAACAGGTTGTGAACAATGAGTTTTGCGCAGAGATTGAATTAAATGCTAAATCCTAACTTCTTCAGTATTTTCACCACATCGCTATCAGCATTTATTATCCTATACGCGAGATACTCTCTGCGCAAAGGGTAGTTTGCTCTAAACCATGTAAACTTCTCGGGTTCTGCCTTCAGACTATCCGATTCAGTAGTGGGCAAGTAGGTTGCCCAAATGGCATGCGCCAATTGCTTCTCCTTGGGTATATCTTTTAGGTCTATAATTGGGTTTTCGGGCTTAGGCATCTCCATAAGCTTGATAGGATTGATACCCAAATTGAAAAACGAATTTATATTTTCGAGCGACATCTTGGTAGCTGTCCATTTTCCATCTGCCGAATAGCCTGCAATATGTGGTGTGGCTATGTCAACTAGCTCAAGCAACTCTTTATCGATGTTTGGTTCATTCTCCCAACAGTCTATAACAGCTCCAGCAATTTTGTTATTAATAATTGCCTTCTTTATAGCATCAGCGCTTATAACACTGCCACGACTTGAATTAATTATATAGGGAGTTTTAGCCAGCGAGTTAAAGAATTCTTCGTTAGCCAAATGATATGTTTTGTGTTCGTCTTTCCTAGTCAAAGGAGTGTGAAAGGTTATGATGTCAGCCTCTTGCTTGATTATATCTAAATCAACAAACATATTGCTATTCTCAGGCTCGATTATAGCCCTGGGAGGATCATTGAGCAACACTTTCATGCCCAGCTTGCGACAAGCGGCAGCAACTTTGCTTCCCACGTTTCCTACTCCCACAATACCAATAGTTTTTGATGCAATATCAAACTCATACTTATCAGCTAGATGTAGTAATGATGATGTCACATATTGTTCCACCGATGATGCGTTGCAACCTGGAGCAGTTCGCCATGCTACATTGTGCGAGTCGCAATACTCGGTATCAATATGATCGTATCCAATTGTTGCCGAGCAAATAAGCTTCACATTAGTTCCCGAGAGAATATCCTCACCAAAGTGTGTAACGGTTCGCACTATCAAAGCATCTTTATCCTTGATAGCCTCTTTGGTGAATTGATTGCCTGGCAAAAACTCCACCTCGCCAAATTGTTGTGCCACATCCTCAAGATAAGGAATGTGAGCGTCAGCTAATATTTTCATCTGAGTGTTTTTGTTCTGTTGTTTATCTATCTGTTCCAATCCATGTCCATCTGTGCCATATTTGCTCCAGTGGTCCCCTTTTGTGTTTGCTCAGCCACCATTTGCTAGCATATATCTGTGCTATAAGAATGGCTACCCCTATCAGCAAACTAATAGTGTATCCACAATATGGAGCCAAATAAAGACCAATTGGGAAATAGATTAAAGCGCCTATAATTGATTGTGCCACATAGTTTGTAAGGCTCATTTTGCCATAGTAACGCAAGTTGTTCACCATTTTTCTAAACCTTGGAGTGTTATATAACAAATTGAAAGAGGACACGAGCACCAACGTAAAGGCAAGCTTTTGCCACATGTCAAGTATGGTGCCCACGGTTTGTTGTACCATCTTTTCGTTTGTCATCACCTGCTCTTTAAGGGTGTATAAGGGTGCAAAAAGTATTGCTGATATAATTAGAACTTTAATCCAAAACTTATAATTCTGTTTTGAGGAAACGAAAAACTGTTTGCGTCCGAAATAGAATCCCAGTAAAAACAATCCTATAGTCTGGAAAAAACGTCCAGCATTTATAGCCCAAAACAGGCTAGCCTTTTGTCCTAAGGTGATGTTCCCCAAAAAGAACTCTTTTGCACTGCCCGCCTTTGTGTATTCAGCCACTTCGGCATACATTTCACCAACCTTTAGGTCGGGCAATTGATGAAGCGGATTTCCCAAACTTGCAAAATAATGATACCACTCAACAGGCTGCAGCAAAAAGATAATAGAAGTTATCAGAATTGCTTTGTTGCTCCAATTGCGTGTGATGAATAGGATGGGACCCACTGCTACGAACAAAAGCAACACATCGCCAGCAGGAAAAAACGCCGCATTGAGCGTGGCAAAGGCAATAAGTAAAACTAGTCGCCACAAAAAGCGATATCCAAAATCACCGCCACGTCTCTTTTGATTGTTGTGTTGAATGTAGAATGTAAATCCAAATAAAATGGCAAATATAGCATAAGCCTTTCCTGCAAATAAGGTGAATATAATATTCAATACTCCTTCATCTATAATCTGTAGCCATTGTGGAGAGTTGACAGGATATACTGGGAAAATAAAATGCTCAAGGCTATGCACCAAAAGTATGCCCATAATTGCAAAGCCCCGTAGAGCATCCACCACATCTATTCTTGAATTTTTATTTATTGTCTGGCTCATCTCTATTTTGCCTCTTTGTTTTTCATGTTCCACATAGTTAGTGCTTGAGCAATAGCTCTTTCGGCTATAGGAGCCATTATGGCATATCCATCGCTGTTCGGGTGCACCTCGTCGCCCGAAAGGGTGGGAGGCAAACCGTTTCGCTCGTCGGCCATTTCACTAAAGTAGTCGCAATATACCGACCCACTTGTTTGTGCATATTTTTGTATTCTATTGTTTAGCTCAATAATTTTTTCAGCTACGTTCTCCACCTCTTTTCTCCATGGATATTCATATGCTGGAAGAACAGAACAAAGCACCACCTCTATACCATTGGCATGAGCTAGCTCTGTCATCGATCGGATATTATCTTCAATCATCTCCAAGGTAGATGGACCAGTGTTGCCCGCAATATCGTTGGTGCCAGCAAGAATAACAACCACTTTTGGATGCAAATTAATCACATCTTGCCTAAATCTCAACAACATTTGAGGTGTGGTTTGTCCACCAATGCCTCTGTTTATAAAGTTGCGTCCTTCAAAAAATGATGGCACTCTGTTTATCCACCCCTCAGTTATGGAGTTGCCCATAAACACCACCCGATCATCGCACGTTCGTGGTAGTGCCAACTCTTTGTTTTCTTTCTTAAATCTATTTAGATTAGCCCAGTCTTGAGCTTCGGCGCTAGTGTAAAAGCACATAGTGATAATTGCTAAAAGAATTGTTTTTGTGAAATTGTTCATAAAGGAGATGTTTTATTGGATTATAATTTAGATATCTGATCAACAATTTTTGCAACCTCCAATGGAGTGTCCACAACATAATCGGGTTCCGTTTTCATAAGCCTCTCCCTGTCATTAAAGCCGTAGGTAACGGCAATGCATCTAATGCCCACCTTTTTGCAAGCAATAATGTCTCTGTCTTCATCGCCCACATATATTATTTGTGAAGGCTCAATCTGATGTTCCTTACACATCTTTTTCATCACCTTATCTTTGCCGAATAGCGAGCTTTGCGAATATATAAACTCAAATTTGTTAGTAATGTCACTTTTGTCGAGCACTTGCCTTATGTTGTCTTCCGAATTGCTTGATAATATGCCAAGTTTGAAATTTATGCTCAATGCGGCAACCATATCTGCTACTTCTGGATAAAGATTTACCTTTAGCTTCGATGAAAATTGAGCAATAACTTTGGGAAGCTCCCATGGCTTAATA
>CAYFSV010000037.1:0-1833 GCA_964345815.1 uncultured Proteiniphilum sp. | reverse complement strand
CTTTAGCTTCGATGAAAATTGAGCAATAACTTTGGGAAGCTCCCATGGCTTAATATTGTATCTTTTTATCACACCTTTCACCCCCTCGCTCCGCATCACCTTGAAGTCCTCGTCAGATATAGGTCCTATTTCTTGCTCCGCAATTTCAAGTATCGCCTCCATTGTGTTGGCTAGAGTGCCATCAAAGTCAAAAACTATATATTTAATACTGTTAGATATTGTTGTCGAATGATTCATTAAATTGGTTTATGTATGATTATAAAAAAATAGGTTGCAATATAATAATAAATCAGATATTGCATATGATATTTACGAAAACTCTTTTCTAAAAAGAGCACTTCTAGCCCAAATGGTTTGTGTGAGCCCACGAACCACTAAATATAATATAAATGAGAGCCACAATCCATTATTGCCCCAAATTGGTGTGGTTATATAGTAGGACACAAAAAAGGTGATAGACGAAAATATCATTGCATTTCGCATCTCTTTAGAAGCAGTGGCGCCTATGAAGATGCCATCCCACAGAAATGCAGCAAACCCAGTGATGGGAATGAGCACCGTCCATGTAATAAACGATTTAGTTGTTTCAATCACCTCTTGGTCGTTAGTTAGAATATGCAATATCTGACTTGGGAAGAATATATAAATAATTGCAGATAGAGCGCTCACCACAAATCCCCAAAAGAATATGCGCTTTAGCATGCTTCTCAATAGTAAGTGATTTTGTGCACCTATATATCTACCTGTCAATGCCTCGCCAGCATATGCAAAGCCATCCATGAAATATGAGAATAGCATAAAGAATTGCATCAATAGCGCATTTGCTGCCAATATCATGTCTCCCATCTTTGCCGACACAAATGTGAAGAATGTGGTGACTAGCGTAAGCAAAAATGTTCTCACAAACACATCACCATTAACCTTGAAAAACTTTCGAATTGCATCTCTGTCAAAAACAGTGCTCCTATTGGTATATTTGCTTAATCGTCCATAAAGCTTTTTCCACATCACTATGCAAATCACAAAAGTGATAACCTGTGATAGCATTGTGCCCAGAGCAATTCCACCCACTTTCATACCAAAGCCAAATACAAACATAAAACTCAATACAATGTTGAGGATGTTGTTAACAATAGCAATTATCATGGGGGTTTGAGCATTTTGCATGCCTATAAAAAAACCTTTAAAGGCATATGTGCCCAACACAGCAGGTGCTGCCCACACTGCTATATTAAAATATGTTTGAACATGCTGACGGCTTTCTGCACCCGACTCTATCAAGCTAATTGCAAATTTGCCAATAGGATATTGCAATAATAATATAATGAAACCTATCCCTAACCCCACAATCAGTGAGCGTATCAATACGTTCATTGCCTCCGTAAAATCACGTGCGCCATATGCTTGTGCCACAAAGCCACTCGAGCTCATTCTGATAAAGCCAAAGTTCCAATAAACCATATTAAAAATATTGGCTCCAAGTGCAATGGCACCTATGTAGGTTGCAGAGCCAAGCCTGCCCGCAATGGCAATATCAATCATGCCCAGTAGCGGAACAGTTATATTGGTGATGATATTGGGTATTGCTAGGCGAAAAATTCTTTTATCCATGCCGCAAAATTACAAAAATAAAGTGTGAAAAAGTTCATTATTTAATGTGGTTATATAAAACGGGTAGAGACAAGGCATGCTTTGTCTCTACGTTAATAATTAAAATAATTAAAGAACCACAAATGATTTGGTATCAAAAGCATTTGCTTTTGATACCGTATCGCCTGGAATGGTGCAAAACTCATCTGCTTTCGATACCATATTTTCTAATAAGGTATCAAA
>CAYFSV010000036.1:9161-19841 GCA_964345815.1 uncultured Proteiniphilum sp. | reverse complement strand
TATGAAAAAAAATATTGCTATAGTTTGGGGGGGCTATTCTTCTGAGAAAATTATTTCTGAGAAAAGCGCTCAAGGTATTTACTCTTTTATTGATAAGAATATATACAATGTATATCTAGTGAAAGTAGATCAATCAGAATGGAGTGTAGAATACAATCAAAATGTTTTTGAGATAGATAAAAATGATTTTAGTTTTGTAGCAAACAATCACAAGATTAAGTTTGATTTTGCATATATAACTATTCATGGCACACCTGGAGAGGATGGAGTGCTGCAAGGTTATTTTGATATGCTGGGGTTGGCCTACTCCAATTGTGGAGTACTTGCTTCAGCTCTAACTTTTAATAAATTTGTATTTAATAATTATCTAAAGCCTTTTGGTTTTGATGTTGCCGACTCCATAGTTCTAAGACCTAATGACAAATATAACCTTGAAGTGATTGTTCATAAAATAGGACTGCCAATGTTTGTGAAACCCAATGCTGGGGGATCTAGTTTTGCTACCACTAAGGTTAAAAGCATGTCACAACTTCAGGGAGCAATTAATGATGCCTTCTCAGAATCATCCGAAGTTATTATCGAGAGCTTTATTGAAGGAATAGAAGTTACGTGCGGCATGTATGAAGGCTCAAATGGGTTGATATCTTTACCTCTTACCGAGGTGGTGACTGAAAATGAGTTTTTTGATTATAAAGCTAAATACGAAGGACAGGTTGAGGAAATCACCCCTGCCAGAATTTCGGATGAATTGACTGTAGCTATTCAGGAACTCACCAAAACCATATATCAATTAATAAATGCAAAAGGAATAATTAGAGCAGACTATATAATATCAAATAATGTGCCAGTGCTACTTGAGGTAAATACAACGCCAGGGATGACGTCAACTAGTTTTATTCCTCAGCAAGTTGCGGCTGCGGGTTTGAATATGTCTGATGTAATGACAGATATTATAGAGCTTGAATATTGCAAGATAAATAACAATGAGAAAGAGGTTCTAAACTAACAAGTGTATTATTATGGAAAAATTTAAACTTACAAACTTTGATGATATTCGTCCTCTTAATGACGATGAGGTGCAAACAACTGTCAATCGATTAATAGAAGATGAGGGTTTTAAAAGTGCTGTTCAACCAATAATAGCACCACTTACATGGGAGATGTTTGTAGGTGCTCTGCTATCGTGCAACACGATATATGACTTTCAGCACTCAATCATCTATCCTTTTATGAAACAGATTATATCGAAGACTACAACCGAGTTCTCAGGTCGAGGATTTAATAGTTTGCAATCAGAAGGAGCCAATCTATACATATCAAATCATAGAGATATTGTTTTGGATGCTGCATTGCTTAATATTCTATTCTTTGATAATAATATGGATACATCAGAGATTGCAATTGGTGATAATTTGTTGATTTATCCGTGGATTACCGATTTAGTAAGACTCAATAAAAGTTTTATTGTTAAGCGTAAGGTGTCTGTTAGGGAGATGTTGACTACCTCCAAACAACTTTCAGAATATATATATGATACCATCATTCGTCGTAAACAATCAATTTGGCTTGCACAAAGAGAGGGTAGGGCGAAGGACTCAAACGATAGAACACAAACGAGTCTTCTCAAGATGCTTACATTCTACAACAGATCTGAGCCACTCCAATCACTACAATCTTTAAATATTATTCCCTTGGCACTATCATATGAGTATGACCCATGTGATTTTCTTAAGGCTAAAGAGTTTCAACAAAAACGAGATAATCCAGACCATGTGAAGAGTAAGTCTGATGATATTGAGAACATGAAGACGGGTATAATGGGATTTAAAGGAAGAGTAGTGTTCAAATTTGGCGATAATATAAATAAAACACTACTGGAGATGTCCGATGAATCGCTTAAGCTTGCTGACGTGTTGACGTTAGTTGGTGAAACAATTGATAAAGAGATTTTCAAAAACTACCATTTCTTTCCTGTAAACTATATAGCTTACGATATGATGATTGAGTCATCTCAGTTTGCTGACAAATACTCAAAAGAAGAGGTAGATAACTTCAATGAATATCTTGACAATCAGGTGCAAAAAATAAATCTTGAAAATAAAGATGAGGATTTTTTGCGTTCAATGATAATAAAAATGTATGGTAATACAGTTAAAAATCATCTTTCAATGCAGTAATTGATATCCCAATGCTAAGGTTTTCACGTCTATATTTGCTTTTCATTATCTTTTTTTTCGCTAGCTGTGAGAAGGGTATCGAGCGTATGGACAATTTCTTAGTCGACTTTGCTACTATAAAAAAGTACCCAGATAGATTTTCGCTTAAACTTGATGACTCTAGAGAGCTAATTCCTAATAATAGGTCTGGCTTTTCGGGTAACGATGGACAAAGAGTAGTTGTAAACTACACTCCTTTAAATAATGATACTGTAAAGGTGAACTCAATCTCTCAGATTTTTACAGGTCAAGTTGAGAATAAAGGTAATGCAGAGCTCGTTAAATCAGATAAAGTTAAGCTTCAAAGTGTGTGGGTGTCTGGCAATTATCTAAATGTTGTGTTCGAGTCAGAGTATTATGAGAGAGACCATTCACTAGGTTTATTACAAGACTCAAAATCAGATGATGTCAACCTCTATTTAGTATATAGTAGAAATGATGATCCTCCTGGATATCAAAGAAAAGTTTATGCCTCTTTTTCCTTGTTGCCAATAAACTCTGATATGGATGAAGACGTGACTTTTACTTTCTTTGTTGACACTCACTTTGGGTTACAATCATACGACTTAATTTATAAAAGCATAAAAAAATAGCAATAGGCTGTGTGCAAAATAATTCAGTCTATTGCTATTTTGTATATTAAGCAGGTATTAATTAATACCCTCCATCCTCATTTGCATCTTCCAGTGACAATCTTTTGCCCTCCAGAGCACGCCATGCATAAAATATGTATGCCATTACTAAAGGAACAAATAGCGAAACAATAGCCATAGCACTTAATGTGAATTCACTTGAAGAGGCGTTCTGAACTGTCAAAGAACTCTGTAAGCTAATATATGAAGGATAAAACGATGTGTTGTTATATCCTGCAACTAATAGTAGCATTGTAACAACAACAATTGTTCCAGCTCCTGAAAACCATATACCCTTATGATAGGATTCATTGAAAACAGTAGCGAAAATACCCCATAGTACTGAAACAACTCCTAATACAAATAGAGCTGAAATTATAGGCATTTCAATAAAATTGTTTAGATACTTATAAGATTCCATATATACCTCTTTTGTGTCAGGATTAACAGCATATCCTTCAGATACTAATGTCCATATTAGGAATGTTAGAAAAAACACGAGAAAAGGAATTGCATTGTATAACGTGAATTTTCGTGCTCTCTTTTGCAAGCTAGGAAGATCAAGTCTGTTTACAATAAAAAGGCTAGCTTGGGTTCTGGCTAAAAACAAAACAGCTAACCCCAATGTCCAGTTTCTGAAGTTTCCAAGAGCCTCTAGTCCGTGTAGCGGATTGTCCCAGCCACTCATGGTGTTTCCTCCATCCATAAATGTAACTAGATTTATTTTATTAATGGTAAATTCAGAACCCGTAAAGAAGGTTGCAACAGCTACTCCCAATACAAATGTTCCAATCACTCCATTAAAGAATAGAAACCAACGATACGTGTTTTTGCCTAAAAAGTTATTAGGTTTCGTTTGAAATTCAAATGAAACAGCTTGAACTACAAATGAAAATAGCAATAACATCCACACCCAGTAGGCACCACCAAAGCTAGTGGCATAAAATAGAGGGAATGAAGCAAAGAATGCACCACCAAACACAACTAGCGTTGTGAATGTGAAGCCCCATTTGCGTCCTAAGGCATTTATAACTAGGCTTTTTTCGTCCTCTGTTTTTGCAATTGAATGAATCATTGATTGACCTCCTTGCACAAAAAGAAGAAATACTAAAATTCCACCAAGAAGTGATATAATGAACCACCAATAGTTCTGTAGAAATTCGTATGTTATCATAATTGTTTTTGTTTTAATTGATTAAAATGACAAGTCATATTATATATTTACTTCTCGGGACCTTTTTTGATTTGCTTCACCATAATCATTATTTCTGCAATCAATAAAATTGAGAATAAGAAAGCAAACATAAAGAAGGTGGTCTTTACATTAGCCGCAGGTACTGCTGAAACTGCTGCTTGCACTGGGAGAATGTCTTGAATAGTCCATGGTTGGCGACCCACTTCAGCTACTACCCATCCTAGTTGTGTTGCTAGCATTGCTAAAACCAAGCTCCACAATCCAACGTGATGAAGCCAAGTCATATTCTCTAACTTCTTTTTGCGATGGAAATACCATACCACTGCAAAGAATAGAATAAAGTAGCCTCCAACTAACACCATAAAGTGAAATGCATAAAATGTTAATGGAACATTTGGAATCATATCCTCCTCTTTTTCAAGGAATCCATATCCAAAGTAGTTATAGTTCTCTCTAATTACTCTCTCAAAGTTGGCAGCATCGGTGTCTCTGCCCTCACTTTTCGCTTTCTGAAAGTCTGCTAATGCCTGATGTGCTATTAAGCCCTTCTCTTTTTTCTCGTGAAAAGACAGAGCGGTTGTCCCATCCTGAAGGGTGTATCCGCCATCAACAACATCCTTGATGCCAGGCACAAATGCATTTATGTTTCTGTATCCCATTAAAGAAAGTAGCTTGGGTAGCTCTATTTTAAAGATGTAGGGATCAACGCCGTCATCATATCTCTCTTTCTTATGATTCAAAAGTCCTATAGCCACTAAGCCAGCACCCTCTTTACCTTCATAAAGCCCCTCCATTGCAGCAAGTTTCATTGGTTGCTTTTGTGTAACTTCATATGCTGAGCCGTCGCCAGTGGCAGCAACAAGCACAAAGGCAATAAAACCAAATATTGATGAAACGATAATGCTTCTTAGAGCAAATTCCTGATCTCTTTTTTTAATTAGATACCACATGCTGATGCTTGTTACAAATGCAGCACCAACACCCCAAGATGAAGTGACAGTATGGAAAAACTTGTTGATAGCAACAGGCGAATTGACTATTGCCCAAAAATCCACCATCTCATTTCTCATCGTTTCAGGATTAAACTCCATTCCGATTGGGTGTTGCATCCAAGCATTGGCAACTAAAATCCAGAAAGCTGAAAGTGTAGCACCCAAAGTTACAAGCCATGTTGACGCTAAGTGCATTCTCTTGCTAACTCTATTCCATCCAAAGAACATAATAGTGATAAATGTTGCTTCTAGGAAGAATGCAATAATTCCTTCAATTGCTAGCGGAGCACCAAATATATCTCCTACAAACAAGCTGTAATTTGACCAGTTGGTTCCAAATTGAAATTCAAGAATAATACCTGTTGCTACACCAATAGCAAAATTAATTCCAAATATTAATTGCCAAAACTTGGCTGTTTTTTTCCATTTCTCATCGCCTGTTCTTACATATATAGTTTCCATGACAGACATGATTACTGCAAGCCCTATCGTGATAGGAACAAATATCCAGTGATATCCTGCAGTAAGTGCAAATTGGCCTCTAGACCAATTGACAGTAGCATTCAATAATAAATCCATATGATTAGGTTTTTAATTTTAGTTATTCTAATGTTTTTGTATTCTTTTGTGATCGTTCTATCATTTGCTCTCTAACGTATTCATACTGACCATCTTTATCTTTTGATTGTGATTTTAGAAAGTTGGGAAAGAAAATAGGTCTAAGTATTGCGAACATAACAATAAGCTTTACGATTACTATAATCCAAAGAGTTCTGCTCTGTTTAGACATAGTCGTAAAGCCTGCCCAAAACATTTTAAACCAATTGAACTTAGTTATTTCTTTTGTTTCTGTACTCATAATTAAACTGTGATTAAAAATATTTATTGAAATCCGAAGTTAAGCTTGCCCCATTCCACCAATAGGAGGAGGGAAGCCATGCATATCATTATTCTTCAAAGAAATAGGGCCATTGTTTTTCTCAAATCTATCGATGTTATCTTCTAGGGCATTTAGCAATCTTTTGGCATGCTCGGGGGTAAGAATAATTCTAGATTTGACTTTTGCTTTTGGAACTCCTGGAACAATACGAACAAAATCGAGCACAAATTCTGATGATGAGTGGGAGATTATTGCAAGATTTGAGTATGTACCTTGTGCTATATCTTCTGGTAACTCAAGTTGCATTTGATTATCAACGTTTTGATTTTCCATTTTTAAAAATATTTACGAGATTAATATTAAACTATAAGCAAAGAAACATAAAATTGTTTTAAATTCAAAGGTAAAGGCTAGGTTTGTCATATAGATATAATCTAATGCTTATAACAAGTGCATAACTGTTTTTGTAGGTGTGACTTAGTAATCTGTTTTAAGAATTACTGGTAGGATATATGGTGATATGCCTCTTGCCATATATCCTACTCAATAAATTTACATTCTATACGAAGCTTAGAATTTTATTTAAACTGTCTTTCGCATCCCCTAGAAGCAAATGCATTCCTCCCTCTTTTGTGTAAAGAGGATTTTCTACACCTGCATAACCTGGCTTAAGGTCGAAGTTGCATATGAAAACTTCTTTTGCTTCATCCACATTCAGCACAGGCATTCCATATATTGGAGTGTCCACTGCATCCCTTGCGGCAGGGTTTAGCACATCATTTGCACCAATAACAATAACGGCATCTGTGTTTTTGAACTCACTGTTTATTGCATCCATTTCATATAGTTGCTCATAGGGCACATCAGCCTCTGCCAATAGCACATTCATGTGTCCAGGCATCCTTCCTGCCACGGGATGAATAGCATATTTCACCTCCGCACCATTACTTTCCAACTTATCGGCAAGTTGTTTCACCTGATGTTGTGCTTGTGCAAGTGCCATCCCATATCCAGGAACAATAATCACCGACTTAGCATTTTGCAATACGCTAGCACCATTATCCACAGTGGGTGTCTCTTCCTGCTTCTTGTCCATTGATGACAAAAGCTTATTTAAACTGTTCTTCGCATCCCCTAGTAGCAAATGTATTCCCTCTTCTTTTGTGTAAAGAGGATTTTCCACACCTGCATATCCAGGCTTTAGGTCGAAGTTGCATATGAAGACCTCTTTTGCTTCATCCACATTCAGTACAGGCATTCCATATATTGGAGTGTCCACTGCATCTCTTGCAGCAGGGTTGAGCACATCATTAGCACCAATAACAATAACAGCATCTGTGTTTTTGAACTCACTGTTTATCGCATCCATCTCATATAGTTGCTCATAGGGCACGTCAGCCTCTGCCAATAGTACATTCATATGTCCAGGCATCCTACCCGCCACGGGATGAATAGCATATTTCACCTCCGCACCATTACTTTCCAACTTATCGGCAAGTTGTTTCACCTGATGTTGTGCTTGTGCAAGTGCCATCCCATATCCAGGAACAATAATCACCGACTTAGCATTTTGCAATACGCTAGCACCATTATCCACAGTGGGTGTCTCTTCCTGCTTCTTGTCCATTGATGACAAAAGCTTATTTAAACTGTTCTTCGCATCCCCTAGTAGCAAATGTATTCCCTCTTCTTTTGTGTAAAGAGGATTTTCCACACCTGCATATCCAGGCTTTAGGTCGAAGTTGCATATGAAGACCTCTTTTGCTTCATCCACATTCAGTACAGGCATTCCATATATTGGAGTGTCCACTGCATCTCTTGCAGCAGGGTTGAGCACATCATTAGCACCAATAACAATAACAGCATCTGTGTTTTTGAACTCACTGTTTATCGCATCCATCTCATATAGTTGCTCATAGGGCACGTCAGCCTCTGCCAATAGTACATTCATATGTCCAGGCATCCTACCCGCCACGGGATGAATAGCATATTTCACCTCCGCACCATTACTTTCCAGCTTATCGGCAAGTAGTTTCACCTGATGTTGTGCTTGTGCAAGTGCCATTCCATATCCAGGAACAATAATCACCGACTTAGCATTTTGCAATACACTGCTTGAATTGTATATTGGTGATGTCGAGATTGGTTTAGTAACTGTTTTTGCTTCTTTAGTACCACTCGTAGAGGTTTTTTTTGCAGCAACCGATGTCTTGCCTGTAAGAATATCCATTAGACTTCTGTTCATCGATCTACACATTATTTGTGTCAGAAATAGTCCAGAAGCACCCACAATACCACCCACCGAAACAAGAAGAATATCACCTATTGCCATACCCGCAATAGCACCAGCCACACCGCTTAGCGAGTTTAATAACGAAATGGTAATGGGCATGTCTGCACCTCCCACTCTTATTGAAAATGCATATCCAAAAAGAGTGCTAATGCCAATGCTTACCACAAATAGAATAACTAGGTCGGTTGAAGGGCTTATCACTCTTCCAATAAATGCTGCAAGAACAACAGAAGCAAGCAACAATATGATGCTAATGTTTAACACTGAAGAGTGATTTTTCCATATTATTGGTCGTTGTGGCAATAGTTTATGCAACTTACCAGCCGCAACCAAGCTACCTACAAAGGTTACAACTCCCACTATAATAGCCAAAACAGCCGTAATGTTTGAGAATAAAGGATATGATGAGTCTATGATTCCAATCCCCAACATTGTTAGAATACCCACAAGAGCAGAGGCTAATCCGCCAATGCTATTTAGTAGAGCAACAAGCTGAGGCATCTCAATCATCTTTACTCTAACGGCTAGCATACTACCAATGATCGTGCCAATCAAAATGTATATGTATATACTTCCTACAGATAAGATATTGTTGTATGAAAGCGTTATAACAATACCAGCAAAAACACTAGCTGCACTGATGAAATTGCCCATAACTGCTGTCTTAACCTTGCTCATCATCGAGATGCCTGCTAAAACCAAAACAGACAGAACGGCACAAATAACTAAATATAAGGTTGCGCTCATCTTATTTCTTTTTCTTTTTGTTGAACATTTTAAGCATGCGGTGTGTCACTCCAAATCCGCCAATCACATTAATGGTAGCCGCAACAATTGCTAGTCCGCCAATAATTTGGGCTACAACTGTGTTTTGATTGGTGCTAATCATTGCTATACCCACAGCAGCTATAGCTCCCAAAATAGTTATGCCTGAAAGAGCATTCATGCCCGACATTAGTGGGGTGTGTAGCAAACTAGGCACATTTTTGATGATGAAATATCCAACCAAAGTGGCTACAATAAAAATTAGAATTAAGTATATTGGATTCATAATCGTTGTTTTACTAATGTTTATAATCCCATAGCTTCACGCGTTCCCTCATGAACAATCTCGCCATTATTTGTAACCAAAATCGAACGTGTTATCTCGTCATTAAGGTCAAGATTAACCTTACCTTCTTTTGTTAAGAACTTAACTAGATTGTAAACATTATTTGCAAACATCCAAGTTGAGCTTGTGGGCAACAGTCCAGGAATATTTTTGATGCCCTGAACACTTACATTGTGTACTCGAGTGATTTTTCCAGGAACCGTCATTTCGCAGTTTCCACCCTGATCGATAGATATGTCAACTATTACACTTCCATCCTTCATGTTCTTAATCATCTCTTCTGTGATTAGGATTGGTGCGACCTTTCCGGGAATAAGTGCACTACAAAAAACTATATCCATGTCGTTGATAACTTCTGCGATTTTTTGTCGCTCCTTTTCTAGCCACTCATCGGGGAGCTTTAGAGCATATCCTCCTTTTCCTACTGCCAATTCTTCAGGAATGCCTAGGTCTATTTGTTTTGCACCCAAGCTACCAGCCTGCTCGTTTCCAGCAGGACGAATGTCCATAGCATAGGTCACTGCCCCAAGTCGTCTTGCTGTTGCCAAGGCTTGTAGTCCTGCCACTCCAGCACCAATAACCAATACTTTGGCTGGCTTAAGCATCCCCACGGCTGTGAACATCTGAGGCATGAAAATTGATAACTCATCTGTAGCCATAATTATACCTTTGTATCCAGCACAAGTACTCATCGATGTTAGTGCGTCCATGTTTTGTGCTCTCGAAATGCGTGGGATGCTATCTAGGGTCATCGAAATCACACCATTTTGTGCAAGTTTGCTAACCATATCGTGGTTTACGGGTGATGCTGGGTGAATAAAGGTTATCAAATATTGCCCCTCATGCATCATGTCAACTTCGTGCTTGTTATGCTCTTCATTGAACAATGGCTCTTTTACTTTTAGAATAAGATCTGATTTGTCAAACAATTCTTGAGCATTGTCAATTATTTGTGCGCCAGCTTCAACATACAATTCGTCGCTGTAGAACGCCTTTTCTCCAGCACCAGTTTCAACAAATACTGATGCACCATCTTCGATAAACTTTCTAACGGTTTCGGGGGTTGCAGCTACTCTTGCCTCTCCCTTCATGATTTCTTTAGGAATACCTACTCTCATAGCTAATAATATTATTTAAAGTTTGTGTGATTTCTCTGTGTTTATCTTTATATGTTTTACATTGTTAGGATAAATAGAAGTCGCTAGCAAAAATAGCCTAAAAAAATGACATAATGATATTTTCGACATAAAACTTTTCTCTCTTTTCGGACTCTATGTAATATAACATTAGGATGAATTTGATAATTTAGACCTTTTCCTTCGCCCGAGAGGCTCAAATACTAAAATTGGGGGTGTTTCTCA
>CAYFSV010000036.1:0-9061 GCA_964345815.1 uncultured Proteiniphilum sp. | reverse complement strand
CCGAGAGGGCATAACATTTATATTGAGGCCTATTTTACACTCATTACTTTAAAATAGCTTAGTCCTGGAGCTAATAAAATAAAGAAAACTATAGTAATGATGGAGTTAGCAACATATTATTCTTATGATTTTAAAACACTCTTTTTGTCAAATTATTTCCTTTTGTGGAGAATAAGTGTTATTTTTGTGGCATATAAAAAAGAATAAGTATATTAATTTAAAAAAATTCAAGAATATGGTAAGTTACAAAGAATTGGGTCTTGTAAACTCAAGAGAGATTTTCAAAAAGGCATTTGAGGGTGGATATGCTATTCCAGCATTCAACTTCAATAATATGGAGCAGATGCAAGCAATTATCTCAGCTTGTGTTGAAACAAAATCTCCTGTAATTTTGCAAGTTTCTAGCGGTGCGCGCAAGTATGCAAACCAAACACTACTTCGCTATATGGCACAAGGAGCTGTTCAATATGCAAAAGAATTGGGTTATGAGATTCCTATAGTTCTTCACCTTGACCATGGTGATAGCTTTGAACTATGTAAAGACTGTATCGATAGCGGGTTCTCATCTGTTATGATTGATGGTTCACACCTTCCTTACGAAGAGAACGTTGCTTTAACAAAAAGAGTTGTTGAGTATGCACATCAGCACGACGTAACAGTTGAGGGTGAGCTTGGAATTCTTGCAGGAATTGAGGATGATGTTGTTGCAGAGCACAGCACCTACACCGAGCCAGATGAGGTTGTTGATTTTGTTGAAAGAACTGGCGTTGACTCGCTTGCTATTTCAATTGGTACATCTCACGGAGCAAACAAGTTTACTCCAGAGCAGTGTACTCGCGACCAGAACGGACGCTTAGTTCCTCCTCCATTGCGTTTTGATATCCTAGAGGAAATCGAAAAACGTATTCCTGGGTTCCCAATCGTATTGCACGGTTCGTCATCAGTTCCAGAAGAGCACGTTGAAACTATCAACAAATTTGGTGGTGCACTAAAAGATTCAATTGGTATTCCTGAAGATCAACTTCGTCAAGCTGCAAAATCTGCGGTATGTAAAGTGAATATCGACTCTGATGGTCGTTTGGCTATGACTGCTGCTGTTCGCAAAGTATTTGCTGAGCAACCAGCCGAGTTTGACCCACGTAAATATTTAGGTCCAGCTCGTGATGCATTGAAAGAACTTTATATGCATAAAACTGAGAAAGTTTTGGGTAGTGCAGGTAAAGCATAATCTCGAAATATTAGATATTGAAAAAGGGGTTGCTGAAAGTTTCAGCAGCCCCTTTTCTATATATGTATATAATAAAACTAGTTGAAAGCAACTATCTCAATTAAGCAACTCTTTTAGTTCTTTATGTCAATATCATCAATCGAAATAATTTTCTTGGATATAGCATATATTGTTAATCCTGATTGGCTTCGTATACCTGTTTTTGAAGAGATGTTTTTTCGGTGAGTCACCACTGTGTGGATGCTTATATTCAGAGCATCGGCAATTTCTTTATTTGACAGTCCATGAACTAGTTGTGTTAGTACATCTATCTCTCGTTCAGTGAGGTTGTCGGTATAGCTTCCGTTTTTGTTTTCATTGCTTTCCGAATGTTTCACTATTTTGTTTAGCACATGAGGCACCGAGTCGTAGATTGTGAAAGTATCATCAAGTAGTGGTGCAAGATCATTATCAATTATGCCCATATTTAGACCAATAATTGATAAATTGGGATAACCATTTCTTAACCTTCTAACCTCTTTTGTTCGGTTTACCAATTGCATTGGATTGGTAACAAGCACATCTACATGTTTGGAATGTATTATCTCTTGGAAATCTTCAAGAGACGCCACTTTGCAAACACTACAATCTAGCTCCGACTGTGTGAGCACGGTGTATAATCCTTCATATATAATGTCGGAATATACCATTACTGCAATATGTATGCGATTGATACTCATTTCACTTTCTCCATATTATAACCATAGGGGATAAGGATTGTTTCCTCTATTAGCGAGTGAATGTAGAGATCGTGTTCTAGTTCGAATAACGAAAATAAGAGTCGTCGTTTTAGCGCCAAGTCATCTTTTATATTGATGTGCTTGAGCAGTAGGTTTTTAAGATCTTTGAGTTTTAGCTCTATATCGGTGTGATGATCACTATACTCTTTAGCAGAGTAGAGCTCATTTTTCTCTGCCTCTTCGTTTTGAATGAGTTTTACAAAATATGGAAATGCTACATTGTCTTCATAATCTAGGTGATCCATTACCTCGGCAAAGTATTCGTCAAAAAATTGCTCTAATAAAACAAGTTCTTTTCCTGGATGTCGTTCTTGAAGTAGATGAATATAGGTGCTTATTTGTGGATATTTATCTTCACGATAATACCTATGGCTATTTCTCAAAAACCTAATAGTGGTCATAACATCTTTAATGTCAGATAACGGATTTTCTTTTGGCTTAAATCCATTGTAGAGATTGGCGATGGCTATGAATAGTTTTTCACTAATACCTCGCTCACTACATAATTGTCGAACGGTTAGGTCGTCAACTCTGAAATCAATCTCAAGATGCTGCATCATTAGTAATAGTGTGTGATTTTCCTCAATTAAATCATACACCTTCATATCGCATTTTATAAACGTTTTGCACGCTATGTTCATTTTCTCTCCTATATTATAATAATGTGTGATGCAAAGATAATGATTTATTCTTCATCACTACAAGAATAGATAAACATACAAATCCATAAAAAGTTCCTATCTTTCCTATTCTTGATAATAATAGTTATTTTTGCACTTAATAAAAAGTTAGAATATGGAAGAGTTTAATACTTTGTTGGTTAATAGAAGAAGTTACCGAAAATTTACTGGTGAACCGCTTGGAGGAGATGAGGTGCAGTTGATACTCGAAGCGGCACTTCTTTCGCCCACCTCAAAAGGAAGTAGAGGATGGGAGTTTGTGGTGGTTGAAGATAAAGAGATGCTGACCAAACTCGCAAACTGCAAGCCAAACAATGCCTCCTTTGTAGCTAATGCCGCAATGGTAGTTGTTGTGTTGGGCAACCCGATGGAGAGCGATGTTTGGATTGAGGATGCGTCTATTGCCTCATATGGTATGCAGTTGCAAGCCGAGGCGCTAGATGTTGGCAGTTGTTGGGTTCAACTGCGTGACCGCAACTATTCCGACACCGTTACATCTGCAGAGTATGTTAATGAATTGCTCGAAATACCTATGCCTTTGCAACCCTTAAGCATTATAGCCTTTGGAAAAAAGGCGAAACAAAAAAATCCTGCTAATCTAGATAGCCTTATGTGGGAAAAAATACACATAGGTAAGTTTTCAATATCCAATCCTGACGAAGAATGACACGCTACAACAGACAATCTGATAAAATGGCGTGGGGAGTGACTCTATTGGTTTTTGGGGCTTTGATCTTGCTTGAAAAGCTAGGAATTACTCAAATGTTGCCTTTTGCAAAATTTTTTCAAAGTGCGGGAACCTACTTTCTTGCAGCAGGTATTGTTTTCCTGATATATAAACGTGAGAAAACAATGGGTCTAGTGCTATCAATTATTGGAGTTGCTATACATTCAGACATTTTCTTTGGTTGGATGCACACCTATCGAAACCTATTTGTACCAATAGCTCTTTTAGTAATCGGGCTGATACTTGTGTTGTCTAACAGATCGAGATAGGATTTGCTCACAAAAAAACAACACAATACTTTATTAATTCACACAATATATATTATTTATGAGTGCAATAAACTACGATTTGACTAAGATTAAATCGTTTATTTTTGATGTTGACGGCGTTTTGTCTCGACAAACCGTTCCACATGCCGAAGATGGGCAGCCATTACGTACTACAAACGTAAGAGATGGCTATGCTATTCATCATGCTCTGCGTTCGGGTTTTGACGTAGCGGTAATCACGGGTGGGCGTTCCGAAATTGTTCGCAAGCGCCTAATAGCCTTAGGTGTCGAGCATATTTATATGAAGGCTTATGATAAAACAGAGCAGCTTGACGACTATATTAATAAGACAGGATTCAAACCCGAGGAGATTGTTTATGTGGGTGATGACTTGATTGATTATTTGGTTATGAAAAAGGTGGGTTTGCCAATAGCGCCAGCTGATGCTTGTCCCGAAATTAAAGCAATATCCAAATATATATCACCAATAATTGGTGGCGAAGGAGTTGCTCGAGATATTATTGAACAAGTAATGAAAGTTCAGGGAAAATGGATGATAGGTGATGTTTTTTATTGGTAACTTTCATTTTCATTAAAGTAATAATTTAAAGATTTTAGTAGTCTTATCGCAGATTGTTCTTATAAATGATGTATAAATAGTTTCTTTTTGCAATAAATAAAACTGATTTTGTTTTAATTAGATTTATTAGTGCAACTGCCTGATATAAAAGAGGATAAAGATTTAACATTGATTTGTTGAATACATTAAAAACATCTATTAAATTTGCGATAAACCATAAATACCACACAATAAAATGGCAAAAACAAAAAGAGTAGTAGGCTACGTAGTTGTAAATACGCAAAGATGCAAAGGTTGTAACTTGTGCGTTGTGGCTTGTCCCGACAATGTGCTGGATTTACAGCCACGTGAAGTGAACGATCGTGGATATCACTATGCGTATATGAAAAATCCTGACGATTGTAATGGCTGCACCAGTTGCAGTACTGTATGTCCCGATGGGGTGCTGACTGTTTATAGAAAACGAATAGAGCAGCAATAAAAGAAGTACCTAAATTTATTTTTCTTTAAAATCTTGCACAACAAACAAGATATACAAAGAATTCAGAAAAACTTAATTTCAAACTATGACAGAAGATATAACATTAATGAAGGGTAACGAAGCTATCGCTCATGCTGCAATTAGATATGGGGTTGATGGCTATTTCGGATATCCTATTACGCCTCAATCAGAAATTATCGAAACATTGATGGAGGAGGCTCCATGGAAAACAACTGGTATGGTTGTTTTGCAAGCAGAAAGCGAAGTGTCAGCAATCAATATGGTGTATGGCGGTGCCGCTTGCGGTAAGTATTCGATGACAAGCTCGTCAAGTCCAGGTGTCAGCCTAAAACAGGAGGGCATATCTTATTTGGCAGGCGCCGAGTTGCCTTGTCTTATTGTGAATGTTCAGCGTGGTGGTCCTGGCTTGGGAACGATTCAACCCTCACAATCAGATTATTTTCAAACTGTAAAGGGTGGGGGCCATGGTGATTATAAATTGATTACCCTTGCACCTAATTCAGTTCAGGAGATGGCTGATTTTGTTGCTTTAGGATTTGATTTGGCTTTCAAATATCGCAATCCTGCAATGATTCTTACTGATGGAGTAATTGGTCAGATGATGGAAAAGGTGAAGCTACCGAAACAGCTAGAGCGACGCACCGAGGCGGAAATCAGGGAGCAATGTCCGTGGGCTACATTAGGGATGACTGGCGGTCGTGGTCCTAACATAATAACTTCGCTTGAGCTTGATGCAGCAACAATGGAGGAAAACAACCTTCGTTTTCAAGCAAAGTATAGAGTGATTGAGCAAGAGGAGGTTATATACCAAGAGATACAATGTGAAGATGCAGACTACATTTTGGTGGCATTCGGTTCTTCGGCTCGAATTTGTCAAAAGACTGTTGATTTGGCACGTGCGGAGGGTTTAAAAGTAGGGTTGCTTCGTCCCATCACATTATGGCCCTTCCCCAGCAAGATATTAAATGAATATGCTGACAAGGTGAAAGGGATGTTAACTGTTGAGCTTAATGCAGGTCAAATGGTTGAGGATGTTCGCTTGTCGGTTTCTGGAAAGGTGCCTGTTGAGCACTATGGTCGTCTGGGTGGAATTGTTCCAACTCCTGATGAGGTGTTAGAAGCACTAAAGAAAAAGATTGTTAAATAAGTAAAAGTTGCTATCGTGAATCCAAAACTAAATAGAATATTTTCAACCTTGTTTTTACTTTTCTTTTTGGCAACCATTGTAGTTTACTTTGTTTCTGATAAGAATATGAAGTGGACATGGATTACAGGAATGTTTGCCATATTTTTTTATTTTTTCTACCGATTTACAAAACGATAAGATATGGATATAAATACTATAGTTAGCCCGGAAAATTTGGTCCATACCAAGCCGGAAGTCATGAATGATAATTATATGCACTATTGTCCTGGGTGCTCTCATGGGGTTGTGCATAAGCTAGTGGCAGAGGTGATAAAGGAACTGGATATGCAAGAAATCACAATTGGGATTGCACCTGTGGGTTGTGCCGTTTTTGCCTATAAATATCTTGACATTGACTGGCAACAAGCTGCTCACGGACGTGCGCCTGCAGTGGCAACTGCAGTTAAAAGACTGAATCCTGATAAAATGGTTTTCACCTACCAAGGTGATGGCGACCTTGCTGCTATTGGAACAGCTGAAACAATTCATGCTGCCAATCGTGGTGAAAACATAGCCATCGTTTTTATAAATAATGGGATCTACGGAATGACAGGTGGGCAGATGGCTCCAACCACGCTTAGCAAAATGGTGACATCTACTAGCCCCGATGGAAGAGACGTGCAAACAATGGGTGGACCGCTCAAAATTCTAGATATGTTGGCTCCTCTCGATGGTGTATGTCTTGCCACTCGTGTAAGTGTTCACACACCTGGTGCAGTTAGAAAAGCTAAACGAATGATAAAGCTAGCATTCCAAAACTCAATGGATGGAAAAGGCACTTCAATTGTTGAGGTTGTGTCAACTTGTAATGCTGGTTGGAAAATGACTCCTGCGGCAGCCAACGATTGGATGGTTGATAATATGTTCCCAGTATTTCCAATTGGAGATTTGAAAAATATTTAATCTAAAATCATAATAAAATGTTACAAGAAATAGTTATTTCAGGCTTTGGAGGACAGGGTGTTTTATCTATGGGTAAGATACTGGCATTCTCTGGCATAATGGAAAACAAAGAGGTATCGTGGTTCCCAGCATATGGCCCTGAACAACGAGGTGGAACGGCAAACGTAACAGTGATTATTAGCGATGAGTTAATAAGCTCACCAATAGTAAACCAATTTGATGTTGCAATAATTTTGAATCAGCCCTCACTCGAAAAGTTTGAGTCGAGAGTTAAACCTGGCGGCATATTAATATATGATGATTATGGGATTCAAAAGGAACCAACGCGAACTGATATAAACGTATATAAAATAAAAGCTATGGAAGAGTCTCTAAAGATGGACAACACAAGAGTTTTCAATATGATTATCCTAGGTGGTTTGTTGAAGATTTCTCCAGTTGTGGAGCTCGAAAATGTGATGCAAGGTTTGAAGAAGTCTCTTCCTGAGCGACATCATCATCTTTTGCCAATGAACGAAAATGCCATTTGCAGAGGGATGGAACTAATAGAACAACAACAAATAGCAGAAAACAATTAAAAGTAGAGTTTATTGTGCATATGAGAAAGCCGATCTGGGATTATTATTCAGGTCGGCTTTTTGGTCTCCTATTGTTGGGATTTCTTTTATTTTGAGTTTTCGGTTTTCGCTTTCCATCAGCATTTGAAGTTCTATTTGATGGTTTTCTACCTCTACCCCTGTTTTTAAATCCTCTATTACTACTCTTTGTTTTTCTGTGCGCTGATGGGTTGTATTCTGGTGCTTCTCCTAGGTCTGGGTCAACTGGTATCTTAAAAATAGTCTTCTCCAAAAACTCCTCTATTTTAGAAAATCTAAATTGTTCGTCAGGAGCCACCAGAGTAATAGCCACTCCCGAATCGCCAGCACGTGCGGTGCGACCAATACGATGCACATAATCTTCCACATCGTAGGGTACATCAAAGTTGATGACTAGTGTGATATCATCAATATCTATACCACGTGCCACGATGTCAGTTGCTACTAATATGTCTATTCTCTCATTTCTAAATTCATGCATCACTTTGTCGCGTTCCGATTGTTCCAAATCTGAGTGCATAGCGTCGGCAGATAGCCCCATTCTTCGCAACTCACGGGTTATATCTTTAACCTTTTGTTTTTTTCCCGAAAACAAGATGACCTTGCTTGGCTTCTTCTCTGTGAATAGTCTCTTTACAATCTCAAGCTTTTGAGGCTCGTGGCACACATAGGCTGACTGTAGGATGGACTCTGGTGGCTTAGAAATTGCTACTGACACAATTTCAGGATTACGCTGAATGCTTTTTGCCATTTCCCTAATCTTTGGAGGCATTGTAGCCGAAAACATAATGGTTTGTCTGTCTTTTGGTAACAGTTTTTCAATCTTCATTATGTCATCATAAAAACCCATATCAAGCATTCGATCAGCCTCATCAAGTATAAAATATTTTACTCCCGAAAAGTCAATATCATAGATGTTTATATGTGAGAGTAATCTGCCAGGAGTCGCCACCACCACATCTGCACCACTTTGCAGTCCTCGCTTTTGAATATTCCATGCATCTCCATCATTTCCGCCATACACCGCAACCGAAGAAAAAGGAGTGAAGTATGAAAATCCCTCCATCTGCTGATCTATTTGTTGAGCTAGTTCACGTGTGGGAGCCATCACAATTGCGTTCACTTTATCCTTGTCGTGTGGTTCTGCCACAAGATTATTAATAAGTGGCAACAAAAATGCGGCAGTTTTGCCCGTGCCCGTTTGAGCACATGCAATAATATCTTTTCTATCTAAAATAACGGGAATTGAAAGTGCTTGAACAGGCGTAGCCTCTTTGAAATTCATAGCATCTAAGCCTTCTAATAATTCATCGCACAAAGGGAGTTCTTTAAATAACATGTAAGGGTGTTTAGTTTCTACAAAGATACGATTAAATATTAATTTTGTGATATTTTGAAATAAAATCATTGTAATGTTTTTTCTTTTCAAAAAATGTATTACCTTTGCAGTCGCAATAAGGGAAATAACCCTAGTTAATGTTGCAAGGAGAGGTGGCAGAGTGGTCGATTGCGGCGGTCTTGAAAACCGTTGAGGTGTGAGCCTCCGGGGGTTCGAATCCCTCCCTCTCCGCAAGCAAAGCTGAAAATGAAATAGTTGCAGAGTTTACAAAC
>CAYFSV010000035.1:0-19850 GCA_964345815.1 uncultured Proteiniphilum sp. | reverse complement strand
TGATAATCAATCATGAAACACTATTTAACTACAAATATAGTGCTTTTATTTGAATAAATTAGCATTTCGGAAAATCAAAAATGTTAGAAAATCTTAATAAAAAAGGTGTTGTTTTTGAGAATTGTTATTTTTCATGTAAAATGAGGTGTGTGAGAGCCTTTTTTTTGAGAAATAGATGTTTGATTGATGGGTTGAACTCGATATGATGCAGTTGGTAAAGAAAAAAGAACTAATTTTGTATCAAATATATTATATGACTATAATGAGAAAGATATTTGCGATGCTTGCGGTGCTGTTGTTTAGTGCTTCAATTGGTGCTCAAGATAGTAATCTGTCGTATTATGATTGGGTTGACAAATCGGCACAATATATTGATGTAAATAGACTTGATAGTGCTGCATTTGCGCTACAGCAGGCTATGAAACTGGAGCCTAGCAACAATAATAATCCTGTTTTGCTACTTAATTTGGGTATTATGCAGCGTCAATTGCGAATGACAGGTGATGCCTATGTGTCGCTAACGGCTGCATTGGCAAACAATCCCGACCCTGTGCTTGTGCTTCATAATAGGGCATCTCTTTTGTGCGACATCAGCCGTTTTGATGAGGCTATGGATGATTATACAGCCATAATTAAGCTGGACCCAATCAACACTGAGGCGTATTATAGAAGAGGGCTGCTATATTTGGAGGCGAATAAAAGAGAGGCTGCCGAAGCTGATTTTAAAAAATGCGAAGAGATTGATGCCGAACATCTGTTTTCGAAGCTCAGTAAGGCTCTGTTGTTAAAGCTTGAGGATGATTGGGAGGGTGCCGAAAAAATTTATACTGATATTATAAAGACTGAAGAGCGAAAGCTGGACTCTTATTATATGAATCGTGCCGAGTGTTATGTGAACATCGAAAAATATTCGCTTGCTGCCAATGATCTTAGGGTGGTGGAGGTGAATGAGCGCGACAATCCCTATTTTTATATTTTGAGAGGAAGGGTGCGCCTTAATCAGTTTGATAAGTTTGCGGCAAAGTTGGATTTTGAGAAAGCAAAACAGTTGGGCTATGATGAGGAGCTTGCTGATAAATGGATTGAAAGAGCAAAATAGAAGTTTGTTTTTTGTGAAGCTTAACATGAAAGTTTAAATTTTTTGATTAAATTTGCATTTATGGATTTAGATAAAAAGGGATATAAGTATTTTATACTTGCATTTTTTGTAGTTCTGTCGAGTCAATCTTTGTTCTATTCGTGCGATTCGTCGCAGAAACAAGAATCGGTTGAAAGTGAAAACGAAATTGAGTTTGAATCAATAAGTATCGACACTGTATATTCGCTTCAAAGGAGTGATGATAGCCCTATATGCAATTTGAACATCGACGTGTTGTTGCCAACCAGTAGCTTGGACTACGATGTGGAAGGTGTACGCAATATATTTATGGAAGCCATATTAGGAAATGATTTTAAAGGGATGAGGGTTGATGAGGCTGTCGAAAAATATGCTCAAAGCTATATTGCAAACTACAAGAGAGATGCAGAGATTTTTAGAACTAACAGACCTTCGCCTGATTATGGTGAGGAGTTTGACGACTTGTATCACAATGACGGTGAGCATGCCAACTTGCCAGATGTGTTTTACTCCTACTTTGAGTCTATCTCCGACACAATAGTGTATAATCACCATGGTGTGTTGTCGTTTCAGGTGACACAAACTAACAATAAAGGGGGCGAAATTTCTCACGAGAGTGTTACAAACTATGTGATAAACCTTGCAAATGGTGAATTGATAAACGAAGATGATATTTTTGTTGCTGGATATGACTTAGCATTGCGACCAATTATTCAGAACGCTTTGATGCATATGCATGGCGTTAAGTCGGTTGACGAGCTCGAAGACCTTGGATATTTTGGCATTGATGAGATAATCCCGAATGGCAATTTTTTGATTACCGATAAGGGTATTATCTATACATTTAATAAAGGAGAGTATTCTGCATATCAGCTGCCATCGTCGCAAATTATAATACCTTTTTCATATGTGCGATCGATATTGAGAGAGAGCTCTATCGCCAAAAAGCTATTGACATTGTAATGAAGATTATAGAAAAATATTTTACACAGCTTACATCTACTCAAAAGGAGCAGTTTGCGGCACTATTTGATTTGTATGCCGATTGGAATTCGAAGATTAATGTGATTTCGCGCAAGGATATCGAAAACTTATATGTGCACCATGTGCTTCACTCGCTTGCTATTGCCAAGTTTATTGGTTTCAAGGATGGTAGCTCGATTATTGATGTGGGCACGGGTGGTGGTTTTCCGGGTGTGCCCTTGGCTATATTCTTTCCAAATGTAAGCTTTTTGATGCTTGATAGCATTGGCAAAAAGGTGAGGGTGGCACAAGAGATTTCTAATAGCATTGGGCTTAAGAATGTGGATTTTATTCACTCGCGAATGGAAGACGAAAAGCGAAAGTTTGATTTTGTGGTGAGTCGTGCCGTGATGCAGTTGCCCGAACTTGAGAAGCGCGTACGCAAAAATGTGTCGCAAAAACAAAAAAATGCTCTGCCCAATGGCATTATTTGCTTAAAAGGGGGTGATCTGACGGAGGAGTTGGCTCCTTTTAAAAACAGAGTTGAGGAGTTTTCGCTTGAGCAATATTTTGAAGAGCCTTTTTTTGAAACCAAGAAGCTAATTTATTTGCCAATTTAGAAGCTAAAACCTACTAGCTTATCACTTCTTTAGTAAAAAACAAATAGCTTAAATTTTTAATTGTATCTTTGTGGCAATATATTGTGCCATAATGGCATGGTGATGAAATTTATTTATATAAAATGCTAATGCACGAACAAAATCATCGTTCTGGATTTGTGAATATTGTGGGTAACCCAAATGTGGGGAAGTCAACCTTGATGAACAAGCTAGTTGGCGAGAAATTATCGATAATAACAGCAAAGTCGCAAACCACACGCCATCGAATAATTGGAATTGTGAATCAACCTGAGTATCAGATTGTCTATTCTGACACGCCGGGGGTGTTGCGTCCCAATTATAAGCTACAGCAGCAGATGCTGTCGTTTTCGCTTTCGGCTCTTGAGGATGCCGATGTGCTGCTTTATGTGACTGATGTGGTGGAGACAATTGATAAGAATGATGAGTTTTTGGAGAAGGTGGCGCGGCTTAATTTGCCTGTGTTGCTATTGATAAATAAAATTGATGAAACCAAGCAAGATGATTTGATAAAATTGGTGGAGAGATGGAGTGAACTTTTGCCAAAGGCAGAAATTTATCCTATCTCGGCGCTAAATAATTTTGGGGTTGATGTGATTCAGAAGCGCATATTGGAGCTTTTGCCACAATCGCCTCCATATTTTGAGAAGGATGCGCTGACAGACAAGCCTGCACGTTTTTTTGTGAATGAGATTATCCGCGAAAAGGCTTTAGAGATTTATCAAAAAGAGGTTCCTTACTCTATCGAGGTGATGGTGGAGGAGTTTAAGGAGGAGCCTGATATTATTCGCATTCGTGCAATAATTATGGTGGAACGCGATACTCAAAAAGGTATTGTGATTGGACATAAAGGGGAGGCGCTGAAGAGACTTGGCACATTGGCAAGAAAGGATATTGAGCTGTTTTTTGAGAAAAAAGTGTTCTTGCAACTCTATGTGAAAGTGGAAAAGGACTGGCGCAATAGAGATAATATGCTCAAATCATTTGGATATAAACTAGATTAAAACAATTGCTGTGAAGCAAAAAACTGATAATAACGAAAAATAAACCCTGGAGGGAATAGAAATATGAGAAACTTAGTAGCCATAGTGGGCCGTCCTAACGTTGGGAAGTCCATGTTGTTTAATAGACTTACACAAAGCCGTCAGGCAATTGTTACTGATATATCGGGCACCACCCGCGACAGAATGTATGGTAAGGTTAACTGGACAGGTCGCGACTTTTCGCTAATTGATACTGGCGGATGGATTGTGAACTCGGACGACGTGATGGAGGATGAGATAAACAAGCAGGTGATGATTGCCATTGAAGAGGCTGATGTGATTTTGTTTGTGGTGGATGTGATGGATGGATTGACCGACTTAGACAAGGCGGTGGCTCATTTGCTGCGTCAATCTAAAAAAGATGTGGTGGTGGTTGCCAACAAAGCCGACACGCATAGCATCGGCTTTCAGTCGGCTGAGTTCTACTCCTTGGGCTTGGGCGATCCCTACACTGTGTCGGCTGTTAATGGTGCTGGCACGGGCGACTTGCTCGATCATGTGGTGTCGCTATTTAAAAAGGATGCCGATGAAGTGGAGCTTGCCGATATTCCTAAGTTTTCAATTGTGGGTCGTCCTAATGCTGGAAAGTCGTCGCTGGTGAATGCGTTGATTGGCGAGGAGCGAAACATTGTGACAGATATTGCTGGAACCACGCGCGACTCTATTCACACCCGCTATGATAAGTTTGGGATGGATTTCTACCTAGTGGACACTGCTGGTATTCGCAAGAAGGGAAAAGTGCAGGAGGACTTGGAGTATTTTTCTATCATTCGTTCTATTCGCTCCATTGAGGAGTCGGATGTGTGTATCTTGATTATTGATGCAGAGCGAGGTGTGGAGAGCCAAGATTTGAATATATTTTCTTTGATTCAAAAAAACCGTAAGGGCTTGGTGGTGCTAGTAAACAAATGGGATGCTGTAGATGGTAAGGACACCAATTTGATTAGAGATTTTGAGAAGATAATACGTGAGAGGTTTGCACCCTTCACCGATTTTCCAATTGTGTTTGGTTCGGCTCTCACCAAGCAGCGTATCTTGAAGGTGATGGACCTAGCAAAAGAGGTGTATCACAACAGAAAGCAACGCATAGCTACCAACAAACTAAACGAGGTGATGTTGCCTATCATTGCCAAAACGCCCCCGCCTGCAAATAAGGGCAAGTATATAAAGGTGAAGTATGTGACGCAGCTACCAAATACTCAGATACCTGCATTTGTGTTTTTCTGCAATTTGCCTCAATGGGTGAAAGAGCCTTACAGACGATTTGTGGAGAATAGGATGCGCGATCATTGGAACTTTAGAGGCACTCCAATTAAAATATTCTTTAGAGAGAAGTAGTAGTTGAAACACTAAGATATTTATACAACAGACCACTAGCTTATATAGTAAGTATGTGGTCTGTTGTTGTTTTTTATATATTGCTGAAGGGTATCTCTTTTGATTCGCAAACCTCTATTATCTTAGTTTTTACTCTTTTGAGGTCGTTATACTTTAGGTTGCCAAGATCTATTTTGTAGTTAGTGGGTTCTGATGTGAGTGTGATGTAGCTTAGCCCAATGCCCACTTGTGTGACGTTGTCCCATGTTATTGATCCATCTATTTGTTGGTTGGGAAGACTGATGTCTATCTCTTGGTTGTTTATAGTAATCACAATTGATTTTTGCCACACGGTGACGGTGAGAATAAGCAAGACAGCCAGTAGGAGCCCCACAAGGCTTGCATAGAACACAAAAGCGAAATTTTTTTCTAGTGCTTGCATTATTCCTAAAGTGAGGGTTGTGGCAGCAAGATATATTCCTGCTAAGAGAGAAATGAGTTTTACTTTTTGAGAAATAGTGTATTTAATATTCAATTCTTCCATGATGTTTTTATTGTTAAACTGTTAAATATCAATTAATGTTCTTATATTCCACACAAAAATACAACCTTTATATCGATTTTTTCTAAATAAACGAGAAAAGTCAATGAAATAACAAAAAATATTCGTTAATTTGTAAATGCATTGAGTTATATCATTCAAACCTATAGATAAAGTCATGGTTGGAGTGATGATTAATAGCATGAATTAATAAATTCCCATCATGTTGATTGGGATATAAAATACGAAGGGTGAACCGATGAACAGCAACAATCTTGAAAATGAGAAACTCCCCATTAATCAGGGAGAGGGTATTGAGGAAACTTCAAATGAGATTCCTGTAGAAGAAACTAAGTCAGAGACAACTAATGAAGTGGATGAGCAAAAACCTCAAGCTGAGGAAGCAGCTGCATCTGCCAGTAGTGTGGAGCCAACTGAAGAAAATGAAATCGACTATCATCTAGATGATGCAAACGACCAAGAAGAGGACGATGCAGAAGATGAGGTGGATGAGAACAATGTGGGGGATGATGACGGGAGTGAAATCTTGTCGTTAGACGAAATTGTGCAAAAGCTTCGTGATTTGTTGGCGTCTGAAAATCCTCAACGCAGAGATATTGAGGAGGTGAAGAACCATTTCTATCGTTCGTTGCGCAACGAAACTAATACTCAAAAGAAAGCATTTATAGAGGCTGGAGGCGAATCTATAGACTTCGTGATGAAAGAGAGTGAGCAATATACCGAGGGTAAGGAGCTTATTCAAAAAATTAGAGAGAAGCGATCTGAGATTGTTGCACGCGAAGAGGCAGAAAAAGAAAAGAATGTTGCAAAGAAGCTTGCTATAATTGAGCAGGTGAAACTGTTGTCGGAAAAACAAGTGCACGAGGATTTCAATAAAACATATCAAGATTTTCGCAATCTTCAACAGCAATGGAGCGATATAAAACTAGTTCCGCAGGCAAAAGTTAATGAGCTTTGGAAAGAGTATCAGCGCCATGTTGAGAAGTTTTACGACTTGGTTCGTATCAACAACGAATTTAGAGAGTATGACTTTAAGAAAAACCTTGAGTTGAAAACTGAACTGTGTGTGGCTGCCGAGAAGCTTGATGAGGAGGAGGATGTTGTTTCGGCATTCTACCAATTGCAAAACCTTCACCAAGAGTGGCGCGACATAGGTCCTGTTTCTCGCAGAGATAGGGAGGCTATTTGGGAAAGATTTAAGGCTGCCTCTACATTGATAAATAAAAAATATCAGTCTCACTTTGAAGCTCTAAAGGGTAAAGAGGAGGATAATCTTGAGGCTAAGAAAGCACTTTGTGAAACTCTTGAGGCTATCGACTATTCGAAACTAAACACCATAAAGGATTGGAACCGTAAGGTTAAGGAGGTTTTGGATATTCAGAAGCAATGGCGCGGTATTGGATATGTGCCAAAAAAATGGAACACAAAGATATATGAACGTTATCGTGCAGCGTGTGATTTCTTTTTCAGAAACAAAAATGAATTCTACAAGTCGCTACATGGCGAAATGGATGAGAATCTGAAAAAAAGAATGGCGCTAATTGAGCGTGCCGAGGAGCTGAAGGATAGCACTGATTGGAGAAGAACTACTCAGGATATGATTGCCATTCAAAAAGAGTGGAAGACAGTTGGTTTGGTGCCTCGCAAATATGTAGATAGCACATGGAAGCGTTTTATTGCTGCTTGCGACCACTTCTTTGAGCAAAAGAAATTGACCACTTCGTCTCAACGTGCTGAAGAGAGCAAGAATATGGAGATGAAGAAAGAGATTGTTGAGAAGATTAATGCGATTGACACTTCATTGTCTGTAGATGAGGCGCTGCCACAATTGAGAGGACTGATGGATGAATGGTATGCTATTGGTCATGTGCCATTTAAGGTTAAGGATAGAGCTTATAAGGAGTTTTATGATGCAACTGAGGCACAATTTGATAGATTGAATATTGGCAAAACCGAAAGGGCGCTTGACAACTTTAAGTCGAATGTTTCGGATATGGCTAAATCGGACAATGCAAAAGGACAATTGATGCGTGAGCGTGAAAGGCTTATGAGACAATTTGACAGAATGAAGGGAGAGTTGCAAACCTATGAAAATAATATTGGTTTCTTGTCTGTTTCGTCAAAGAAAGGAAGTAGCTTGATTGATAATATGAATCAGAAGGTGAAGAAGATTAAAGCTGATATTGAATTGATAGTTAAAAAGATAGATACAATCGATAAAGAGTTGTCCTAAACTCTCACTTCGATTAATAAGTTATATTAGAGAAAGAGGAATGAGCAATTAGTCCTCTTTCTTGTTTTATTGTAAGATGTTACTTTTTATAATTCTCTAAAACAACTGCTTATGAATACATTATTATTCGATCCTATTAGCTATAGTTGGTTTCTCCCTCTAATGGTAGTGCTGGCATTATTTGACGGAGTGATGAAAGTGATTGCAATGTGGAAAGCCGCAAGGAACAACCACTTGGCTTGGTTTATTATAATTGCGGTTATTAATTCAGTTGGTATTTTGCCGATAATTTATATTATTATGGATAAAAAAGGGACTTTTGCAGATACTTTAATCGAACCTGATGCAGACTAGTTTTACTTATCTTTTTCGTTGATAAGTAAATCTCTTTTGGCATTCTTTTTATAGTATTTGCACCACTCTTTTAGTCCACATATCTCGCATTTGGGCTTGCGTGCCACACATATGTAACGCCCATGGAGAATGAGCCAGTGATGAGCCTTTGAGAGTAGGTGCTCGGGTATATGTTTAACAAGTTCTCTTTCGGTTTCGAGAGGCGTTTTAGAGTTGTTGGTTAGCCCAATTCGGTTTGCAACTCTAAACACGTGGGTGTCAACCGCCATTGCAGGCTTGTCGAATGCAACGGACAGAATTACGTTTGCTGTTTTGCGTCCTACTCCTGGTATGGTAATCAATTCATCAAATGTTGAGGGAACCTCACCCTCATAATCATTAATAAGCTTTTGTGCCATCCCAACAAGGCTTTTGGCTTTATTATTGGGATAGGAACATGATTTGATGTATTGAAACACCTCGTCGGATGAGGATGCTGCCAATACTTCTGGGGTGGGAAAGTCCTCAAATAGCTTGGGGGTTATTATGTTCACTCTTTTGTCGGTGCACTGTGCTGACAAAATTACTGCTACTAGTAGTTGATAGTTGTCTTGATAGTCTAGTTCTGTTTCGGATGATTGTGCATTTTGCTCAAACCAATCTATAACATATTTGTATCTCTCTTTTTTAGTCATTTCGGCTGTCTAATTTTTTTTTAAGTTAGTCAATCTCCTCATCGCATGTTATTGTGAAGTAGGCTTTTCCTATATTTTCGATTATATCGGATGCCACGAAGCTAAGAGGATGTATTGTTTTTGAAGTGATATTTGCTGTTAAGCCATGCAAATATACTCCTATTTTGGCAGCTTGCAAAGCGGGATATCCTTGTGCCATGAGGCTGGTGATGACTCCTGTGAGCACATCGCCACTGCCTGCTGTTGCTAATGCGGATGTTCCACTGCTGTTTACATATAGATTGCTGGCACCAATTATTAGGGTGTTAGCCCCTTTCACAACAATAATTATATTGTTTTCTTCGGCAATTTTTATACACTTCTCTATTTTCTCAAAGTCGGTTTCCCACCTGCCTACAAGCCTTGAAAGCTCTTTGGGGTGGGGTGTTAATATGCTATTTGGAGGCAAATCCTTTAGTAGCTCTTTGTTGAGAGATATAATATTGATAGCGTCTGCATCTACAACTAGTGGTAGTGTGTTGGTTTTAAGAAAATGAGCTAGTGCATTTCTTGTTTTGGTGCTTGTTCCCAATCCCACACCTATTCCTATTGCATTGGGTTGGATATTATAGTTGATATTTTCAATTTCATTTTGTCCCTTGTCTTCGATAACCATTATTTCACTAAGGCTTGATTGCAATGGTATTGTTCCACATTTTGGGACATAGGCGGTGGCTAGTCCACACCCAGTTTTGAGTGTTGCTTTTGATGCCAGAGCCACCGAACCTATTTTGCCAATGCTTCCGCCTATAATTAGGCTATGTCCTTGAGTGCCTTTGTGGGCATGTTTATCTTGTTCTTTTATAAGACTCTTTATCTTTTGCTTGGTGATGAAGTATTGGTATGTTTCCATTTCTTCAATAGCTTGCATTATTTGATCTGCAGATATTGTCTTCATAACTATGTATATGTGTGTATGGGGGTGTAAAGTTAATAGTTTTGCTAGGTTATAAAAACAAAAAAGACATCCAGTTTACTGAATGTCTTTTATTTTTATCGTGCGCAGGATGAGACTCGAACTCACACACCGTCACCGGCACTACCACCTCAAAGTAGCGTGTATACCAATTTCACCACCTGCGCTTGAAATATGATTAGCAACTTGATTTTATAGATTGCCTATTTTGATGGGTGCAAAGTTAATTAGTTTTTCTTTCTGTAGCAACAAATTGAACCACTTTGTTTGCCAATGTCCATCATTGGGAGCATGATATGTTGCTGGGGAGCCTATCTAATTTGTTTTAAACTCGTAGTTGATATTTTTCAACTCCTCGTTTGCTTGAGTTATCTTGTCTTTTAAGCCCTCTTTGTAGTTGTGTAGTTTTTCTTGAATTGCTTCATCTCCAGTTGCTATCATTTGCAAGGCTAGTATAGCGGCGTTGAGCGATCCATTGATGCCAACTGTTGCAACAGGAATTCCGGGGGGCATTTGCACTATAGCAAGCAATGCATCCATTCCGTCGAGAGTGGCTTTGATGGGAACACCAATAACGGGCAGTGTGGTCATTGATGCAATCACACCGGGAAGATGTGCTGCCATGCCTGCAGCTGCAATTATTACTTTTACACCTCTGTTCTTAGCATTCTTAGCAAATTCTTCAACCGCCTCGGGGGTGCGATGTGCCGAAAGAGCATTTATCTCGAATGGAACTTTCATTTCGTTTAATAGTTGAGCAGCCTTTTCCATCACTGGTAAATCGGATGTGCTACCCATAATAATACTTACGACTGGTTTCATAATGATTAAAATTATTTATTTAAAAAAAGTATCATATTAAGCTCGCTTTAATCATTAACTGATGTGATAGTGATTAATATGATACTTTCATATGATTAAAAAAAAGAGAGTTATTCGTTTTATGAATAACTCTCATGGCTTTGTTTTGTTCAAATTTACTGACCAATTTCGGCTTTGTAGTCGGCACTAGAAAGAAGAGAATCTAATTCGCTTGCATCTTTTAGCGCAACTTTAATAATCCATCCTTTTCCGTATGGATCTTCATTTACAAGTTCAGGAGCATCTTCAAGTTCTTCATTCACCTCAAGTACTTCTGCTGTAACTGGTATTATCAAATCAGATACTGTTTTAACTGCTTCGATACTACCAAAAATTTCGCCTGCGTCAAGTGTCTCCCCTTCTGTATCAACATCCACAAACACGATTTCACCTAGCTCGCTTTGAGCAAAATCTGAAACACCAATGTAAGCTTCGTCGCCTTCAACTCTTACCCACTCATGGTCTTTTGAATACTTTAAATTTTCCGGAAAATTCATAGAATCTAAATTTTAATTTATGGTTTATACTACTTATTATTATGTTGTAAAAGTAGCATTATTTTATCAGTTAGCAAAATCTTTTAAGCTCCAATCCAAACAAATACAAAAGAAATGGCGAATCCAAGAAGGAAGCCTCCTAGTACTTGAAGTGGAGTGTGTCTTTTTAATATTAATCGAGATGTTCCTATCATTCCTGCCAATACAAATAGTAGGATGAAAAGTAGTGTGGGATTTGCCCTCTCTATGAAGTAGCTAACTGCCATAACTCCACCTAGCAAACCGCCTACACCAAACATGTGTGCACTGATTTTCCACCAAATAGTTATAAAAAGGGCAACTAAAATAACAACAACTGAGGAGGCAGTGAGCATAACAAACCAAACTGGCATGCCCATCCTAATGTAGTAGATTATCATTAAGCTGTATGAGATGAGCACTATATTGTAGGGTATAAATCTTTCCTTTCGAACTTTTAGCGAAAGATCGGATATAAGTTTCATTTTGTAAACAATAAATATAAATATTGCAGGAAGAACAAATGAAAACATTGCCGCGGTAGTTAGTATCTTCCAATACTGATTGATGTAGGTGTATCTGAAATATGGGGTGTAAACAAATAGTAGTAGAATGCTATATATGGGCATAAACAGCGGTTGGAAAACTGAGGAGATGAGTGATGATATGGATTTTGCTAATTGCTTCATTTACGTTTAAAATTTTTTATAGACCGACAAAGTTAGACTTTTTTTCTTAATCGAGCCACAGGAATGTTGAGCTGTTCGCGATATTTAGCCACAGTGCGTCGAGCTATTACATACCCTTTTTCGTTTAATATCTTGGCAATCCTTTCGTCTGTCAACGGTTTTTGCGAATCTTCTGCTTCGATGGTTTGTTGCAAAATATATTTAATTTTTCGGGTTGAAACGTCTTCGCCAACCTCATTTTGCATTGCCTCTGAGAAGAAAAACCTTAACGGATAGATACCCCCATTTGTTTGCACATATTTGCTATTGCTAACTCGTGATATGGTGGAAAGGTCTAATCCTGTCTTTTCGGCAACGGTTTTTAGTATCATTGGCTTGAGCGTTGTTTCGTCTTCGGTGATGAAAAAATCATACTGGATTTTGATAATTGCCTCCATAGTTTTATAAAGAGTGTGTTGACGTTGTCTGACAGCATCAATAAACCATTTTGCCGAGTCCATTTTTTGTTTCATAAACAGCAATGCTTGCTTGCTATCAGTGCTCATGCTCTTCTTGTTTTGAGAATATCCTTGCATCATATCCGAAAAGTTGCGACTTACGATGAGTTGGGGGATATTTCTATTGTTAAGCGACATGGATATTTCTCCATTATATACATCAACAATGAAGTCTGGAGTTATATTGCTCATATGTGCTTCGACGGCATCTCCAAATACATTGCCTGGCTTGGGATTCAATGATGTTATCTCAGCAATTGCTTCACGAAGTTCGTCTCGTGATACTTCTAGTTGTCGTTCGAGCTTGTCGAAATGCTTGCGAGAAAACTCATCGAAATAGTCGGTTATAATTTTTATAGCTGTATCGTTTTTGTTACTCTTGGGTTTTCGTTTAAGCTGTAGGAGAAGACACTCTTGTAGGTTGACAGCTCCAACGCCTGCTGGGTCTAGCTCTTGAATGATATCGAGGATTGGCTTTAACTTGTCAACACCAACGTCTATATTCAGTTGAAATAGTAAATCGTCGGAAATAGATTGAAGGCTTCGCTTCAGGTATCCGTTTTCGTCAAGGTTGCCAATAATATATTGAGCAATTTTGAAATTGTCGTTGCTTAACTCCCGAAGCCTTATTTGATCCATCAAAAAGTTGTTGAGGCTTGTGTCGCTTGCAAAAGTAGCCTCTATAATGTTGGGTTCGTTATTGCCTTCCCACCTATTGAGCTGATATTGGGGGATGTCGTCTTCGGTTAAATAATCACCTCTTATTAATTCATCTTGACTTATGTCCTCATTGCCATCTATGATGTTTGCCTCTTCATCTTTTGTCAGTGTGGTGCTCTCATCAAGGGCTGGATTATCTTCCAACTCTTGCTTCACTCTATCCTCTAGTTCGACCGAGTTTAGTTCGATAAGCTTTATCACCTGTAGCTGAAGGGGTGATAAACGTTGGGTTTGTTTGAGTTCCAGATGTTGTTTTAGAGCCATTACTTATATAAATGATTAAAGTTTATTTTATAACAAAGATAATTAATTTCCTATATATCTCTATCTGTCATTAATGCAATTGGTATTTAAACTTAAAACTAATACTTTTGTCTGTTATTATAAATATATCACTAAAACTTATTTTAAAACAAAAATGCACAAACTAATTATTACTTTTATTGCACTATGTGGGGTGCTTGCTGCTCCCATGTTTTCGCAATCTGTCACTTCTGAGGTTAAGTTAAGTGGCAATGCTTATGTATCAGCAAGCCATCGTGGAGCGACGATTCAGGATGAGGGGTTGATAAAATGGACAAGCGAAGATGCACTGATAGATACTTATATATATTTTCATGAGCCACAAAATGCAACTCTTTCTATTAAAGGAACAGCTGAGGGTGAGTCTATTATAATGCTTACTTTTAATAATAATAGCAAAGAGGTGAAGATAGATAAGGGCGACTTTGAAATAAAAGTTGGCGATTATCAAATTGATAAGCCTGGCTATATGCCAATTTCTTTGAAGGGGGTTAGCAAAAGTGGAGATACATTTGCAAACGTCCAAAGTTTTCTGCTGACCACTGAAAATAAAATTACGTATGTGGGAGATTTCTCACACTATTGGGGACGACGTGGACCATCTGTACATCTAAAATATAATCTTCCTGAAGATGAGCAGGTGGAATGGTTTTATAATGAAGTGACTGTTGCCGAAGGCGACGATGTTGTTGGTAGCTATTATATGTCGAATGGTTTTGGTGAGGGATATTTTGGTATACAGTGTAACTCTCCTCGTGAGCGTCGAGTTTTATTTTCTGTGTGGAGCCCGTTTGATACTCAAGACCCAAATTTAATTCCCGAACATCAGAGAATTAAAATGTTGCGTCGTGGCGAAGGAGTTCACATAGGTGAGTTTGGAAACGAGGGTTCGGGTGGTCAGAGCTACTTGCGCTATGATTGGAAAGCTGGCAACACCTATAAGTTTTTGACACAAATAAAACCCGATGGCGAAGGGAACACATTATACACTGCTTACTTTTATGCTACCGATGAAAATAGATGGAGACTGATTGCTAGCTTTTTGCGTCCCGAAACTGATACATATTATAAAGGTGCACACTCGTTTCTTGAAAACTTCTTGCCAACGCAAGGGCATATAACACGCCGTGTAATGTTTTCAAACCAATGGAGTCGAACTGTGTCGGGGAAATGGGTTGAGGCTACTAAGGGAACTTTTACTTATGATAATACTGCTCATCAAAAAGCGCGTTTAGATTATCAAGGTGGATATGAAAGTGAATCAAACTCATTTTATCTTCAAAATTGCGGGTTCTTTAATGAATCCACAATCTATGGCACTACATTTGATAGAGTTGAAAATGGAAAAGCCCCTGAAATTAATTTTGAGGAACTAGAAAAGCTATAAATTATAGCTAAGTGTGTGGCTAATAGCTTTGGGAACTCCCTTATATTAGCTGATTTAATTAATATTCACACTCATACATGTAGTTATATTCTTCTTATTTCTATCTTTGTTATAGTTTTAATGTAAAATATCGAACAAATAAAAACAATATCACAAATGAAAAGATCGATCTATTTGATGATGGCAATGTTTGCCATGTTGGTTTTTGCTTCTTCATGCAAACCCAAACAAAGTGCTTACAAACAAGTTTATGAAGCAGCAAAAGAGAAAGAAATGCAGCAAAACGCATCGGAGCCAACTGTTGTAAAGGATGCAGGTTCGTTGCCACCAGTGGAGGTATCGGTGAGAAAAGAAAAAGTGGAACCAGTTTTTGCTTCTGATGCTCCAAACTTGAAAAAATATAGTGTTGTGATTGCATCACTTAGCGTTAAACTAAATGCTGAGTCACTTAAATCTAGAATGGAAAATGAGGGTTATAATGTGATTCTTGCTGAAAATGAACAAGGAATGTATCGTGTGATTGTTGCTAGCTATGACGATAAAGGACAGGCTGCCGCAAAACGTGATGAGATTTATCAAAAATACTCATCAAAGGGTAACACTGACTTCCTAAGAAGAACTTACGGCGTTCCCTTCAACGATTTATGGATACTAGAGAGACAATACTAATATAGAAAAGTAAGTAAACAACATAAAATGCCGCTTAATCTTGTCTTAGATTGTGCGGCATTTTTTTGTTTCTAGAAATTGAATAGAGATGAAAGTACGGTTTTTGGGCACTGGCACATCAACTGGAGTCCCCGAATTGGGATGCCAATGCAATGTGTGCAAATCGGAAGATAGCCGTGACAAAAGATTGAGATGTTCGGTTGTGGTAGAAACAGGTGGCACAAATATTCTTATTGATTGTGGACCCGATGTGAGGCAACAGCTGCTTAAACAACCCTTTAAAAAAATAGATGGGGTGTTGATTACTCACGAGCACTTTGACCATGTTGGTGGTATCGAGGATATGCGTCCGTTTGGTAGGTTTGGGACTCTAAATGTGTATGTTGAAGCCAATGTGGGAGATGCTATCAAAATGCGAATGCCATATGTGTTTGAACATAAACCCTATGGTTATGTTCCGAATATTACCTTAAAATATATAGCTAATCTATCTCCATTTAATATAAAGGGTGTGGAGATAATTCCCATAAGAGTTATGCATCATAAATTGCCTATTTTGGGTTTTCGTATAAATAATTTTGCCTATTTGACTGATCTGAAAACTCTGCCTGAGGAGGAGCTTTGCAAGCTAAGTGATTTGGATGTACTGGTTGTGAGCGCACTCAGACATGAAGAACACATCTCGCATCAAACACTTGATGAGGCAATATCTTTGAGCAAGACAATTGGTGCAAAACACACATATTTCACACACATGAGCCATCACATGGGATTGCATGAGGAAATTAATGCAAAGCTGCCACCAACATGTTCTCTTGCTTATGATAATCTAGAGATTGTTTTAGATAGGAACTAATTGATTGCTTTCTATTTTGATGCATCAATACTTGGATGTTTATGTTTTTTAACCACGTATGATGCAACTTTTTAGGTTTCACAGCGTCTTTAAAATAAATAGATGATAGAGAGTAATTAAATAATAGTATATTTGTAAACTAATAATCATCAGTATAAACAGCAATATACATTAAACTTATTTGATGAAACATTGTCTAACATAGTGGATGAGGTATAAACTGAATTAAAACAAGAACATTATAAATATAAGGGAAAAACTATGAAAACTAGAAACTTAATATTAGTAGGTTTGCTTGCATTAGCTCCGATTATTGGTTTTGCCCAAGAGTGGGATGACATTTATGCAAATCCTAGACAGCAGCAAAAAGAAACACTTAAAGCAATAGAGAAGGCTAAGCAAGATGAACCACAAAAAAAGAAAATAGTAGTGGTTGAGGGCACAGCTTTAAATATGGATGTGCAAGCCAATGGACGGGATATAGATGAATATAACCGCCGTGGAGATATTGATGAATTTGAGAATGACACTATATATGGTGATGAACAAGAATATCAACAATATGAATATACAGATAGGATTATTAAATATCACGATCCGGCATCAAGTGTGAAAATCACTGGTGCTGATGAAGTGACTGTATATGTAGGTGATGATATTTACGCAGACTATTATGACTATGATGGATGGAACTCAAACATGTACTATGGAATGGGATGGGGCTTTAATAGTTACTATCCATGGTATGATCCATTCTATTATGGATATGGATGGGGTTCTCCTTACTATGGTAGCTGGTATAGCCCATGGTATTATAGTAGATGGCACAATCCTTGGTACTATGGTGGTTGGTACTCGAGCTGGTATTCTCCTTGGTATTATGGAGGATATTATGGATATGGTGGCTGGTATGGAGGAGGTTATAATTGGGGCTACAGCAGTGGTTTCAATCATGGATACTACTCGGCATTAGCTACAAACAGATCGGGAAGAAGCACAGGTACATATAGAACAAGCTCGGCGAATACAGCTGGAAGAACATCTTATGCAAGTGCTGGACGCACGTCGGCATCTCGATCAGCCATAAATAGCACGTCGCGCACATCAGCAAGCAGATCGTCGTCAGCATATAATAGAAGTGCAAATTCTTCTTCAAGAACTAGGGTTATTGATAATTCGGGTCGAGTTGTTGACTCAAGAACTGGACAAGCTATCAATAGATCTGCAACAAACAGATCATCAACTACTGTGAATCCAAATTCGAGAATTTATAATAACCGTGCTACTAGTAGTGGAACAGTAACGCCACAACGTTCGACCACCACTTATCAGCGCAACTCTAATAGTTCGGTAAGAAGTAATACTGCAACTTCACCAACACGTACATCCACTAATAGAAATACAGTAACTTCGCCATCTCGTACTCAATCAAATAGTAGCTTTTCGACACCATCTCGCTCATCAAGCAGCTCTTCATTTGGTGGATCATCAAGTGGCTCAAGCAGAAGCTCATCTGGTTCTGTAAGTAGTGGTGGAAGTGGACGTTCTAGCGGTGGACGTAGATAATATAGGCAAAAGATAACAAAGTATTTAAGTATGAAACGAGCATGAAAATCATTATCACACCAGTAAATGATTAAAGCAAGTTTCATACGATACTTTTTGAAAATAATTAATTATAATCGTATGAAAAGAATCACGTATATTATAATGACACTAATGTTGGTATCGTCGCATTTGTTCTCTCAGGGAATTGTGGAAGCATTGAAGTTTTCAGGGAGTGAGCTTCATGGCACAGCAAGATCGATGGGAATGGGTGGAGCATTTGGTGCATTGGGGGGCGACTTAACTGGAGTTTCTATTAATCCAGCCGGAATTGGAGTATATCGCAGTTCTGAAATATCGGGTACATTTGGATTGCAAAACAATACTTCAAAAGTGGGGGATATTAAAAACGGAGCAACAGACTTCAATGTCCATAACTTTGGATTTGTTGGATATTTTCCATTGAGAAACGAAGCTATGCCAATGGTTAATTTTGGATTTTCGCAAAACAGACAGAAAAATTTCAATAGAAATATCGGAGCAGCTGGTTTGGTGCCACAAGGTGGTAGTAGAATGCTTGATTACATAGCAGAAAGTAGCTACGGCGTAAAGCCAAGTAATTTGCAGATTGGAAAAGACTTGCCAGATCCATTCCTTAGCGAACCATGGTTGGCTGTGTTAGGATATAACTCGTGGCTGATTGACCCAAAGACAGCAAGTGATGGCACTCCATACTACACTCCATTAAATACAATGGGGCATTCGGCTCTTCAAGAAATAATCTCTCACGAGAATGGATATATTGATACATATGACTTTACGGTAGGAACTACCATTAACGATGTGTTGAATCTTGGAGCCTCACTAAACATATCTGATTTATATCACCATTTAAGTACTGAGTTTCTGGAAGACTTAGATAATGGAAATGGTCGTTATGATAATGGTGGATATACGCTGGGCAACAAGATTACAACAACGGGTTCGGGTGTAAGTACAAAATTGGGGTTGATTTATCGTCCCATTCATGAGCTTCGTATTGGTGTAGCATATCAAACTCCCACAATATATAACCTAACGGAGACATTTGAAGCTTATTTGGATGATGACATGGGTGCTTATATTGCAAATCCTGATTATGAAAAAGGGGAAACCTATTCAGCAGTTTTCAACAACTATTATGACCTTCGCACTCCTGGAAAGTGGACATTTAGTGCTGCGTCAGTATTGGGTAGCAACATTATCCTAAGTGCCGATTATGAACTTAAAGACTATAGAGATAATAAATTGAGAGTTCCAGCAGGCAATGCGAACTCTTCGTGGTATGATATAGACAATAACTTTATAGAGAATAATGCAAAGATTGCCTCAACACTTCGTCTAGGGGCTGAATATAGATTTAGTCATCAACTATCGGCTCGTTTGGGATATGCTTGGATGGAGAATCCTTATGATTCGGAGTTGGTTGAATATGGTGATATGCGTGTAGCAGGTGCTAACACAATATATAGAATGGAGGGTGATACCAATTTCTACACAGCTGGATTAGGGTATAGATTTACGAGAGAATTTTATATGGACTTTGCAATGGTTTATCAAACCCAGAAAGATCAACTTTATCCATTTCCAAATCTCTACTTTGATGATGCGGTTGTGGATGCAGCACCATTCGACTTGAAAAATAATTCATTCAGAGGGGTTTTAACTCTAGGATATAAGTTTTAAGAATGATATAAAAATATAAAGGTTATAGTTGATATTTGTCAACATGATGAAAAAGGATACTTCGATAAGAGGTGTCCTTTTTTTGGTATGTCGGGCATGGTAATAATCTAACAGGATGCAAGTTCTTGTACGTACCGAGCTTTCCTTCAAGTGAAGTAAGGGTCGAATTTAGTTAACGTGAGTTCGATGTAAGAAAATCCATTTAAAAGTAGGAATATAGCGAAAAA
>CAYFSV010000034.1:0-20065 GCA_964345815.1 uncultured Proteiniphilum sp. | reverse complement strand
TAATCTTGTGTCTTTGCCCCGGTGATGTGGGCTTTAGTTTACGTATTGCCATTTTATAAATTAGATATTGCTAAATAAATCTATCGTTTCTCCTTCTTTCAGAGTAACGATTGCCTTTTTAAATGATGACGTCTTTCCAGTTACAACACCAGATTTAGTATATCTACTTTTTTGCTTGCCATCATATTTCATTGTGTTCACTCTTTCAACATGAACATTATATAACTTCTCAACTTCGTTCTTGATATCTACTTTATTAGCACCAGGAACAACGATAAAACCGTAACGATTCTCGAATTTATCGGTCATTTCAGTTTGTTTCTCTGTAAATATTGGTTTAATAATTACTCCCATATTCTTAATCTCCTTATGCTTTTAGTAAATTATCAATTACAGCAACAGATGACTCTGTGAACACTAATGTCCCAGAATTCATAATCTTGTATGTATTTATATCCGAAGCTGATATTAACTCCACATTCTGCAAATTTCGAGCCGACAAATATACGTTTTTATTTTGACCTGGCAAAACGAAAAGTAGCTTTTTATCAGACAGTTGCAGTTTTTGTGTCAACTCTACGAAGTTCTTTGTTTTTGGTTGCTCAAAGTCAAAATCTTCAACAATAGTGATAGCATTACCTTGTGCCTTTAGTGAAAGAGCTGATTTACGAGCCAAAGCTTTTTCTTTTTTATTTAGCTTAAATCCGTAGTCTCTTGGCTTAGGACCAAACACACGACCTCCACCAACTAACAAAGGCGATTTCACATCACCACGACGTGCACCACCACCACCTTTTTGGCGAATCAACTTCTTTGTACTACCTACAACTTCGTTTCTCTCTTTTGTTTTGTGAGTTCCTTGACGCTGATTAGCTAGATATAGTTTAACATCCAACCAAATCACATGCTCATTAGGTTCAATTCCGAAAATGGAATCATTGAGTGTCACTTTCTTACCTGTTAACTCACCATTGATGTTATAAATTTCTAATTCCATTTTATTTCTCTATTGTTACAATTGAACCTTTACTTCCAGGAACAGAACCTTTTACTATCAAAAGATTGTGCTCTGAAATTACTTTTACAACTTCTAGGTTTTGAACAGTTACCTGTTTATTTCCCATTTGACCACCCATACGTGTCCCTTTGAATACTTTAGCTGGATATGAAGCAGCTCCGATCGATCCAGAAGAACGCAATACATGTTTCTGTCCATGAGTTCTTGAAGCTCCAGCAAATCCGTGACGCTTAACAACTCCTTGGAACCCTTTTCCTTTGGATACCCCAGTAACGTCAACCCAACCTGCATTAGTAAACAAATCCACTGTAATTTCAGCACCTAAGTTATACTCTTCTTCAAAACCTGAGAACTCGGCCAAGTGTCTCTTCGGAGTTACTCCTGATTTTTCAAAATGACCTTTTTCAGCTTTGTTTGTGTGTTTGTCTTTTTTATCGACAAAACCAACCTGAACAGCATCATAACCGTCTGTATCAACAGTTTTAATCTGAGTAACTACGCAAGGACCTACTTCGATAACAGTGCATGGAATATTTTTTCCATCGGCACTGAAAACGGATGTCATTCCGATTTTTTTTCCAATTAATCCTGGCATTTCTTTTTGTTTAATACCTAACCATATCTCTCTAGAATAGAAAGATATGGACTAGGCGAATGATAATTTATAAAATATATTTATTTTAGCTAGATAGATAACCTTCTAAATCAAAAGAAGGAATAAAAATCACACTTTAATTTCTACTTCAACACCACTAGGCAGTTCCAATTTCATAAGTGCATCAACTGTTTTTGCAGTAGAGCTATAAATGTCTATCAATCTTTTAAATGATGATAATTCAAATTGCTCACGTGATTTCTTGTTCACAAAAGTTGAACGGTTTACAGTGAAAATACGCTTATGAGTTGGCAATGGAATTGGACCACTTACAACTGCACCTGTAGCTTTTACAGTTTTTACAATTTTCTCAGCTGACTTGTCAACTAAGCTATAATCGTAAGATTTCAGTTTAATTCTGATTTTTTGGCTCATAATATTCTTAAATGTGTATTATTTTATCAAATCTACTCTACCTTGAACTTCAGTCAATACATCTCTAGCAATAGAAGCAGACACCTCCTCATAATGATCAAACGTCATTGTTGATGTTGCCCTACCTGATGTTATTGTACGTAATGAAGTAACATATCCAAACATCTCTGCTAGTGGCACAAATGCTTTAACAACACGTGCACCTGAGTGGTTAGACTCCATTCCTTCCATAATTCCACGACGCTTATTAAGGTCAGAAATAACATCACCCATGCTCTCTTCTGGAGTAACAACCTCTACCTTCATGATAGGCTCCTTCAAGACTGGACCAGCCTTCTCACTTGCACTCTTAAATGCTTGCATTGCACAAATCTCAAATGACAATTGATCAGAGTCAACTGCGTGATACGATCCGTCTAGCAAGGTCACTTTCAGAGAATCAAGCGCATATCCTGCAAGAACACCATTTCTCATAGCGCGCTCAAAACCTTTTTGAACTGAAGGGATATACTCTCTTGGGATATTTCCACCCTTAACTTCATCAACAAACTGCAAACCACCTGCAAATCCTTCATCTGCTGGCTCAAAGCGAACAATGATGTCTGCAAATTTACCACGACCTCCAGTTTGTCTCTTATACACCTCACGAAGCTCAACAGTTTGTGTGATTGCCTCTTTATAAGAAACTTGAGGGCGACCTTGGTTACATTCAACCTTAAACTCACGCTTCAAGCGATCAATAATAATCTCAAGGTGAAGTTCACCCATGCCCGAAATCACTGTCTGTCCGGTCTCATCGTCTGTCTTAACTGTGAAAGTTGGGTCCTCCTCAGCAAGCTTCGCCAAACCACTAGATAGCTTATCTAGGTCTTTTTGAGTTTTTGGCTCAACTGCAATACCAATTACTGGGTCTGGGAAATCAATAGACTCTAGAATAATTGGATTTTTTTCATCACAAAGAGTATCTCCAGTACGAATATCTTTAAAACCAACCCCTGCACCAATATCACCACAACCAATAGTTTCCATTGGGTTTTGCTTATTTGAGTGCATTTGGAATAGACGAGAAATTCTTTCTCTCTTACCAGAGCGAGCATTAAAAACAAATGATCCTGCATTAATCTCTCCAGAATATACACGGAAGAAACATAGACGTCCCACATATGGGTCTGTTGCAATCTTAAATGCAAGGGCACTCATTGGATCCTCTGGGTTAGGATGACGAACAACTTCTTTCTCTGGATCATCTGGGTCTGTACCAACCACAGCCTCTGAATCTAGAGGACTAGGCAAATAGGCACAAACGTCATTAAGAAGTGGTTGAACACCTTTATTTTTAAATGAAGAACCACAGATAACAGGATTTATAGCCATGCTCAACGTACCTTTACGGATTGCTGCACGAATTTCGTCCTCTGTAATTGTTGAAGGATCTTCAAAGAACTTCTCCATCAAGTCGTCATCGACTTCAGCCAAAGACTCAATCATCTTTTCGCGCCATTCATTTGCTTCATCAAGAAGCTCAGAAGGAATATCCTCAACGTGATAGTCAGACCCCATAGTTTCATCATGCCAATAATAAGCCTTCATGATTACTAGGTCAACTATACCTTTGAAGTTTTCTTCAGCACCAATAGGAATTTGAATTGGAACTGCGTTAGCGCCCAAAACCTCTTTCAGTTGTGTTACAACTTGAAAAAAGTTGGCACCCGAACGGTCCATCTTATTCACATATCCAATACGTGGCACTTTATATTTATCAGCCTGACGCCACACTGTCTCCGATTGTGGCTCAACACCACCAACAGCACAGAATGTAGCAACAGCCCCATCAAGAATACGCAATGACCTTTCAACCTCTACGGTAAAGTCAACGTGCCCAGGAGTGTCTATTAAGTTTAGTTTATATGTATTGTCATTATACTTCCAATTGGCAGTTGTAGCAGCCGAAGAAATAGTAATTCCTCTCTCTTGCTCCTGCTCCATCCAGTCCATGGTAGCTGTTCCATCGTGAGTCTCACCAATTTTGTGAGTTAACCCAGTATAAAACAAGATTCGCTCTGATGTGGTAGTTTTACCAGCATCAATGTGCGCCATGATTCCAATGTTACGTGTATATTTTAAAGATTCCTTTACTGTTTTTGCCATTTTTCTTACTTCCTATCTATATTAAAATCTGAAATGTGCAAATGCTCTGTTAGCATCAGCCATTCTGTGCATATCCTCTTTACGTTTAAAAGAACCTCCTTGACTATTGTAAGCGTCAACTATTTCAGCGGCCAATTTATCTGCCATACTCTTCCCACCTCTTTTACGAGCATAAAGGATGAGGTTTTTCATTGAAACTGATTCTTTTCTATCTGGACGAATTTCTGTAGGAACTTGAAATGTTGCTCCGCCAACACGGCGTGACTTCACTTCAACCTGAGGGGTTATATTATCGAGAGCAGCTTTCCATATCTCAAGAGCCGATTTCTCTTCATTAGCCAATTTTTCTTTGACTATATCTAATGCAGAATAAAAGATGTCATAAGACAAGCTTTTTTTTCCATCATACATAAGGTGGTTAACAAACTTTGTTACCCTTTTATCACCAAAAACAGGATCGGGTAGAACCTGTCTTTTTTTAGGTTTAGTTTTTCTCATTTGTTTAAAATAATTTGTGTTGGTTTGGTTGCCATTATCATTTGTCTTCAACGATTCCACCGAATCATTTACTCAACCTATAAGTAGCCTTATCCAAAAATCTCAACAGCGATTTTTAATTCTTTACTTTTAAATAATTATTTCTTAGCGCCAGCTTTTGGTTTTTTAGCGCCATACTTTGAGCGTCTTTGAGCACGACCGCTTACACCTGCGGTATCCAATGCACCACGAACCACGTGATATCTAACTCCCGGAAGGTCTTTAACACGACCACCACGCACCAACACTATGGAGTGCTCTTGGAGATTGTGCCCCTCACCTGGAATATAAGCATTCACTTCTTTCCCATTTGTCAAACGTACACGAGCCACTTTCCTCATCGCTGAGTTAGGTTTTTTAGGAGTTGTAGTGTAAACCCTCACGCAAACGCCGCGTCTTTGTGGACACGAATCTAGAGCACGTGATTTACTCTTCTCCTTAATTACCGTACGGCCATTTCTTACTAATTGTTGAATTGTAGGCATTTTTCTACTTTCTTTTAGCTTTTATATAAATGATATAATTAATTTTTGTGTCAAACCCTTGATTTCACAATACTGTATAAATCAACAGATTAAGCCTTTAAAAACCTTTCTCTAGTTTCAAAAGCGGTGCAAAATTACAAAGAATCAATTATATACACAAATATTACGCATCTTTTTTACACTTTCAGCTCATTTATTTTTTCACTCTAAGTATATCATAAAGAAATAGATGCGATTTATCTAAACAGAATTGAGCTATCTCCATAGCTTAAGAAACGAAAGTCATTTTTCAAGGCATATGAATATATTTCTTTCCATGCGTCTCCTACAAAAGCGGAAATCAATAATAGCAAAGTACTCTGTGGTTGATGAAAGTTTGTAACAATAGCTTTTGGATAATGAAACGTATATCCTGGCACTATAATTATTTCAGTCTCTGCAAACAATTTTGTTTCTCCATATCTATCCATATAGCTTAATATTGCCTCGAGAGACTCCTTGGGCGAAACATCATGCTCGTCACTTTCATAAGGCTCCCACTGCGAAACTGTGAAGCTAGCGAAATGCTTCTTAGGATTCAATAAAATCTTCTTTCCTATATAATAAAGACTCTCTAGAGTTCTGGTCGATGTTGTTCCCACAACTACTATATTCTCCACATTGTCAATCAAATCAACAATAGTATCTCGATCTATTGATATATATTCTGAATGCATTTGGTGATCCGAGATTGTTTCTGACTTTACAGGCTTAAATGTTCCCGCACCCACATGCAATGTCACGTAGTTGGTCTTAATCCCATTCTCACGCAAAAGCGACATTACGTCTGATGTAAAATGCAATCCTGCAGTTGGTGCAGCCACCGAGCCCTCCACAAGCGAATATATGGTTTGATAAGTGTCATCATCACTTGCCTCAGAATCTCTATTCAGATATGGCGGAATGGGCAAACTACCAGCAACGTCAAGTAGCTCCGAAAAAGTATAACTATCATTATCCCAAGAAAATTCTACCTGAACAGCTCCATCCAAATATGATATCTTTTTAGCATTCAACACAACCTCAACACCGTTCATATCAACTTTCAAATCCAAAACATCATCTTTCCATTTCTTAGAGTTCCCAACCATACAGTTCCACACAACTCTCTGACGTTGTTGAAAACAAATTTGATAATCCGATGGCTCAAAAGGCGATAAGCAAAACACCTCAATCAAAGCTCCAGTTTTTTTGCGAAAAAACAGCCTAGCATGAATAACTTTAGTGTTATTAAAAATCATCAAGCAATTTTCTGGTAATAACCTATGAATATCTTTAAAAGGATAAGTGTTTAACTCTAAATCATTATATAGCAACAACTTCGACCCATCTCTATCTTCCAACGGATATTTCGCAATCTTCTCATCTGGCAACACATAATTGTAGCTTGATATCTTCAAATCTTCAATCTCTGATTTCTTCATTTTTAGGATTATTAGTCTTTTTTTCTCAGCACTATTGTATAAATATTCGACAAAAATAGTCAACTTTGTATTTGCATCAAACTGATAAATACAAAATAAAATGAAGAAGTTAGAGGTTGGGGATAGAGTTAGATTTCTAAATAGCGTGGGCGGCGGTATTGTTAAGGGCTTTCAGAACAAGCAAATTGTAATAATTGAAGATGAACACAGCTTTGATGTTCCTGTTTTAATTTCCGAGTGCGTTGTTATAGAACCTACAGATAGCAAAAAGCTTATGGAGTCGACAGAAGCATCAACAGATATAGAAACAGATATCAATAAAGAGACGGTTGATCATATATCCGTGAGCGAGACTGTAGAGGAGACACTTGAGGGAGAAAAAATCACAACAGCAATTGTTTATCTGCCAACCGATCCAAAGAATTTCTCGCAAAGCAGTTTCGAATGTTTCTTTATAAATGATAGCAACTATTATCTGTACATAAATTATATGAATCGCGAAAACAATTCATGGAACAGCCGATACAGAGGAATTATAGAGCCAAACACACAGATTTTTATTGAAGAGTTTGATAAAAGCATATTAAATGAAATCGAACAAGTTTGCGTTCAGTTTATAGCATTTAAAAACAACAAGCAATATAGGTTCAAAAATCCTGTATCTGTAGAGTTCCGAATCGATACAGTTAAATTCTACAAACTCCACTCTTTTGTTGAAAGTGACTACTTCGACGAAGATGCACTCACCTACTACATTACTCGCAACGATGTTCCCGAAAAGGAACTATTGATATCACAAGCAGATATTCAACAAGCAATCTACGAAAAGGAACAATCAAACAAAAGACCAAGAATAAAGACATTAGCTAAAAAAGACAAACCACAAATAATTGAAGTTGACTTACACATAAATCAGCTGTTGGACACCACCACAGGCATGAGCAATGCTGATATGCTAAACTATCAATTAGAGAAGTTTCATGAGACGATGCAAAACAACATTAAACGAAGAGGCAAAAAAATCGTCTTTATTCATGGCAAGGGAGATGGAGTTCTGAAAAGCTCGATACTCAAAGAACTGCGCAAAAAATATAGCAAGTGCTACGTTCAAGATGCATCATTCCAAGAATATGGATACGGTGCCACAATGGTAACAATAAAATAACATCAATATTATAAAATGAAAAAGATACTAGTAGCTCTAACACTAATTTTCACACTAGCAAGTTGCGACGTTATGAATCAAATTGGAGGAGCATATCAGCTCTCGCAATGCGAATACAAATACAATGAAATCAACAACATCCAATTGGCTGGTATTTCTCTAGGTGATGGAACCTCTATTTCATTATCAAATTTCGCCTCACTATCAAGCATACTAATGGGTGGCACTTTACAAACAATCCCCTTTAGCATGACTCTAAATCTAGATGTGAAAAATCCAAATCAAAGAGCAGCACTGCTCAATGCAATGGATTATTCCATACAAATCAATGATATGGAATTTACAACAGGAAAAGTGGACATACCACTTCGGGTTGAACCAAACGAAACGAGCACTCTACCAATCAGCGTGGGAGTTGATCTAAAAAACTTAATGAACAGATACTCACGCGATAAAGTAGCAAAAGAGATGGGTGGCTTTCTTGGCATTTCCTCAAACCCAACAAACATCACAGTAAAGATATGGCCAAAGGTAATGGTAGGAAACACGCTTATTAAAGTTCCAGCGGCAATACCAATTTCGTTTACATTTGGAGGAGAAAATTAACTATGGGCAAATCATCCGCAAGAGAAAAACGACTCAAGGCTATTGCTCAAATACTTACAGAAGAGAATATTGAAAGTCAAGAAGAACTTCAAAGTATTCTTATTGAACGTGGCTTCAGTTTAACTCAGGCAACATTATCACGAGATCTAAAAGAGATGAAAGTGGCAAAAACACCCGATGCTACAGGAGAATACTTTTACAAGCTCCCAACATTAGCTCTACCACAACAAAAACCGATACGACACGGCATGTCGTCCTCGTTTTTTAAAAATGGAATTATTAATATCGAGTTTACAGGTCAGTTCGCAGTCATAAGAACTCCTTCAGGATATGCAGAAGGGATAGCGCAAGATATTGATACCAACAATATTCCAGGTATAATGGGCACAATTGCCGGCAACGACACAATACTAGTTATATTACGAGAAAACATCAACAAAGAGAATCTAATAACATCCTTTAAAATACTATTCTCTAGCTAAGAAAATACATTCATTCATTAATTAACTTATAAAATAATCATGTTTATTATTGGTATAGCAGGTGGTTCTGGGTCTGGCAAAACCACATTAGTAAACTCTATATTAGAAAGAGTTCCCTACGATAAAATTTCAATATTAACTCAAGATTCCTACTATAAGGATAGCTCGCATCTACCTATGGAACAGAGGCGAGAGCTCAATTTTGATCATCCCGACTCAATAGAATGGGGCTTGATGTTGGAAGATATCCAAAAACTCAAAAGTGGTCACGAAGTAAACTCACCAACCTATTCCTACCTCACTTGCTCGAGATTGGAAGAAACAGTAAAAGTTATTCCAAACAAAATACTATTAGTCGAGGGAATACTAATCCTCACACAGCCCGAGCTGAGCAATGAAATGGACATGAGAATATACTTAGAAGTGGAGCCCGATCATAGACTTTCAAGAATAATTGAACGCGACATGCAATCAAGAGGCAGAACTGCGCAAGATGTAATAAAAAGATATTACAAAACAGTACGCCCAATGCACGAAGAATTCATCAGACCATCACGTGACAGAGCCGACATGCTAGTAATGGGAGGAGGATTAAACTGTCAAGCTGCCGACTTCATATCATCAGCAATTTTAGGCAAACTTTAATCTAAAGCATACTATCAATTATCTAAGCAGATACACCTAAAACCAAATATATTTAAATCATTGTCGTTCTGTCTCGTAGGATTACCCACTCCACCTGACAGAACACTACTAACCCTTTCTTCTTTACCAAGGGCTCCGCAAGAGCTATTTTTCAGAATCAACATCCAATAGTTCGAAAATGTGCTATGCCTATCCTGTTTTTCCACCAATCAAAACATTTTATGCCTAATATCGTGTGTAATAGAGTCTATTTTGTGTCAAAAGCATAGCTCTACGCGTGTTTTTTGTCCGTTTTAGCTCTGTTTCCTGAGTTTCAAACATGAAAAACACCTATTTCAACTCTAACATCACTCACCTTACCCTGTTTTTCTACCAATCACTTTTATTTCGTATTCATATCATGTATATAACACCCTTTTTCATTCAAATAATAGCATTTTATACATATATTTGACACTAAAAAGGTCTATTTAGTAGGTTTAGCATACGAAAAGTACCTATTTTGACCCTCATATTATCAAAACCACCCTGTTTTTCCACCAATCACTTTTGTTTAGTGTTCACCTCATGTGTGGAAGTGACTAAACCATTTGGTTTATAGCATTCCACACATGTGTTTTACACAAAACCAATTGGTTTTGTCCGTTTCATACATAAGAAATGCACCATTACACTTGATTTAGTGCAAAACTGACCCTGTTTTTCCACCAATCACTTTTGTTTAGTGTTCACCTCATGTGTGGAAGTGACTAAACCATTTGGTTTATAGCATTTCATACATGTGTTTTGCACTAAACCAATTGGTTTTGTCCGTTTCACACATAAGAAATGCCCTATTACACTTGGTTTAGTGCAAAACTGACCCTGTTTTTCCACTATTCAATTTATTTTAGTGTAAAACACGTATATATTTCACCATTAACGGTACTTTTCAGTGACTTTCACATCATTTTTTATAACAATCAAGTGCTTTTAGGCCCATTTCGGATATGTGATAGGTATAAATTAGTTTTAATTGAAGGTGTTATCATGTGTGTTTCACGCATTTTGGATTGAAATAGAGATAAACACAAATGGTAGGGATTTGCATTTTTGACTAAAACATAAAAATCCCTTTAGAATAAATCCTAAAGAAATTTTTATGACAATAAATATTTAGCGGATGGCTATCTAATACATTTCGCATTAGTAGTTATTGAACGTGTTTTGCACAATTCCATTATTTTATAGATAAAAACATCAATGTGCAACCAAGGTGAATCTCGAATTAGTATAATCAATTATATACTTAACTCATGGTTTCATCACCACACCCAGCCTTTTCTTTCCATTAATCTTTATCACTGCGGCTTTATTTAACTTCACATGTCTCACAAACTCGGATTCATACACAGCAGGCAAACTATCCAAATAATCTTCATCAAAGAAGTCTCTATTATCCTTAAAAGGATTTATTGTAAAATAGCCAACTCCAAATGATGTGAGGTTTTGAAAGAAATGAGTTCCCTGGCTAGGCTCAATCTGGTATCCTTCCAACGCTAACTCAACAATCACACGAGCCTGACAAATATGAGCCCATTTGACTGGCACCCCCAGCCACTGATCGGAGGAGCCCCATCTTCCGGGACCAATTAATATATAGTTAGAATCATTTTCTCTAAACCTATTATTTATCATCTCTATCTCAACAGCTATTTGTGGGTTATTCATAGCTTGAAAGTTTTTAGTTTTCACATACACCACGTCATACACATCATTGGTCACTCCATTTCCAAGAGCTTTAAATGAATGTAGCAATAGTTTGTCTCTATCCATACCCTCAAGATTCTCACTCACCACCTCTTTGCTATCAACTATGGGTCTGATTTGTAGAATAAAGAAGCTAGCCTTCTTTTGACTAATAATATCTACAGCAAATTCAATTTCAACTGGGCGCCCCATGCCCTGTTCACCAATTTTCAATACCTTCTCAATTGTTTCTGCCATCGGGAGTGTATCATGTTTCAATATATTGGCGAAAGATATTATTTTTCTACCTCCCTCATAATATCCATCTCTAATAATCTGGTCGTTGGGGTCGTAAGTAGATGATATAAACCTCAGCGGGCTGTTTTTGCCAGAATTCTGCACTCTGATTTTCTTCAAATTAAAACCATCATCCACTGTCAACACACTTTGAGAGGCTTCCAAATCAAGAGCGTAAAACTGCGTTTGTGTATCTCTGAGCGCTAAGTCAAGTGTGCTAAGTTGAAGAATGTTATGAGAATGACGTGGCGAGAACCTCAAGCCATTTTCACCCTCCACGACATATTTGCCAAGCCCCATAGCCATATCCACAATTCCATCATCGCTTTTCTCATTACCAATTGGATAATAATTAATAGACCGCGCAACTCCCGAAATAGCTGGATAAAACAAATTATCATAACTCTGACCAACAATTTCTTGCAACACAATTGCCATCTTTTCTTGATCTATCAGATTGTGAGTCGATGACATATATGCTTTACTATCTTTATAAAAAACTGATGCATAGACAGCCTTAATGGAATCACTAAGTTGTCTAATCATTTTATATCTATCATCTACATACGGAATCATATATGTAGAATAGATGCCCGCAAATGGCTGGTACTGCGAATCCTCAAGCAAACTTGACGAACGAATTGCGATGGGACGAGACACTGCATCAATAAACACAAAAAAATCACTTGTCAATCTTTTTGGTAATCTAGCCGACAGGAAGTGTTTTAAGATTTCTTCATCGTCCATATCACTCAAGGCAACATCATAAAGATTATTTGCCTCCATAAACTCGTCAAATATATCGGTACATAACACAACTGTTTTTGGTGTAGATATAGACATCCCATCATCTGTTTGAATATCAAAATGGGTTTTCACCATATGCCCAATAAAAGCCAATCCACGCCCTTTTCCCCCTAATGATCCTTCTCCTATTCTGGCAAAGTTTGAGTACTTATCATATCTATCCTTTTCAAATATGGCAACAACACCACTATTTTTCATTCTCCTATATTCCACTATGGCTTGATAGATTAACTCTCTGGCATCATCCATTGTCTTATACTCAGATATGTCTATATTGCGAAGCATTTCTGCAACTGGATACATTGCACGAGTATAAAAAAATCGTGCAAAATGACCGTGAGATAGATGGTAGAAGAAAGAGTCGTCAGGTATTTGTCTGATTTTCATCATTAGCTCCTTAAGGTTTTTAATTCTAAAAATCTCCTCTTGAGATTTTGGAGCAACAATTATGAAATCGCCAAAACCAAAATTATCTTTTATCGCTCTATTAATCTCTTGTGGCAACATTTTGGAGTTCTTGTCAACAAAGGTGGCACCAACTTCGTCAGCAAAAACGGAGTTTGCCGACTCAGACGATGTATAAATAAGAGGTATATATTTATCTATACTTCTCACCCACTCGCCCAATTGCTTGCCAGCCAAGAGGTCTTTTTTACCCCCACGATTGAAAGTTATATCGGTAATAACACCCAGCATATTTTTTCCATATCTCTCAAAGTGAGCAACAGCCTCTTCATAGTTACGAGCAAAAAGCACTTTTGGGCGCCCCCTCATTCTCATCATTCTTAGGTGGTCGTTAAGCGCCTCTTTCGAAAACTCTTTCGATTCGCTCAACACATATTTATAAAGCAGTGGCAGTGCAGAGGAATAGAACCGCACCGAGTCTTCAACAAGCATTATGGTTTGCACACCAACAGTCTCCACATCGTGCTCCACGTTCATCTGATCTTCAATAAGCTTTATTATGGCAAGAAGCAAATCGGCATTGCCAAGCCAACTAAATACATAATCTATACCCGACAAATCTTCATTTTCAAGCATTCTAGTAACTGACTTCGAAAATGGAGTAAGTAAAACGATAGGAATTTTGGGATACTTTGCATCAACCTTTTTAAGACTTTCAAAAATGTTCATATCATCCATATTAGGCATGCATATAATTAATTCATACCTATTTACAGAGAGCTCGTCAATTGCCAACGACACATCAGTAATCTGAGTGAAACGTGGTGGATAACGTAGATTCAAAGAGGTGTATTCATTAAAAATCTGCTCATCCACTCGTCCATCATCTTCCAAAATAAACATATCATATTGAGAAGCAATAATCAACACATTGTATATACGCTTATTCATTAACTGAACAAAAGGGGTGTCACGAAAGCGAAGCCGCTGAATATCTAGACTTTCGACGTTTGATTTTAGAGTATTAGAAGCCATATATTAATTTTGATATTTGAATGATTTCACAATAAAGCTATAAGTAAACAACAAAGCTATGAGCACTATAGTTTAAATGGAAAACGAAAAACACAGCCCAAGCCAACAATCATACATATTGGGTATTAGCAATATCAATAATAGTTATATTACGGTATTGCACAAAAGGTTAGGAGAAACTAATTTTGCAATGTAGTTTTAGATTATACACTAACATTAAAACGATGACTAAAATAGATAAAGTTAAACCAATTGGCAGGCTAGTTGGTATAATTATACTTTTCATATATACGATCCCTACTTTTTCGCAACAAAACCACACGGCAACCATTACAGGAAGCGTGTTGGACAACAGAAAAGAGCCGATAGAATTTGCAACCATTCACATCAAAGAGACACAACAAGGCACCCAAACCGATGCAAGAGGCAACTTTACGCTAACCACATCGGCAGGAAACTTCACCTTGGTTGTTCAGATGATTGGATACGAAACCAAAGAGAAAAAGCTTAGCATCAAAGCCAACCAAGCACTTAAGGTATCGTTTGAATTGGAAGAAGCCCACTATGCGCTGGAAGAGGTTGTTATTGAGGCTAAATCGGCAGTTAAGCGAATCAACGAATCCCCATTTAATGCAGTAGCAATAGATGCAAAAATACAGCACAACTCAACAGCCAACATTTCGGGCATGCTCAACAAAGTATCAGGGGTGCGCATCCGCGAAACTGGTGGTGTGGGCTCAGATATGCAGGTGATGATGGATGGCTTCAGCGGAAAGCACGTTAAGGTTTTTATCGACGGTGTTCCGCAAGACGGCGTAGGTCAGTCATTTGGCATCAACAATATTCCCACCAACTTTGCCGAGCGCATCGAAGTATATAAAGGTGTAGTGCCTGTTGAGTTTGGAACCGATGCAATAGGTGGAGTTATCAATATCGTCACCAAAAAAGGGTCTTCTAAGAAATGGAATCTTGACGCCTCCTATTCTTATGGATCATTTAACACCCACAAGTCATATTTCAACTTTGGTCAAACCCTAGATAATGGTTTCACATACGAGCTAAGTGCCTTTCAAAACTATTCCGACAACAACTATAAGGTGGACACACCCGTGAAAGAGTTTTTACCAAATGGGGGAAGTAGCACCAATAAGTCAATTATTGAACGTGTAGAGAGATTTCACGACACCTACCACAACGAAAATATAGTTGCCAAAGCAGGCTTCGTTAATAAGCGGTGGGCAGATAGATTTATGATTGGTATCAATTACTCACAATCGTATAAAGACATACAAACAGGAGTTCGTCAAGAGATTGTTTTTGGTGAGAAGTACACCAAGGGGCAATCTATAATGCCCTCGCTTGAATATAGAAAGAGAAATCTATTTACTCGTGGACTTGACGTAACCCTAACAGCCAACTACAATAACAACAACATACAAAACGTTGACACAGCTACCTACGAGTTCAATTGGAGAGGCGAAAAGCGACCACTTCGTGCTGGCATTGGAGGCGAACAATCTTATATGCATCTAAAATCAGTAAACGATAACTGGAACGGAACAGTATCGGCAAGATATAGACTAAAAGAATTTCACAGATTTACATTCAACCACATTTTCAATTCATTCACAAGGTCAAACAAGTCACTGTTGGTGCCCGGCTCCAACTACGACCCGATACCTAAAGAAACAATTAAGAATGTTACTGGCTTATCCTATCAGATAATGCCAAATGAGAAATGGAATGCATCATTATTTGGTAAGCACTATAGCCAATTTGTGGCAGGACCTGTGGCTAAAACATCCACGATGGACGAATATATAAGGTCAACAAAAACCACAAACACCTCGGGGTACGGAGCCGCTGGCACCTATTTCTTATTGCAAAGCCTACAAGCAAAGTTATCATACGAAAAAGTTTATAGGCTGCCCACCAACCGAGAGATGTTTGGAGATGAAGATTTGGAAACTGGCGACATAGCAATAAAACCCGAAAGCAGTGACAATATAAACCTAAACTTGAGCTACGACCAATCACTAGGCATACACGCATTTTATCTTGAAGGAGGTCTTGTTTATAGAGATATTAAGGACTATATACAGCGAAATATCACAGGATTGAGTGGCGGCAAATATGGTGCAGCCTACATCAATCATGGCAAAGTGCTCACAAAAGGCTACACCGTCACGGCACGCTACAATCTGTCAAACATATTGAGCATAGGAGGTAATCTAACCGAAATAAATATTAGAGACAACGTAGCAACCACAATTAGTGGTGCGCCAAGCAACACTTATAAAGCACGAATGCCAAACGTTCCGTATCTTTTTGCAAACGGAGATTTAGCATTCTATATTCACAACTTAGGTACAAAAGGAAACACACTGACCATTGCGTATGACAACTTCTTTGTGAAAAAATTTCCTCTATATTCGGAGGCATTGGGAAGTAGTGGAAAATCATATGTTCCCACCCAATTTTCACACAATGCAAGCATATCTTACTCAATGAGCAGCGGGAAATATAATCTGTCACTTGAGTGCCTCAACCTTACTGATGCAAAGCTATATGACAACTTTAGCCTACAAAAAGCGGGGCGAGCTATATATGGAAAAGTGAGGATAGCACTGTAAGCGCAAACAAGAAAATTATTTTATTTAATATATTCAACAAACAACAATATGAAATTTTTCAACCCCTTTTTATTAGCCACTTTATTTATATCAGGCTTATTTTTAGCGTCATGCGAGAGCAACGACCTTCCCGACACGGGCAATGGCAATGGTGATGATGACAAAACAGAAGTTAGCAGCAGCTATGTTATTGCAGCACAGTCTAGCGATGCAAACTATCTGCTTGCATCCGAAGCACTCAACAAAGGCTCCATCAGCACCGCAAATAATGGACTAGAAACCGAAATAGGCTCTTATTGGATTTATCATCAGGATAAATACCTTTACAGACTGGTTTACAATCAAGGAAATGCTGGCGGTAGCTCATCATACATCCTAAACAAGAATGGTGAGATAATTGAAAGAGACAACACATACGAAATCACGAGATTTACAAGCTATGGCGCTTTCAAAAACCAAATCATAACATCATCAACGGGCGATTTATCTAAGCATACAGATACAAGCACTGGATACACTCCTAAAGGATTTCTATTTAACTTTATTGATGTTGAAAAAGAGACAATAACACCTAACCTAGAAGATATTTGGTCTGAAGATTATCTTGGGAATGGTGAATTTGTGACACTTTCGGGAATGCTTGAGGCAAACAACAAGCTATACACAGCTCCAATCCCAATGGGCCTTAGCCAATATGGAGCAAGCCAGAATGATGGTGAGTTTGTGAAATATCCCGAGTTAGTGAAAACCGAAGATGGGGGCTCAGCAAGCAGTGCATACAAAAAGGGAGAACTTCAATGGACACAATATCCAGATGAAGCATGGGTTGCAATTTACAATGATGCTTCAATGAAAAACCCCAAGCTAATAAAAACTGACAAAATAAGCTACGCCTGCGGACGTTTCAAATCACAATACTACCAAACAGTATGGGCTGCCGACAATGGAGACATATATGTATTCTCTCCAAGCTATGCCAAAACAATGGTTGCAGATGTTCAGAAAACCAAACTACCAGCTGGCGTGGTGCGTATCAAAGCAGGAGCTACCGATTTTGATCCTGATTACTACTGCAATCTTGAGGAACAAACAAATGGGAACTCATTTTTACGCAATTGGCACATTGGAGGCGACAACTTTCTGCTGCTGATGTATGATGAACCATTTACCGATACATTCAGTGCCTCCGACACACCTGCAACTCAACTTGCAATATATAACGGAGAAAGCAAGAAACTAACTTACGTTACGGGACTGCCAGCAGCAGACAAAATTGTGGGATATGCCAACACTCCATATTTTGAAGATGGAAGAGCATATGTAGCCGTTACTACCAACGATGGTCAGCACCCAGCTATCTACGAAATAGACACAGCTAGTGCAAAAGCAGCCAAAGGTATCACGGTTCAGTCAAGCCAAATAGCGGCAGTGGGAAGATTAAAATCAATGTAATCAAACTATATTTAAGCGGACACAATCGGATGAGTTTGTGTCCGCTTATTACAAAATCAAATCATGAGTGAGACAAAACTACACTTTCTTATATTACTATTTTTTATCTCTGTAGCCCATACAATGCAATCACAGCCCAACCAAACAATCACTCCCATAATAGAATCATCCAATAACATCTTTGATTTCAAGCAGAAAGACTTTACTTACAATAATAAAGAATATAGGCTCTATATTGCTATTCCTAAAACATACCACAAAGACATCTCAACACCAACACCGGTATTATACATGCTGGACGGAAATGGACAATTTCCAATGCTAATAAATCAGATCAGCTCTGTCGATAATAATCTCCCAATCATTGTGGGAATTGGATACCCTTCGCACAAAGCCTATCCACAAGAACGTACTCGAGATTACACAACACCCATCAAAGGCAACACAGAGGGAGGGGGAGCCAAAGACTTCTTTAAATTTATAAGCACAATAGCTAAACCATTTATTGAATCTAGCTTCAATATCGATACTACACGTCAAACCCTTTGCGGACACTCATTTGGTGGGCTTTTCACACTATACGTACTATTTAATCACGCCAATGATTTTCAGAATTATATTGCAGCAAGTCCTTCTTTGTGGTGGGACAAAAGCTCGTTTATCCCCAACAAAAAGCCTTTGCTAACAAGCATTCCCAAGTCTATCACAATAACTGTGGGTGAGTATGAGCTGAAACCAGAATCTGATCCAGCTCGAAAAGACCTAAGCCCTGAGGTTCTTGCTAAAAAGGAAGGAAGAGTGGGTGGAATATCTGCTCAAAAACTATATGAACTTCTAGCAGAAGAGACAGATTGCGCGAAAATAATAATATATGAGGGTAAAAATCATGGAACCTCAATAGCTCCATTCCTAAGAGATGTGGTTAATATTATTACAACAGAATCAAACTCTGCTACACATTAATAAAGCATTTCATAATTCTCTCGTTTTAATTATCTTTGCATTTCGATAATATTAAAATCAGTAAATTAAGAATATAAAAATGAACTTCAAAACTATCGTTACAACACTATTACTATTAATATCATTGACTTTCAGCATTAATGCGAGCAGCATTACAGCCCCACCCCCTTCGGCAAAAGGAAGGGTGTATGAAGATCCCGACATTCCACCACTTTACACTGGCGGAACTGCTGAGATGCACAAGTTTATTGCCAATTCACTTCAATATCCAAAAGAAGCTGCCGAAAACAACAAACAGGGACTTGTGGTTTACACATTCACTGTTGAGACTGATGGTTCACTCACCAACTTTGAACTTATACACCGAGCCGACCCACAACTAAATGAAGAGGCACTAAGAATATTAAAAAACATGCCTCCATGGCGACCAGGAAAGTATAAAGATCAAATTGTTCGCTCCAAAACATACGTGCCTATGTACTTTAAACTAAACAAAAATGCGGCGGCAGGAACACGACGAGTGGCAACATCAGCACAAACTTATGGCAAAAAAGATGATAATATCAAAAACTCAGAAATATACTCAATTGTTGACAAAATGCCTAGCTACCCTTATGGTGAACGCGAACTAGCTGGCTTCATAGCCCACAATATGAGATATCCCAAAGAGGCACGTCAACAAGGTATCGAGGGCAGAGTGTTATGCTCGTTTATTGTAGCAGCAGATGGAACAATATCGAACATAGAAATTGTACAAGGATTGCATGATGAGCTTGACAAAGAGGCTGTTCGTGTGCTCAGTCTTATGTCCAAATGGACACCAGGTATAAAGAACGGCATAAACGTAAATGTTCAATGCCTGCTTCCAATCGACTTCACAATAGATGAGGACCCCATACCAGCAGGATAAGTAACTTCCTTTGTGGAACTATATCAACTGTTTGCAAGAAGGTTATTTTTTAATGATTTAGCCTTATGTTATCGAACAAAATGGTCAAATTCTATAATTTAGCTTTATGCTGTCGAACAAAATGGTCAAATTTTATAATTGAGCCTCATGTTGCCGAACAAAAGGGTGAAATTCTATAATTTAGCTTTATGTTGCCGAACAAAAGGGTGAAATTCTATAATTTAGCTTTATGTTGCCGAACAAAAGGGGCAAATTC
>CAYFSV010000033.1:0-20233 GCA_964345815.1 uncultured Proteiniphilum sp. | reverse complement strand
TGAGTCTGAAGAGCTATGCATAAATATACAGAATCAACAGTAGATATGCATAAGATAGCTATTAGTATAAGAATGCGATGATGATGGCAGTTACGGAAAAAACCAATAACACAATTATCATTGAGTTTAACGATAAAATAGACGATAGATTAAAAAAGCAATAGTGTCGAAATAACAGTAATTAAATTACTTATACTTTATTTTGATATTAATAATAATAATTTTATCTTTGAGGCGTTATTCTACACATTAAATCAAAAAATACAAACAAACATTATATATAAGCTTTAAAATGTAAGCAGATTAAAAAAAATCAAAAACCAATTAACATCAAGTCTTGATGTTAAAAACATTCGAAATAATTAAATTATTAATTTTTCAATCATTATTTTATGCAAAAAGAAAAACATTCGCTGAAAAAGTTGAGATTAAGCATGATGCTTTTTCTCAGTATGATGATTGGCGCGACCACCCTGTTTGCCCAAGTTAGAATAACAGGTACGGTTACAGACGCTGGGGGAGGACCATTAATTGGTGTAAACGTAATTGAACAAGGCACAGCACATGGAACGATTACCGACATGGATGGTAATTTTGTTCTAAATGTTGGCTCAGCAAGTTCGTCTTTAGTTTTCTCATATGTGGGATTTATCACACAAGAGATTCCAGTTGGAAACAACACAAAAATCACAGTAGTACTTCTTGAAGATACAGAGGCTCTTGAAGAAATAATCGTCGTGGGATATGGAACTCAAGCTAAAAAAGACATTACTGGTTCGGTGGCAGTAGTTAACACAAAAGAGCTCTTAGCATCTACTGGATCATCAGCAACACAACAATTGCAAGGTAAAACTCCTGGAGTTTACATTGGGCAAACTGGGTCTCCTGGTTCAGCCACAATGGTGCGTATTCGTGGAGTTAACACAGTTAATGACAACGGTCCACTTTATGTTATAGATGGAGTAGCTACAAGAAATCAAAACCTAAGTAGCTTAAATCCTAATGACATTGAAAGCATGCAAGTTCTTAAGGATGCATCATCTGCGGCAATATATGGTGCACAAGCGGCAAACGGAGTAATTCTAATTACTACTAAAAAAGGTACTCGCTCGGGTCAACCAAAAGTAACTTATGATGCTTATTATGGGTTTCAAAAAACGACCAAACGCTACGACCTAGTAAACTCAATGGATAGACTTAACATGGAGTGGGAATCACAAAATAATTCCATGATATTGCGTAACACCAAGTTTAACTCAGCAGGTCAAGAACAATTTCCTTCACATCCTCAATTTGGTACGGGACCCAAACCGATTATTCCAAACTACATGACAACCACTGGTGCACAAGGAAGACAAGATGTTAATATCAATAATTATTCATTTCCAAACAATCAAATGGTTAAGTTTTCGGACACTGACTGGTGGGACGAAATTGACAGAACTGCTCCTATACAGAATCATCAATTGACTTTTTCGGGTGGAACAACAAAAGGTCAATATCTATTGGGACTCAATTACTTCAATCAGGAAGGAACAGTTATTCATTCGTACTACAATCGTTTCCAAACACGTATGAACACCTCTTTCGAAATTCGTGATTGGTTGCGAGTTGGAGAGAATCTTCAATTTACATACACAAAAGATAACGGACTGACCAGCAATTCATCTGAATCCACCCCTTACTCATGGGTTTATCGTTCATCACCATGGGTTCCTGTTAAGGACGAATTTGGGAATTGGGCTGGCTCAAAGATTACTGGAACTGGAAACTTTCATCAAATTGTAGCAAACCTAACGCGCGCTAAGGACGGAAGCTGGACTAATTCTAGACTATTTGGTAACGTATGGGGAGAGATTGATTTTATAAAAAACAAAGAACTAACTTTCAGAACTAGTTTAGGTATTGATTACACCAACTACTGGGGTTATTATATGGAAAAGAAAAACCCTGAGTTTTCAGAAAGCCCAGGACACAACTTCTTTAATGAAGAAGCAAGTAGTGGCTATAATCTACAGTGGCAAAACACACTTACTTATACCAAAACATTCGACGAAGTACATAGCCTCACAGCACTAGTTGGTAGTGATGCTCTTATGAGTAGCATAGGGCGCAACCTAAGAGGTCGTCGTTACAATTATCTGTATGAAGATAACGTTGACACATGGACACTTCAAATGGGTGAAAACAACTCACAAAGAGAAACAGAATCTTGGTATTGGGGCGAAACTGCTTTATTTGGAGTGTTTGGTAGAGTAGACTATGGGTATGCCGATAAATATCTTTTCACAGGAATTGTAAGACGTGATGGAGCTTCAAGATTCGGATTTAACAATAGATACGGTACCTTCCCATCATTATCTTTGGGATGGCGTGCTTCTGAAGAGAGCTTCTTCGATAACAGCAGAGATTGGCTAGACGACCTTAAACTTCGTGTTGGATATGGATTAACAGGTAACTCTGAAATTCCACGTGCTACAAACTTTGCAATGCTATTCACCACAACACCAGCTTCCACAAACTATGACCTATCAGGAGCAAACACTGGCGCCGACACTGGTTATAGATTAGCTACGTACGGAAACGAAGACACACGTTGGGAAGCAACAAAAATGACAAATATTGGAATTGATGCTACGTTTAATAATGGTAGATTTAATACCACTCTAGAATGGTACAACAAAATCACCTCTGATATGCTCATCACGGCTGCTTATTCAAATCTTGCTGGTGAGCCAAGTGCACCATACATCAATTATGGAGATATGAGAAACCGAGGTGTAGATTTCAGTTTCAACTACAGAGATAAGGCAGGTGATTTTGGATGGGATTTAGGTATCAATCTTTCCACATACAAAAACAAAGTTTTGAAACTAGCAGACTCTGACGATTATGCAATTTATGGGTCAGGTTATAGATTATCAACCACAGTTACTAGGACCATCAAAGATATGCCAATATCACATTTCTATGGTTACAACGTAATTGGTTTCTATGAAAATGAACAAGATGTACTTAATTCACCGATACCTTATGGAACAAGCAAAGAGTCGATTACTGAAAACCCACTTTCGTATGTAGGAAAATTCAAATTTGAGGATGTTAGTGGACCAGACGGTGTTCCTGATGGAAAAATTGATAGCTATGACAGAACCACTATTGGAGATCCACACCCAGACCTTATGGCAGGATTTAATGCAACTCTAACTTACAAGAATTGGGATATGACTATGTTTTGGTATTCAACAATTGGAAACGATTTGTTTAATAACAACAAGTATTTCACAGACTTCCCTCTTTTTGGTGGAAACAGATCAAAAACAATGCGTGACTATTCATGGACAATGGGTGAAGATAATTCAAAAGCAAAACTTCCAATCCTAGACTCTCAAGATAGTTGGGGAGGAGCTGTAACATCATCTTATTATGTAGAAGATGGATCATTTCTAAAGCTTAAAAACCTAGTTGTTGGCTACACTCTTCCACAGCATGTTGTGAAAAAAGCTACTATTTCAAGCTTACGATTTTATATTCAAGCTGAAAACTTACTTACATTCACAAAGTACACAGGCTTAGATCCTGAAATTACAAATATGGAAACTGGTGCAGGAAGTGGAGCTGACCTTAGAAGAGGACTTGACGCAGGTGGCTGGCCCACAACTATGCGCATACTATTTGGTGTAAACTTTGCATTTTAATCATTTTAATTTTCAAGCAATGAAACATAAGAATATATTTATAATACTTTTTAGCTCAGCGCTGATGGCGCTGACTTCATGTGGAGAAAGTTTTTTGTATAAAGCTCCTCAGGGTAGTATTGACCAAGCTGCTTTATCAAACAAAACGGGAATTGATCTACTGACAACATCAACCTATGCAAACATAACCGAAAACAACTGGGGTGCAAGCCTCTTTAATTGGACTTTTGGAGGAATGTATGGAGGAGATGCCAACAAAGGTAGTGATCCAAATGACCAGTCTGTGTTAAACACTATGGAAACATACAACATATTGTCTGACAACGGATATATTAGCGAAAAATATCAATGGATATATAAAGGAGTAAAACGTGCAAACATAGCTCTTCAAACTATTGAAATGACAGAGGACCTGGCTGATGATTTTAAAGATTCGAGAATAGGTGAACTACATTTTCTTAGAGCAATTTTTTACTTTGAAGGCATTAAGGTATTTGGACCATTTCTTCCTTGGATAGATGAGGAAATAACAGAAAACAATCCTAAAGTGCATAACGATAAAGATATATATCCAAACGTATTAAACGACTTAGATATAGCTATCGGTAAGTTGCCCGCCAAGCAAGACCTACCAGGGAGAGCCAACTCATGGGCTGCCAAAGCATTAAAGGCAAAAGTATTGATGCAAAAAGGAGATATGGCAGCAGCTAAACCAATATTAAAGGATGTTATTGATAATGGCATCACATCTAACGGACTAAAGTATGAGCTTGAGGATGATATGAACGCAAACTTTGATAGCTTCCGAGATAATGGCAAAGAGTCAATTTTTGCAGCTCAGTTTTCTGCTGACCGAGACAATGCAAATCCAGGTATGTCGCTATGCTATCCTCACGGTGGTGAAGAAGCAGGTGGATGCTGTGGTTTTTATCAACCATCAAATGAGCTTGCAAATTCATTTAAAGTAGATGCTAATGGACTTCCATACTTAAACAATTTATATCGCCAAAAACCTTATGTGTCTGAAAGAAATCCATCAACATCTGAAGGAGCAAGCTGGTCAATAAACAACGACGTTGCTGTTGATCCACGCCTAGACTTTGCAATTGGCAGATTTGGAATACCATACAAAGATTGGGGTTTTCCAAAAAATAATTGGATTAGAGATGTTGGCAATGGTGGTTTCTTTGTTCCTAAGAAACACGTATTCACAAAGAGAGAGCTAGATGCTGGCTTAGCTGGCAATGGTCTTCACGCTGGATGGGCACCAGGTTCGGCAATGAACTTACAATATCTAAGCTTACGCGATGTTTATTTATTGTATGCTGAATGCTTAGCAAACGACAATGACTTGTCGGGAGCTATGGAGTATGTAAATAAAATTAGAATACGCGCCGGCAAGGAAGAAAATATAATTATGATTGATGGCACTCCAGCAGCAAACTACAAAATTTCTCCTTATCCTACATCTCACTTAGCCTATACAGACAAAAATGTATGTATTGCAGCAATACGTATGGAGCGCAAACTTGAATTGGCTATGGAAGGACAACGCTGGTTTGACTTAGTTAGATGGGGTGGCGATTATATGAACAAAGCTATACTCGATTACTTGAATTTTGAAAAAGGGTTTATTAGTAAATTTGCATCTGCATCTGAATTGCCAGCAGCAAAAACAATGTTTCCATTACCATTAGGACAAATTCAAACCATGGGTAATGATGAAAATGGCAAACCCTATTTGGAGCAACCAGCCCCTTGGAAATAATTATTTAATCATCAATAATAAAACTGGAAAAGGGAGGATATCCTCCCTTTTCTATATTAAAAAACCATTTATTTATGACAAAGTATAAACTAGCACTCGCTCTATCTTTTATTCTTCTAGTATCAGGCTGTAATCAAAATAAAAGCATAGAAGAGTTTACCTATAAGTTTAGTATGGAAAGTATTGGCAATTTCAAGTCCGAAATATCTGTAAATCCTGATTTAAGCTTTACAGTTTTTCAAACCAATCAGTTTTTCGACAAGTTTGATGGCACCTATCGCCCGATCAATATTAATGGAACATTATCAGACGATGAATATAACAACCTGAAAAGCTTGCTTGAAAAAGCCAGAATCCAAAAGATGAAAGACTCATATGGATTTGGTGAAAATGAAAGCAATAGCGATAAAACTATTCTTTATAACATCGAACTTGAGCACGATGATATTCACAAGTATATAACAATAAATCTAAAGGCAGATCATCAGTTTTCCAGCAAGTTCATTGAATTGATAGAGTACACAAACAAATTGATAGAAAACAAAATAGAAAACCGCCCTGAAAATTAATTTCAGGACGGTTATTATCAATTGGTTTAATCCAATATTCTATCTTCTATAATTCTTTTTAGCATTCTCTTTCGCCTTCTCTCTTGCTGCTCTTTCTTGCATCTTTTGAGCCTCTTCCATTCTAGCCATAAATCCAGATTTTTTTCTTGGCTTTTTCTTGTTTGCTTCCATTTGCGCAAGTAGTTTATCCTCGTTCAAAAGCTGTTTGAAACCTACAGTAAACAAGATAGTGATAAGTGTTGACAAGAAGTAGTAATAGTTAAGACCAGCTGGATATGAGTTCAACACGAAGAACATCATAATTGCCATAAAGTAAGGCATATATTTCATTCCCGCCATTTGGCCTTGTCCCGTGTCGGTAGCTTGCATATTATATTTAGTATAGAAAATGTTTACCACAGTCATCAGCAAACAGAATATACTAATGTGATTGCCCAAGAACTTACCAATAAGTGGGATATCAAAATTCCAGCTTATCAAAGCATCAAACGTAGAAAGGTCGTGAGCCCAAAGGAAGCTCTGCTGTCTCAATTCAATTGCCGAAGGGAAAAAGAAGAAGAACGCAAGCAAAATTGGCATTTGCAACAACATAGGGAAACAACCACTCATTGGGCTCGCCCCTGCTTTATTGTAGAGCTCCATTGTTGCCTGCTGCCTCTTAAGCATCATGTCTTTATCCTGTCCTGGATATTTCTCCTCAAGAGCTTGAACCTGAGGACGCAAAGCACGCATTTTTGCAGACGACTTAAATGACTTATATGTCAAAGGCAACACAATAAGCTTGATAATAACAGTCATCACAAAAATAATGAGCCCCATGCCCCAATTGAGCTTCAAAAAGAAGTTGAACAAAGGGATAGAGAAGTATTTATTAATCCAGCTCAACCACTTGTAGCCAAGGTCCACAAGCTCCTCTAGATATAGCTTATCGCTACTGCTAGCCACGTTTTTATCATAATTCTTTAGAGTATAAAAGTGGTTCTTGCCAAAGTAATATTTAAACGAAGCAGATAGCTCATCTTTAGTAGGATTAATATTTACTGGCACCCAAGTTTCAGCCTTATAGTTTTTAATGTATTCCTTATCTTCAGAAAGCATATCAGATGATAAAAGAACATTAGAAAAAGGCTTCTCTGCAATTATAATAGAGCTAAAGAATTGATCTTTAAATGCGAACCATTTAACAGGCTCGGTCAATTCCTTTTTATCATCACGAGTATTGCTCAATTGTTGAGTTTTAGATTGCGAATCATACTTATAGTTGAGTCTAGCAAATCTATTTTCAAACTGTCGCCCTTGCTCTTGTTGTCTAATTTTTTGGTCCCAATTAACTCTCAAATTCGTTAAGCTTTCAGGATGCAATCCATTCTTCATTCCAGCTATACGAATATCAAAACTCATCATATACTCGTCTGTGGGAAGAGTATAAACAAAATCAATGTGCTGACCCGGAGCACTCTCCAAGCGCATTATGATTGAATTGTCGTTAGCAGTTCTAATTGGTTTAAAATACTGATTGTTTGTTGATAGCCTTACACTATTCCTATTGAAAAGCTCTAAGTTAAAATGAGCCTCCTCACCTTCAAAAAGATACAAACTATCTCCAGTATGTCTTTTTTCACCTTTCAAATGAACCGAGTGGATGGTGCCACCAAGTGTGCTTAGCACAAGTTCAATCTTTTCGTTTTCTAGAGTTATAAACTCCTCCACTTTTGGGGTTAAAACAAGTAGTGAATCATTTGAAGAGGCTATAGAGTCGTTGCCAACATCAGCGCCTGTTGCAAAAAACTCACTCACCACATCTTGCCTTGCCACACTGCTTTCATCAATAGTGTCAAAAGCTTGTCGCTCAGCTTCAAGTGCCAGTCTCTCCATCTCAACTTGTTCAATAGAGTCACGCATCCTCTTTTGAGCCTCAAGTTGCTCCTCACTTGGTCTATTGAAAATAGTAAAAACAAATATAATTGCTGCAATCAGCAAAAAACCTATAATCGTATTCTTATCCATCTTAACACAATAAAAGAGAGTAATAGAATGTTACTCTCGACATTTATTTTAGGTAAATATTCTAGTAAATTATTTTCGCCGTTTTTTAACGAACGGACAAAGGTACAAAAAAATATATAATCAAAAAGAGATATAATGCTAATAGCTACTATTTATTATCTCTCTAGCTTTTTCAATGATACTATCTTTATCTCTCTTTTTGTCTTCATCCAAGAGTTCGACATAAATATCTGGCTCAATACCAAATTCGGTATGCTTCTTATTTATGTCATACATGGGTGAAGCCGAAAAGCGAATAGACCAACCATTTGGCAATTCAGAAGAAAAAGGCAATCCACTACCCCCTCCTGTTTTGTCTCCAATAATCGTTGCATTGGGAGCCATCTTCATTATATTCACAAAATCGTTGGCTGCACTATAGCACCCCCTATTTGTGAGCACCATCACTGGCTTTTGATACCTCACACCATTATAACTCTCAACATATTTGGGATACATAGGTGAAAAATCGTCATGCCCTTTCCCTGTTTTGTGAGTGATGTATCCAACTTGCGTTTTTTCGTTAAAAAAACGAGATGTTAGTCTCTCTACATTCAACAAGCTACCTCCACCATTGCCTCTTATGTCAAAAATAATACCCTTGCAAATCGACAGTCTATTCAACACCTGAGTGATATTTCCATGCCCCACATCGCGCGAGAAACTACTATAATAGACATACCCTATATTGTCATCCAAAATAGTGTAACTCAATCCTGCAGCAATAGAATAATCTTTCCCCAAGTACTTATCTTGCACCGAAATATCAAAGTTAGAGGGGTAATCTTCCGACCAATTCCAATACCTTGACACATCATGCGAGGCAAACAAATTGACATGTCCATCCCTAAGCTCAGACAGCATATTGCCCATCAATTTAAATAGTGCATCATTGCCCATATCGGGTTTTAGGCGCGGTCTATACTCTCGATACACCTCATCCCAGTCAATATCTTTATATTCAAAAAAGCAATAGTTCTCATCAATTATTCTCCATAAAGCATCAAAATTGCTTTCTGGATCATCATTAAAGCTCATTTCATCATTGCAACCTCCTAGCATAAGGAGTGCCACAATCAATAACATATGGTTCTTAAACAATCTCATATTTGTTATGGAATAATCAATGAATTAAAATCATAAAATGTGCCTCTAAAAAAGTTCAAGTCTATGTCTCCTATTGCCCCCTCGAGATTGCCAGTGTGCGAAAATTGCCATATTTGCCAATCACTGTGGTCTTCACCTGGTTCGCCACTTAAATCACAAATCCACAATGGATTGTCAGGAAAGTTTCCATCAATATACAGTCTAAAGCACTCTTTATTTGTGTAAATAATCGGTTTAGCACCGTAATAGTCATTCAGCACGCGCTCCATCTTTCTCAGCTCATCAATCATCTTTTGATGTGATGCTTTGCTGGTTGTTGCTCTGTTTATTTTTGAATGTTCAACATCAATTGCGGGAATTAGATCACCCGAAACTACATTCGAGCTGCGAATAAAATGTTCTGCCTGCTCCACTCCGTCCCTTCCAAATGTGTAGAAATGATATGTACCAACCCTGATTCCTACCTCTTTTGCCAAGCTATAATTGTGTTGATAATCTCTATCTAAATGATCGACACCTTCTGTAGATTTCATAAACACAAAGGTTATATTATCTTCTTTCAGCTTTTGCCAATTTATATATTCGTTGTGATGAGAAACATCTACACCTCTAACGGGATATTTATACTCTACACCAGTATCACTAAATGAGTCAAACTTGCCACGCTTGTTAAGATAAATAACTCTAAGAACAGTTGCTACAGCAAATAGAGACATAATTGCTACAAATAGAATTGCATTTCTATAAGCATTTTGTTTCGCGTTCTTATTTCGTTTCCTATGTTTCCTCTTGGCTTTAGGCCTAGTCATACAATAGAATTAAATCTTAAGAGATGCTATTTGCAACCATCAATCGGAATTTTATTTATTCTGCGCTCATGTCTTCCACCCTCAAAAGGAGTATTCAAGAAAGTCACCATTATTTCATAAATCTCCTCTTCTTGAAGAAAACGACCTGGCATAGCCAAAACATTTGCATCATTGTGTGCACGCGCCAAAAGAGCAATCTCCTTGTTCCAGCACAAAGCTGAGCGAATGCCTTGATGTTTGTTCATTGTCATGTTTATACCATTTCCCGATCCGCAGATAGCAATACCTGGATAACATTCTCCTGACTCAACTGCCACTGCTAGTTTATGGGCATAATCGGGATAATCGGTACTCTCGGAATCGTAGGTACCAAAATCTTTATAAGGGATACCTTTTTCTTTTAAGTTTTTAATTACAATTTGTTTGGCATCAAAACCTGCATGATCTGAAGCCAGACCTATTGGGATTACAGCTTTATCGAATAATGACATACCATTGATTTTTTGTGTTAAAAAACAGTGTCTCAAGCATCACGTTAGCTTAAGACACTGATATTTGTATTATTAAAGTAGTTTTTTCACTTGCTCATACACGTTCTTACCTGTAAAGCCAAGTTTCTCATCAAGAACCTTAAATGGAGCTGAGAATCCAAATGAGTTTAATCCCCACACCGAACCATCAGCACCCACAAGCCCCTCAAGAGTTACGGGCAATCCTGCAGTCAAACCAAATTTTTTCTTTCCTGAAGGAAGAATTTCTTGCTGATACTCTTTTGATTGAGAACGGAAAACTCCCTCGGACGGAACCGACACAATACGAGTTTTTATGCCATCAGCCTTCAACAGCTCGGCGCCCTCTACTAGAGTTGAAACCTCGGAGCCCGAAGCCAATAGAATAACATCATAATCCTCTTCGTCTTTTACAATATATGCGCCCTTTTCAGCCTTCATTGCATCCTCATATCTTGATCCTTCAGATGGTAGGTCTTTGATATCTTGCCTTGAGAAAATAAGACCAGTGGGAGATGTAGCATTTTCTAAAGCCATCTTCCAAGCCACAGTTGCCTCATGCACATCAGCAGGACGTAGCACTAACATAGAGTTTTTACCACTATGGTTTTGCAATTTCTCCATCAGCCTAATTTGTGCCTCTTGCTCCACAGGTTGGTGCGTTGGACCATCCTCTCCTACCCTAAATGCATCATGTGTCCATATAAATATAACTGGCGTTTCCATCAAAGCAGCCACACGAATTGTTGGCTTCATATAGTCCGAAAAGGCAAAGAAAGTGCCACATGCTGGAATCACACCACCATGTAAGCTCATACCAATACAAAGGGCAGACATAGTGAACTCAGAAACACCAGCTTGAAGGAAAGCACCCGAAAAGTCATTCTTCATCAATGCCTTAGTATTTTTCAGAAAACCGTCAGTTTTGTCAGAATTTGAAAGATCGGCAGATGCCACAACCATATTTTCAACCTCTTGAGCCAACACAGATAGCACATTGGCAGAAGCAGCACGAGTAGCCGAGTTTGCTTTTTGTTCAATCTTAGCCCAATCAATATTTGGCAACTCGCGAGCAAACCATTTTTCTTTTTTAGCTGCTAGCTCAGCATTCTTTGCTGCCCACTCGTTGTATGCTGCATTTCTTGTTGCAACCAAGCTTTTGAGCTCACCCTTTCTCTTCGAGTACAACGCAACCGACTCTGGAAACTTAGTAAATGGCTCATCGGGATTGCCCCCTAAATGTTTAACAGTTTGTGCAAAGTCGGCACCTGCAGCACTTAGCGGTTGTCCGTGAGTCGAAACTTGATCTTCAAACGAAGAGTTATCAGCCTTAACCGCACCTAGTCCCATAATGGTTCGGCCTATAATCAACGTGGGGCGCTCTTCTTCTTTGTTGGCAGCGTCAAGCGCAGCACGTATTTCTTCAACATCGTTACCATTAATATTTATAACATTCCAATTCCATGCCTTATATTTCATCTCAACATCTTCTGTGTTAACCTGATGAACTGGAGTAGATAGTTGCACATTATTCGAGTCATAAAACATTATCAAGTTGCTCAATCCCAGGTGTCCAGCAATACGCCCCACGCCTTGTGAAATCTCTTCTTGAATGCCACCGTCTGAAATAAATGTATATATTTTGTGTTCCATCACATTACCAAGACGAGCATTCAAAAAGTTAGTTGCAATAGCTGCACCCGCTGCAAAAGCATGACCTTGCCCAAGAGGACCCGATGTGTTTTCGATTCCTCGTGCCACATTCAATTCGGGGTGACCATGTGTTGGGCTACCCCATTGACGAAAGTTTTGAATCTCCTCGGTAGTGAACCTATCACTTAGGTGAAGCACCGAATATAGCATTGGCGACATATGACCAGGATCTAAAAAGAATCTATCTCTCAATTCCCATGTAGGGTTTTCGGGATCATAAACTAGATATTCGGAAAACAAAACATTTATAAAGTCTGCACCACCCATTGGACCCCCAGGGTGACCGGATTTAGCTTTTTCAACCATAGCCGCCGACAAGATTCTGATATTATCGGCAACCTTTTTCATTGTCAAATTATCATTCATAAAAATAGAAGTGTTTTATTTGTTTTTGTTTGAGTTTATCTTTATCTTGATTTGTTACAAAGATACATTTTTTGATAATATATCGGGCAGTCATCAGACAGTTAATAATCTTATCATTGATTTTTTGCATAATTCATTACCTTTGTAGCATATTATTGTGTAATCATAAAAAACGAAAGTAAGTGTCACTAAGCAAAAATAAAATCAAATACATACAATCTTTAAAGGATAAAAAGCATAGAAACAACAACAACACCTTTGTGGCTGAAGGTGAAAAAATAGTGTTAGACCTTTTGCAAAGTTGTCGATGCCAACTAGTGGCAGGTTTGCCTGATATAATAGAAAGCATAGATTCAGACCTAGCCGAAGAGATTATAATTGCAAGTGGCGACGAGCTCAAAAAGGCAACCCACCTAAAGACAGCTCCACCTGTTATTGGTGTCTTCTACAAGCCCACCATAAGCGAAGCCAATATTGACTTCAATTCAGGATTGCATCTTGTTCTCGATGGAGTGCAAGACCCCGGAAACATGGGCACGGTAGTGAGAATTGCAGATTGGTTTGGCATCAAAAACATAGTGTGTTCAAGCGACACCGTTGATATATTTAATCCAAAAACGGTGCAATCAACCATGGGTGCCATTGCAAGAGTAAATGTTATCTACACCAACCTATCCACTTTTTTGCAACAACACAATCAATTGCCCATTTATGGCACCTTTCTTGAAGGCGAAAATATTTATAGCCTGCCTCTATCAAAAGATGGGTTTATTGTGATGGGAAGCGAAGGTAAAGGAATTTCAGACGAATTGGAAAAACTAGTTTCAGACAAACTCTTTATACCAAACTATCCTGAAGGACAAGAAACATCCGAATCTCTCAACGTTTCGGTTGCCACTGCTATCATTTGCTCAGAGTTTAGAAGAAGACTTGTTTAACAAGCATTAGGCATTAAGATTATAATAAAAGTGAAATTAAGGTCTCCACTTTTTCTATTTACTGATAACATTTATATAGAGGATATACGGAGGGTCTATAGAGGATCTACGGAGGAATAGCAAAAAATGTCTTTTGTTCGTATTGTTAATAATGATTTAATGAAATACACCTGAGAGTTTAGGTATATATAAAAAAAATCACGTATTACGGATGTAAATACGTGATCACCTAAAACAAATCTCAAAGGAAAAACACTTAATCTAGTTCATTCGGGTGGAAGACGGGATTCGAACCCGCGGCCTACGGAACCACAATCCGTCGCTCTAACCAACTGAGCTACAACCACCATGTTGTTGAAATCGAGTGCAAAGATATACAAACTTTTTGAACAAACGAATTTTTTCGAAGGAAAATCAAAAAAATCTTCACTTTTCTCTCTTTTTGATATAAAAATCGTATATTTGAACTTATAACTATTTAATTTATCAATTGTGGACAACAAAATAAAATTATCAATCTTAGGAATTTCATTCAGTCAAGTGCAAGCTGGAGCTTATGCTCTAATCTTTGCGGAGGAAAATGGAATAAGACGACTGCCAGTTGTGATAGGAACTCCCGAAGCACAATCCATAGCAATTATTATGGAAAACCTCACACCGCCCCGTCCTCTATCTCATGATTTGGTTTCAAATATTTTCACTTCACTAGATATTATCCTCAAAGAGGTATTCATTTATAAATTTGAGGATGGCGCTTTTTTTGCCGAACTGCTACTAGAACAGGAAGGAAAAGAATTACGTATAGATTCTCGCACATCCGATGCCGTGGCAATAGCTTTAAGAACCAAATCGCCGATATACACAACCGAGGAGATTATGAAAAACATGGCTATTGTGTTTGATGAAAAGGAGATTCTTGATACTGATTTTAAAAAGGGCGAAACCACTGAGGAGCCTGAAGAAAAAAAGGATAATATCTTTAAAATAAGCATCGACACCCTAAAGGAAAGACTTGACGAAGCGGTGGCAGAAGAAAACTATGAACTAGCAACAAAAATACGTGATGAAATCGAAAGAAGAAGCAAAGCAGAAGGAAACTGATTTTATTTTTTTTGCTCCACACATTCAACAAACCAATCAACTGCCCGAGCAAGAGTCTAGACATTGCACCAAAGTGCTACGAAAAAATGCAGGCGACAAAATTGTGGTGGCTGATGGCAAAGGCACCATATACAACTGTATTATAATTGCGGCACATCACAAACACACCACCGTGAGCATCGAAAGCAAAATTGAAACACCAAAGAATTGGCATTTTAATTTGCACCTTGCATTTGCACCCACCAAAAATATGGATCGCAACGAATGGTTTGTAGAAAAAGCAACTGAAATAGGAATCGACAACATCAGCCCACTCCATTGCAGCTATTCCGAGCGTAAAGACGTGAGGCTAGATAGACTTGAGAAAGTGGCTGTAGCAGCAATGAAACAATCAAAACAGGCAGTGATGCCAGTTATAAGCGAGATGACTTCGTTCGACACATTTATAGAGACACCATTTGAAGGACAAAAATTTATAGCTCATTGCTACAATAATGAGAAAAACCCCCTATCCCATGCCTACAATAAAGGGCAAAACGCCCTGATATTAATAGGTCCTGAAGGCGATTTTAGCGAAGAAGAGATTGAAAAAGCAATCCGCCACGGATTCATCCCCATCAGCCTTGGCGAAAACAGACTGAGAACCGAAACAGCATGTTTGGTGGCTTGCCACACCATCCATGTACTCAATCAATAGTCCTTTTCTCAACAATTGGTAACATCCAATCACATTTATTAGTACTTTTGCATTATATTACAATCATTTAATAGATATATAAATATGAGAAAATTTTCATTATTAACTGTGCTCTCATTGCTCATTGCCGCAATAATGGTGAGCTGCAACGAAGAAAAAAAACCTCTTCCGCGTGTAGCAATTGCAGGCTTAGCAATAGAATCGAGCACCTTTTCGCCCGCTGTTTCCACAGAAGAGGCTTTCAAAACTCGCTATGGCGAAGATGTTTTCACGTTCTATCCATTCTTTGAAGCCGATTCGGGCGTAATTGATCGTGCCGAGTGGTTGCCCACAATGCGTGGTCATGCAATGCCAGGTGGAATTGTGACTCGTGAGGCTTACGAATCGTTGGTAACCCAAACCTTGGAAAGACTAAAAGAGGTTCTTCCACTTGATGGCTTGTTTTTCGATATTCATGGCGCCATGAGTGTTCAAGACTTGGACGACCCAGAGGGCGACTTCATTGTAAGAATTAGAGAAGTGATTGGTGATGATGTACTTATTTCAACATCAATGGACTTGCACGGAAGCGTTACTCACCGTCTTGCCAAAAACACCGACCTAATCACCTGCTACCGTCTTGCTCCGCACGATGACGCGATTGAAACAAAGAAAAGAGCAGTTACTAACCTACTTGATCGACTTGAAAGTGGCAAAGGCAAACCCAAGTACAAATCGTGGGTGCCTGTTCCAATTCTTCTCCCTGGCGAAAAGACTAGTACTCGCATCGAGCCCGGAAAGAGTCTTTACGAAATGATTCCTAGCAAAATTGATAAAACAGACGATAACGTTGTTGATGTGTCAATCTGGATGTCATATCCTTGGGCAGACTACTCGCGCAATCATGGCGTGGTGATGGCTTATGGAGACAACAAAGAGGCTGTGGCAAAAGCAGCCGAAGAGATTGCAGAATACTATTGGAGCGTTCGCGACGATTTTGAATTTGTTGCGCCCACAGTTTATCTCGACGAGGCACTTAAGAAGGCTAACGAAAGCGACAAAAAACCATTCATCATTAGCGACATGGGCGACAACCCCACAGCAGGTGGCGCAGGCGACGTAACCTGGACACTGCAAGAGCTGATGAAGATTCCAGCCATCAAAAATGGAACTGGCAAATCGCTTATCTATGCATCTATCCCCGGACCCGACTTTGTGGCAAAAGCTAAGGAACTTGGCGTAGGTGCCGAAATAGAGGGCGAAGTGGGTGCACAAGTTGACAACCGATGGGCTCCTCCAGTGAAAATAAGCGGAACCATTTCGGCAATTCACGAGGGACATATTGATGCTAAAACTGAAGTTGTAGTTCAAAAAGGTAACACATCAATCATCGTAACCGAAAGACGAATGGCTTATCATCACGAAAAAGATTTTGAAAAGCTAGGACTCAACCCACGCGAAACCGATATTGTGATTGTGAAAATTGGATACCTTGTACCCGACCTTTACAACATGCGTGGCGATTGGCTAATGGCTCTCACCCCAGGTGGTGTGGATCAAGACCTTCATCGCTTGACCTACAACAATATCATGCGCCCGATGTATCCATTCGACGAGTTTGAAGAAGACCCCGACCTAAGCGCAACATTCATTCCTCTGGCTGACGAATAGTTAGCTTAGCGGTAGATTAATAAACAAAACAGAAACCCCTATCATCGCACAAGGATGATAGGGGTTTTCTGTTTAGGTTTGTAATGAATTGAGGGGTAAAAAGCAACATTCTTGTAATAGATTGAGGGATAAGAGCAACATTCTTGTAATAGATTGAGGGATAAGCTCACTCTAGCACTTCTTGATAATTGTTTTTTCTAAACTTCATATGCAACCCTCTCGCTCCCATCTTCCAGTAGGATAATGCCACAACGGGCAAAGCCAAGTTTGGCTAAGATGTGATGCATGGCTTGGTTGTCGTGATGCGTGTCAATACGAATTGGGCTGTGTTGACTTATGCACCATTGGATGCAGTGATTGGCAACACCCTTGTGCTTGCCCGACGAAGCAATGCGATGAATCACGCCATAAGTTTGCGCATTGCTGAGCCAATTGCCATCGTATATTTTACTGTAAGTGGGCTCAATGCCAACAAAATAGCAAAACACACCCACAATGTCGCCATCATTGTCGATACAAACGTAGCTTTGCCCTTTTTCTATATCATCAGTTACAATTTCCACCGATGGATAGCTAGCACCCCATTGGGTGGGATTTCCCGACTGACGCATCAGCTGCCTTGCCGTTTCATAAATTTGCAAAATGGCGGGCAAATCTGATTTGGATGATGGACGAATATACATATCACATATTTTTTATATCGTGGTAGAGACAAGGCATGCCTTGTCTCTACGATGCTACCTATTCCCCTTTGCTCTATTATGCGTTTTGCACAACATTTGGCAGTTGCTAATATCGGTGGTGCCTCCTTTGCTCCAAGCAGCTACATGGTCGGCATCCATGTCGCGAATACCCCATATACGATTTTTGTTGGCATCGTGTCCAATGGCGCATAACGGACAGTTGGATATCGACTGCTCTTTTGCTTCGGCAGTTTGCTCAGCATACACTTTGCGTTTGGTGGCTTCATTAAAAACACGAACATCTAATAACTTTTTATCTGTTTTGCCACCTAAAATATATTCAAACACACCACGACGATTTATCACAAATGGGTCGGCATACAGTTTGTGCACCTCTTGCGACACCTCTTTTGGGTCGTACGGATTATGGCGATATGCTTCGTAAAGCCTCCCCCACTCCAGTCCACGCATCTCAGGCATCACATCATCAAACACAGCCGACGCCCAATCGATAACCGTGTTGAAATAGGTTTTCATTTCATTTATATTATCGTCACGCCTGTGCATACTCATATAATCGCCAATATTGCCCCTACTAACCCAATCCAAAGCTCGTTCCAAAAAGTCTTGCCTATTGGCAGTGCCTCGTATATAGGCAGCCCATTTTTGAGTGTTGGCATTGTTGCTATTGCTAAACTCCTCTTTGGCAAGTGTAACAAAAGGTCCCGAATAAACCGCATTCAGCAACTCCTGATCATTGAGCGGCACACCCACAATATTAATTGTTCTGAACCACTCTTTTATTTCCGACTCAGTACCTTCACACTCATAGATAAGCAATTTAGTGTTCAAAATCATTTCCTGCTTATCCTTTGCCAAACCATCAAAATAGTTAGGTATGCCTTTGTCATCCATCAGTGCAAATCTGTTTTCAACATATCTGCCAATGCTGGTGATGCGTTGTTGCCCATCAAGCACCTCAAACTTGTCGTCGCTAACCTTATTAAAATAAATTAGTCCAATGGGATATCCTTTCAGTATCGAATCGATAACCGCCACATCCCTTTTGCCGTCGGCGTAGATATAGTTTCGTTGATATTCGGGTTGAATAGTGAGCTTGCCCGAGAGACCAAAAAGCCCCCGCTCCTCATATTCATTATACACAAATCCCTTGCAAATATCTGCCACAGTGATATCGGTGCGTAATGTTGTTTTCATTATATATTGATTTAGTAATTGATATTATTTCTTGGGTGAGATATGTTTAATGAGAATTCTTTGATAAACTTTCTCCAGTAACCCGTTTTTTAAAATGACTCCACTTGCATTTAAATCATATGTTCCTTTTCTATTAAACTTATCATAGTATGCTTGTTTGCACTCTGCCGAAGTGTAAACTTTTGTCTTCAATTTATATAAATCAACATTTTCACACATACCTAATATCTCAAACTGCTCAGGACAATACTTATCCAAAAAGCTAATTGGCACCCCCATCACCCCCTCATAGTCGCTGGGTATAGCGGCAGTATATGGTACTTCGATAGCATCATAATTGTCATATCGCTGATACTCCTTCCCCTTAATGCTTTTTAGATTGCTATATTTTATGTTGTCTTCCATTGTCATCAGTGGCAAGGGCTGATGACGGCGACCGTGGTCAATATTAGTCATCCAAATAACATTTCTAAACTTAACCAACCCTGTTGAATCATCATACACGCCCTCTGCATATTCCCTATTAGGAACTGTGGAGAAAAAAGCGTTACCTCCAGTAAATCCATTACCCAACCACATCTTATTATCTTTAATCAGTGGGAACACCTCTTTGTAGGTTATGGCATTCATGTTTCCAATAAGCAAAAACTGCTTGTCAGCCTCCACAATCCACGCCAAAAACTCTCTAAAAAGTGAAAATGGCGGATTTGTTATCACCATATCCGCCTGATTGCGCAGGGCAGTTACTTCGGCACTTCTAAAATCGCCATCACCCTCCAGATAGTCCCATTCTAAATCTTCTACATCAATTTTGCCATCACCCTGTATATCGTGAGTCAGCGTAAAAATCTTACCCTTTATCTCTGTTTTGTCTTTATCAAAACGTGGGTCTTGCGTCTCAAAAAGCGATGGTTGATATGGCACTTTGTAGTTTTTGCTTTCGGGCGCATAGCTTGTGCTGATAATTTTCTTAAGTCCTAATCGCTCAAAGTTTTGCGCAAAAAACTTGGTGAAGTTGCTCCACTCAGGGTCATCACACGGTAGCAAAATAGTTTTGCCCCTAAACACGTCAGGATTATAATCCAAATAGGCAGTCACCTCCTTTTCAATATCATGATACTGAGTGTAAAATTCATCATTCTTTGCATTCTTCGCCTTCGTCAGATTCCTATTTGCCATATTATCAATTAAAGTGTTTTTTTATATTCCGATGTAAAGATAACTTTATTTCCTAAAAATCTCAAATTAATAAGAGAATTACAGCTCCCATCCATACTTCATCAACTCCTACAGCCTAGCCTCTCTTCTTCTATTTCTCTTCTTCCCCATCCTATTTGACACTATATTCCACTATGTCTTTG
>CAYFSV010000032.1:7459-20486 GCA_964345815.1 uncultured Proteiniphilum sp. | reverse complement strand
TTATTTTAGATAAAAACAACGAATTTAATATAGCTGTATTTAATGAAGTCATAGAACAATTGCACGGAGTTCCCGCTATTAATTTGTGTAAGAATTTACTGGGATACTCTCAAGTCCCAGCATTACTTAACTCTTTAAGTAAAACAAATGGGAAAAAAACTATTGTCAATAATTATCAAGATTTAGATATTGACAATCTACTATTGGCTAATATTGAAGAAGAATACTCGTTTCTTATAAGTGTCAAATTCCCTATTAATAAGTATCATTGGAATTCATTAATCCCATTACTATTATCTAAATGGGAAATTAAATTTGAATTTGAAATTGAAAAAGAAGAAGATTTATCTGAAGTTGACCAATTAGTAAATAATTATAGCATCGAAAATTATCAGTTAAAACCAATTTATAATTACAAGAACATTGATTTTTTTATTAAAAATGTCTATTTAACAAAAAGTGATATTTTTTCATCCCCTCTTTCTATGAAAGAAATTTTTGCTAATCAGACACTAAATACATATAATTTCGGCAGACTTTATATAATGTCAAATGGTAATGTCTTTACAAAAGGAAATAAAGAGCCTATTGGAAATGTGAACAAAGATACAATAAAAAGGATTATTCTTAATGAAATTTCAATAGGAAACTCATGGTTAAATACACGCAAGAGTCAACCATGCTCTGATTGTCTTTATCAGTGGTTATGCCCATCACCATCTGATTATGAAATAGCCATTGGGAAACCTAATTTATGTCATGTACATATTTAACGAATGAAATCTTTTCATGCTTACACCCAACTCGATGCCATGGACTGTGGCCCCACATGCCTACGCATGATAGCCAAGCATTACGGCAAGCACTACAGTCTTGAGACCCTTCGCCGGTATTCGTTCATCACCCGCGAAGGAGTTTCCATGTTGGGCATCAGCGATGCAGCGGAGCATATCGGTTTTCGCACATCGGGAGTTATGATTTCTTTTGAACAATTTGTCACTGATGTTCCATTGCCCTGTATCGTGCATTGGAAACAAAATCACTTTGTAGTGGTTTTCGGCAACAAAAAAGGAAAAAAGGGAGGATACCGAATATATGTTGCAGACCCAGCTTTAGGACTTGTAGAATACAGTGAAGAGGATTTCAAGAAATGCTGGTTAAGCACCAAAAAGGAAGATGACGAAAAAGGAGCGGTGCTGCTCCTGCAACCCGGACCGGAGTTTTTTGACGGCAGTGACGAAAAGGAAAGTAAAAACCGCAGTCTGCGCTATTTCCTGCGCTACCTTACCCCCTACAAGAGTCAGCTGGTGCAGTTGGTTTTGGGCATGTTGGTTGTCAGCATCCTGCAGCTTATCTTCCCGTTCCTGACCCAATCATTGGTTGATGTGGGAATCAGAGACGGAAACCTGAGTTTCATCACGCTGATTCTCATTGCCCAACTCGTCATTTTCGTTGCCCGCCTATCCGTTGAATTTATCCGAAGCTGGATATTGCTGCACATGAACACAAGGATAAACATCGCTTTGATTTCCGATTTCCTGGCAAAGCTGATGAAGCTGCCCCTTCGCTATTTCGATACGAAAATGACCGGGGATATCATGCAGCGCATCGGAGATCACGGAAGAATTGAATCGTTTCTTACCGGTAACTCCATCAGTACGCTGTTCTCGTTTGTCAACTTCTTCGTCTTTGCCTTCGTGCTTGCCTATTATAATTTGGTTATTCTTGGGATATTTCTCTTGGGTAACGCTTTGTATGTGGCTTGGATACTCTCCTTCATGAAATACAGGCGCGAATTGGACCACAGGAGATTTGCCCAATCTGCAGGCGAGCAAAGCAACATCATTCAGCTCATTACCGGCATGCAGGAAATCAAGCTCAACAATTGCGAGAAGCAGAAGCGATGGCAGTGGGAGCGCATTCAGGTGAAACTATTTAAAATCGGCATTAAAGGATTGATTTTAGGACAGCTCCAGCAAGTGGGTTCAGTATTTTTCAGTCAGACCACCAACATCATCGTTTCTTTTATTGCTGCCAAAGCCGTGGTGGAAGGGCAAATGACTCTGGGTATGATGATGTCCTTAACTTATATCATCGGACAGCTCTCATCTCCAATAGAGCAGTTTATCGGCTTTGCACGTGCTTTTCAGGATGCACAGATCAGTCTGGAGCGTTTGAACGAAGTGCACGGCAAGGAAGATGAAGAAGAGACCATTGAAAACAAACTGACCATTCTTCCTGATAAACGAGACATCTCATTAGAGGGCCTCTCATTCAGTTACGACGGTGCAGACCGTGATTATGTCTTAGACGATATCAATCTGAATATACCGCAGGAAAAAGTAACAGCTGTCGTGGGTGCCAGCGGCAGTGGTAAAACCACCCTCATAAAATTATTACTGGGCTTTTACGAACCCAACAAGGGAACGATTAAAGTCGGTGAGACTCCGCTGAATGTTATCAACCCGCACTTGTGGCGCAGCAAATCGGGTTCGGTCATGCAGGATGGGTTTATATTCTCGGAATCCATAGCACAGAATATTGCAGTGGGCGACGATCACGTGGATATTGAAAAACTGCGCCATGCGGTGACCGTTGCCAATATCCGCGACTTTATTGACTCCCTGCCATTAGGCTACAACACCAAAATTGGAATGGAGGGCAGCGGCATCAGCCAGGGACAGCGGCAAAGGATCCTGATTGCAAGAGCCGTATATAAAAACCCTGAATTTATTTTTCTGGATGAAGCTACCAATGCCTTGGATGCCAACAACGAAAAGGAGATCATGCATCACCTGCATAAATTCTACAGGGGAAGAACAGTAGTGGTAGTGGCTCATCGGTTGAGCACGGTGAAAGATGCCGATAAGATTGTCGTGTTGGATAAGGGAAAAGTTGCCGAAGAGGGCACGCACGAAGAGTTGACGGCGCTGAGAGGTAAATATTATGAATTGGTGAGGAACCAGCTGGAGTTGGGAAGTTAAACAGTGAAGTATGGAGTACGAAGAAAAGAAATACAAAGAGATAGAACTTCGCAGTGAGGAAGTACAAGAAGTGATGAGCCAAGTTCCGCCGTGGATACTCAGGCGTGGAATTACGACGTTATTTGTGATTGTAATGGCATTGTTAGCCGGAAGCTGGTTTTTTAAATATCCCGATACGATTACAGCTGAAATAACCGTAACCTCATTGGAGCCTCCGGCAAGTATCATTGCCCGATCAACGGGAAAGATTGATAGGATCTGGGCAAAAAACAATCAGATGGTTACATCAGGCACACCTTTGGCGGTTATTCAAAATCCGTCAAGCGCGGACGATATGCTTCGTCTGAGGGAAATGATGCACATATGGAACACCTCCGAATATGAAGAAGTAGACGCAGCTATGTTTTTATCAGGAGCATCATTGGGATTGGGGGTGACACAACCTGTTTTTGCTTCCTTTTTAAGCAGCCTGAATGATTATCAGAATTATAAAACATTGAATTACTACCCTCAAAAAATAACCGCCCAGAAACAACAGCTGGCAGCTCAAAAAGAATATTACGATCGTATCGTTAAACAGACACCGGTTGTGAGCGAACAATTCATAACCTCTCGAAGTATCTTCCGGCGGGATTCCGTCCTTTTAGCCAAAAACGTCATATCAGACAACGAGTATGAGCTCTCAAAGTCCGGGTTTCTGCAAAACAAGCAAGCTTACCTTTCTTTTGATGCCTCTTTGAAACAATCCGAGCTGCAGCTGATGCAAGGTGAGGAAAACCTGCTTGACTTGCAGCAACAGGCAACAGAATTAGAAAGGAAATATACATTGACTTTGCAAAATGCAGCGGAAGCACTGAATGCACAGATTAAATCCTGGGAAAGGGATTATCTGCTTGTGAGCCCTATTGACGGTTCTGTCAGTCAAATGGGGGTGTGGAGCAGCAATCAGAATGTAAATGCAGGTGAAACTGTTTTTACGGTCATACCCCATAAGCAAGAAAGGCCTAGAGGAAAAGCGATGATTCCTGCACAGGGTGCCGGCAAAGTGAGTATGGGACAAAGGGTGAACGTGCGTATCAATAATTTCCCGGATCAGGAGTTTGGATATTTAATTGGCAAAGTAGAGAGCGTATCCGGGGTTCCTACAGCAGAAGGATTCTATGTTGTGGAAGTCAGTTTCCCCAATGGCATGAGGACCAACTATGACAGGGACCTGCCCATCACCCAGCAAATGCTGGGGAGCGCAGATGTCATAACCGAAGATTTACGGCTGATGGAGCGGTTTTTTATGCCGGTGAAAAAAATAATGAGAAATCAAAAATGAGAGCTCTTTATAAGGTAGAGAGCAATTTATAAGACAACTATAAAAAATATCCACTTAACCTGCATTATTCATGAGATTATTTTGTGATGGATTCGAGGCATAAGCCATGCCGATGTATTGGCATACTTCAAATGGCTTTTGACGAAGAAGACGCACAAAATAATCCAAGCAATAGAATAAAGTTATGTTTAAAGACGAAAATCTAACAGTTGGGTGACTTACAGCGTCTTACATGGCTTTCATGAATAACGGTGAATAATGCAGGTTAAAAGATTAAAGGAGTAATATAATAAAATTTTCAAACAATGAAATTACATGAAAAAAGAGCTTTTATATTTGAATGATTATACCAACCGCCTTATTGAAAAGGGCAGGTGTTTACCCGATATTAGCCTCTGGCATGGAAAGATGGGAATTGCCATATATATGCTTCATCTTTCCCGTATCGTACAGAATCAAATGTATGAGAAAGTGGCTTTTGAACTTATTGATGCGATTTATGAAAATATCCCCTTCGAGCAACCTGTTGATTTTGGATATGGATTAACCGGGATTGGATGCGGCATTCAATATGTTATCAGCAATGGTTTTGTTGATGCGGACAGCGATGAAATATTATCGGATATGGATTCTCTGGTTAAGAATATCATTGACACGCGATCCATGAGCATACTGAGTCTCGAAAGCGGAGTGTGCGGTATTGGATATTACATTTACCACCGTATAAAAGACAGGCATGACAATGATGACAACATTGTTGTGTTGAAATTTAAAGAATACTTGATTTATTTAATCGACTGGATGGAGGATTTGATTTTGAATACAGAGGATGTCAAAGCGTTTAATGATGCTTATTTCATTTTATGCCGATTACATAAGTTGGATGTTTTCAATCATAAAGTAGATAAGTTAATGAGCTTTTGTCTTCGTAAACTAATCGATCATAACTGTTCTATTTCGGACAACTATGAGTTGTTAGGAGTAGATTCTCTGAAAATATTAAAGCCATGGATGTAACAAAAGAAATGACTGTTGTCATACCTTTAAGAGTCGATTGTGAAGAAAGAAAAGAAAATCTGGATACTGTTCTTTTTTCTTTGCTTAAAATGACCGATGCTTCAGTTATAATATTGGAAGCCGACACAAAAAGGAAATACTTTAATGATTTTATTGAATCGACGAATCGAGTTGAATATCATTTTATTGAAGACTTCAATCCGATATTTCATCGTACACGCTATTTAAATAAGCTGATTGAAATGTCAAATACAAATATTGTGGGAATATGGGATACCGATGTGCTATTTACACTTGAACAAATCAACAACTGTGTACGTGAAGTGCAAAATGGAGCTACTGTCTGCTATCCATATGATGGTAGATTTGTTTTCTTGAATGTTGAACAAAGCAAGAGTGCGAGAAGTGATGTGCTTGCTTTTTTAAATGATAATAGCGATAAGAATTTTACAAGCTTGTTGGGACGACCTTCGGTTGGCGGTGCATTTGTAGTGGACAAACACAGATACACCAGTGCTGGCGGAGAAAATGAAAACTTTTATGGCTGGGGGCCAGAGGATGCGGAACGTTTCAAGCGAATGGAAATATTAGAAGAACCGGTTAGTAGAGTAAACGGTCCATTGTTTCATTTGAATCATCCCAGAGGTGTTAATTCATTCCATGATTTTGGTCTTAGAGAAAAAGAAAACATAAAAGAATTAGTCCGTATTTGTAGAATGGATAAGGAAACACTTGAAAATGATATAAAAAACAGAAAACAAAATGATTTATTAAAATCAAGTCTAAACAAAGTCCGCAATAGCATAGATGAGAACCCTGCAATATCCGTTATTATGCCTGCTTACAATACTGCCTCTTATTTGGAAAGTTCAATATGCAGTATATTGTCTCAGACCTTTCAGAATTTTGAGTTAATTATAATAGATGATGCATCAACGGATGATTCTCTGAAAATAATTGAACGATTTGAAGATGAAAGAATATATTTGATAAAAAATGAGATAAATGCAGGCAACTATGCTTGTCGCAATCAAGGAATGAATATTGCAAAAGGCAAATATATTGCCGTAATGGATTCAGATGATGTTGCAATGCCCCACAGATTGGAAGCACAAGTCAATTGTTTGGAGATTAATGAAGATGTCTTAGCCGTTGGAGCACAATTCTTCTCGGATAGAGGGCTTTCTAATAAACCAAACGATTATGAGATGATTAAAGTATGGCTCATGAAGAATAATGCTTTGCTGCACCCTTCCCTACTTATAAGAAAAGAAGTTATGCTGAAAGTTGGAGGATATGATGAAGCATACACTTTTTCATCAGATTATGATCTTGTATGCAAAATTGCTTTAATTGGCAAAATTATCAACCTGCCAGATGTATTGATGAATTATACAATTAGAAAAGATCAGATTTCTATACAGAATCATTCAGAACAGGCAGCCTTTGCAGACCAAATCAGGTTGAAGTATCTATCTAAAATTGGTTTTATATTATCCGAAAAAGAAGGTGTCGCTTTTACTAAAGTGATGACCAGACAGCAACTATCCGTCAGTGAAGTATTGATTTATGAAGCTTCTATACAAAAACTACTGGATTACAATCGAGGGATTGGTCTTTTACAACCAGAAATACTTGAGTTTTTCCTTCTGGAATCTGTTGAGCATTGTCGTGTGTGGAATAAGAATTGAGTTAGAATCTTAACGAATTTTTTATTTGAAAACTATCGCCTATTTCGTTTATTTGCAAAACATATTGAATTTATCGCATAGATATGACCATTCAAATATATTTACAACAGCAATTACAGACCATTTCAAAAAACAAATCATATCTTTGTTTAATATTCAAAGATAATACACATGTCATACAAAACAACAACACATTATGAAGTACTACAACATTCTGTTTATATTTACATGCAGCCTCTTCATCATCGGATGCAGTTCTTTAAACAAAGAGGACAACAACCAGTCTGTTCAAGAACTTCTTGCAGACACTCCGGCAGAAGTGACCGTGGAAACGCTCCAGGTTAGTGATTTTGAACACGAACTAACCAGTAACGGTAAAATATCTGCACGAACAGTGGCGGAGGTCAAGTTTCAAACCGCCGAGATAATAACAAAAATCCATGTTAAAAACGGAGACCGCATTGCAAAGGGGCAGCCCATTGCCGAGTTAGACTCATACGCTTTGAGTATGAGATTGGAGCAGGCCAAAGATGCGCTGGAGAGAAGCAGACTGGAAATGCAGGATGTGCTTATTGGTCAGGGATACAGCCTGGACAATTTGGATGCGGTTCCCGAAAATGTGACGGAGCTTGCAGGAGTGAAAAGCGGATTCAACAATGCACAGACTCAGTTTAATCTTGCCAAATATGACTTGTCGCAAGCCAAATTGGTTGCGCCCATAAGCGGCACAATCGCCAATTTGTTCGCCAAGCCCAGCACGCTTTCGAAACCGTCGGAGGTGTTTTGCAACATCATCGACACTCAAAATCTTGAAGTGGCATTCACGGTGCTTGAAAATGAACTGGGGCTTATCCGCACCGGCGACAAGGTATCTGTAACACCCTTTTCGATGCCTGATGTGTCGGTGCAAGGACGTGTGACTGAAATCAATCCTTGGGTAAATGAAAACGGTATGGTCAATATCAAAGCCTCGATATCTTATCACAACAGATTGGTGGAGGGAATGAATGTGAGGGTGAGCGCATTCAGAACCGCCGGTAAACAATGGGTAGTGCCTAAATCGGCTGTGGTGCTGCGCACGGGCAAACAGGTTGTTTTTACGATAGTTGACGGCAGGGCAATATGGAATTATGTAGATACAGGGCTTGAAAACGCTACACAATATACCATTACCGGTGAAACGCTGAAGGATGGTGACCAGATCATCACAACCGGCAATATCAATCTGGCGCATGAGTCGCCGATAAAGGTAATAGAAAGAGAGAAAGTGGAAAATTAACTTCACTAACAGCCAACAGCCAATAGCCAATAGCCAATAGCTAACAGCCAATATCTAAAAATATGATTAAATACCTTTTACAACGCCCCATTGCTGTATTGATGGTTTTTCTTGCATGCGTAATCATCGGAGCCATTACCTATACCACACTGCCTGTATCACTACTGCCCGATATTGCCATTCCTGAAATAACGGTGCAGATAACGGGCGACAATATGTCGGCACGGGAATTGGAGAATACCGTAGTGAAACCCATCCGTCGCCAATTGATGCAGACCGGGAAACTGAGAGATATACACAGTGAAGCTCGTGACGGATCGGCAATTATAAGATTGAAGTTTGATTATGGAACAAATACCGACCTGGCATTTATTGAAGTGAACGAAAAGGTGGATGCTTCGATGAATAGCTTGCCGAGGGATTTTCGTCGCCCGCGTGTGATAAAAGCCAGTGCCACCGACATTCCGGTGTTCTATCTGAATCTGACACTCAAAGAAGATAAGATGTATGATCAGACCGATGAGGTGAAGTTCCTGGATTTATCTGATTTTGCTGATAATGTGGTTAAACGTCGTATTGAACAACTGCCCGAAGTGGCCATGGCAGACATGACGGGCTTGATGTTTCGTCATCTGCAGATTGTGCCTGATATGAATATGCTGGAATCAGCTTCCATCAGTTTGAATGAAATTGAAAGCGTGCTGGCAGCCAATAATATTGAACCAGGCAGCATGACGGTCAGAGATGGATACTATGAATACAGCATCAAGTTTTCGTCGTTGCTGCGCTCTCCCGAAGATGTGCGTGATATTTATCTAAGAAAAGATAGCCGTATTTTTCAGCTCAAAGATCTTGCAAAAATAGATGTAGTGCGTCAGCCCGAAAGTGGTATGTCGCTCATCAATGGTAAGCGTGCCATCACATTGGGCATCATCAAGCAGGCCGATGAAACCATGTCGAATCTAAAAAAATCGCTCAATACCACATTGTCAGATTTAGAAAGAAATTATCCCGATGTTGAGTTTACTGTCAACCGAAATCAAACCGAATTGCTGGACTACACGATAGCCAATCTAAGACAAAACCTAAGCTTGGGCTTTCTCCTTGTTTTCGTCATTGCATTGCTGTTTTTGGGAGATGCCAAGTCGCCCATTATTATCGGACTAAGCTTGATAACTGCGCTGATGACAACTTTTATTTTCTTTTATCTGTTTGGTCAGTCGCTCAATATTATTACCCTTTCGGGGCTGATTCTTGCTGTGGGAATGATGATTGACAGTGCCATCATCGTAACGGATATCATCAGTCAATACCGCATGCAGGGCTACTCGTTGGAGGAGTCGTGTGTGAGAGGAACCAATGAGGTGATTACTCCCGTTTTAAGCTCCACACTTACCACCATTGCCGTATTTGTGCCGCTGGTGTTTATGAGTGGTATAGCCGGTGCCATATTTTTTGCCCAGGCTTTTGCTGTGAGTATAGGACTGATGGCATCCTATTTTACAGGTATTATTTTGCTTCCCGTTTTATACAAGTTGGTTTATGGTATTAATTTACGTTCCAACAAACTGAGCATCTTCTTTGGGCGCACACAGCAGGTTGCCGATAAATGGGCATTCGGCTGGTACGACCGATGGAGTGATTTTGTTTTTCGCCACAAAGCCATAACATTTATAGGTGTGTTGCTTTCAATACCGTTTTGTGTGCTTATGTTTCAGATAATGCCTAAGTCATCCATGCCCCATATCGATCAGTCCGAGACTTTGGTAATGGTGGAGTGGAACGAAAATATTCATGTGGATGAAAATAAAGAACGTATTTATCATTTAATGCAAACCACCGAAGATTATACAACCGAGCATGCCGGATATGTGGGACACAGGCAATATCTTCTAGACAAAGAAAACGATCTTACACCATCTGAGGCGCAGCTCTATTTTCGAGCAGAAAAGCCGTCGGATATCGAAAAACTGAAGGGTTATATAAATGAATGGATAAAACATAATTTCCCACGAGCAGTAGTTACATTCTCGCCTCCTGAAAATGTGTTTGAAAAGATATTTGATACCTCCGAGGCAGATGTGACGGCTCAGTTGTATCCTGCTAATCGTGAAGAGGTGCCGAATGCCGAAGCCATTCGCACTCTGGAACGTCAGTTGCATGCTGCAACTGGCTTAGAAGCCGAGGGTATTGCTTTTGAACAACAATATGTGATAAATATTGATCGGGAGAAACTGTTGCTTTATGGAGTTGACTATCGTGAGGTGTATGGAGCATTGCGAACTGCATTTCGAGAAAATCAGATAGCATTGCTACGCTCATATCAGCAATACCTGCCCATATCGCTTGCTGGCAAACAGCAGTCCGTAAGTCAAGTTTTGAGTCAAACAATGATAAGAACTGATGCTTATGGAAGCCATCCTGAAATGATACCACTACAGTCTTTCGTAAAGGTAAACCGTGGCGAGGATATCAAGACAATAGTTGCAGGAAAAAATGGTGAATATATTCCCATGAACTACTATGAAGTGAAGCATCCCGAAAAAATGATACAAAATGCAACCTCATTAATAAATAAAGAAAATGATTGGGAAGCCGTTTTTACGGGTAGTTTTTTCTCCAACCAGAAAATGCTGGGTGAGTTGGTTGTAGTATTGCTGGTTTCTATTTTGCTTATGTTTTTTATTCTCTCCTCGCAATTCGAAAGCTTCGTGCAGCCGCTTATTGTGTTGATAGAAATTCCTATTAATTTTGCATTTGCATTGGTTCTTTTGTGGGCTACAGGTCATACACTCAACTTGATGAGTGCAATCGGACTGATTGTATCGAGTGGAATTATTATCAACGACAGTATTTTGAAACTGGATATGATTAATGAAATGCGTAAACAAGGTGTGCCACTTATGGAGGCAATTCATACGGCAGGTGTAAAACGTTTGCGTGCAATTATAATGACATCGCTCACAACGATATTTGCCATGGTGCCGCTGCTGTTCTCGTTCGATTTTGGTTCGGAACTTCAAAAGCCGCTTGCTATAGGAATGATTGGAACAATGGTGGTAGGAACGTTAGTGAGTCTCTACATTGTTCCGCTGGTATATTGGGCTATTTATAGAAAAAGAGAAGTAAGAGTTTGACCCTCTTTGTGAATTTTATCATGTCGAAAGAAATTGAAATTATGAAACGAATGTATTTAATATTATTCTCACTTGCAATTAGTGTAGTATTTAGTGCACAGACTTTTGCTCAATCAAGTAATACTATCAGGTTAGACTTGGCTCAAACCGTGCAATTAGCCAATGATAGCTCATTGTCGGCATTCAGAGCTAAAAATATGTATATGGCAAGCTACTGGGAATATCGCTCCTTTAGGGCTGAAAGATTGCCTTCGCTAACTTTGTATATGACGCCGCTTAGTTACAACCGGGACTTCACACGCCGATACGATTCGGAGCAGGATATTGATATTTTTCGCCAACAGCAATCATTATATACCTATGGTAATATTGCTGCACAGCAAAACCTGGATATCACTGGCGGAACATTCTTTGTGGATAGCGAATTGGGATATATACGCAACTTTGGGAGTATGATGAACAGCCAGTTTACAAGTGTGCCCATTAGGGTGGGATATCGTCAGGATTTGATAGGGTACAACCGCTTTAAATGGGAAAAGAAAATAGAGCCCATCAAGTTTGAAAAGGCACAAAAAGAACTTATAGCACAATTGGAAGAAACGGCGGAAACTGCTGCCGGTTACTTTTTTGATTTGGCAATGGCTCAGGCCGAAATGGAACTTGCTATTGAGAATAACGAAAATACAGAGCGACTCTACAAGATTGGTGAAGAGAAGCATAAGATTGCATCTATAGGTCAGGCAGATCTGTTTACACTAAAACTGGATAGAGTGAATGCTCAAAATGCATTGCAAAATGCAGATATCAACCTTAAAAGGGCAACCTTTGCACTTGCTTCATTTCTTAATCTGGATAAGAACATGAAGATAGATATCAGCTTGCCTGCATATCCTGAAGAGATGGTTATAGTGGTGGATGATGCTTTGATGTATGCCAAACAAAACAATCCGAGATATCTGGAGTCGAAACAGCAGATATTGCAATCAGAACAGCAATTAGACAAAACAAAACGAGAGTCGATGTTTAATGCTGGGTTGAGTGCCAGTGTGGGCTTTAATCAGGTAGCTGAGACTTTTCGCAATGTGTATCGCAGTCCCTTGCAGCAGGATATAGTTTCGTTCACGCTCTCCATTCCGCTGGTGGACTGGGGTGTGCGCAAAGGTCGCTACAACATGGCGAAAAACAATCTGAACATTGTGCAGCTGTCGGCACAGCAGAATGAAACCAGCCTCGAGGAGGATGTCATCATGACGGTCGGCGATTTCTCAATACAGCAACACATGATACGCAGTGCAGAGGAGGCGGTAGAGCTTGCTCGTGTGGCATACGAACAAACGCAGGAGCGTTTTATAATCGGGAAGGCAGATATAAATAGCCTTACACTCTCCACAAACCGCCGTCAGCAGGCACAACGAAATTATATAGCTGCACTTAAAAGTTATTGGCAGAGCTATTTTAAAATAAGAAGACTAACCCTCTTCGACTTTGAGAGAAACAGAGAAATAACTGTTGATAATGTATCAAATATTTGGAGTTCGGTAGTTATTCGGTAGTTATTCAATTGTTATTCGGTAGTTGTTCAATCGAACAACGCC
>CAYFSV010000032.1:0-7359 GCA_964345815.1 uncultured Proteiniphilum sp. | reverse complement strand
AGCGAATAACGCCGAAGGCAAATAACAGCGTAGCGTTTTTATTATGAGTAAAAAAAATAACATATCATCCTTTACCATTATCGTTGCATTTTTAAGTGTTACGATAATGGGGTTGGCATTAATTCCGTTACTGCCTGTTAAGCTAGCACCATCGCGTACTCTTCCGGGTTTAACGGTCAGCTTCTCGATGCCAGGCAACTCCGCCCGAATTGTGGAAATGGAGGCTACATCAAAACTAGAATCCATGTTGGCAAGAATAAAGGGAATAAGAAAAATTAATTCTACCTCAGGTAATGGGTGGGGATCTATAACCCTTGAATTGGACAAGCATACCCCCATAGATGTGGCGCGCTTTGAAGCCTCCACCATCATCAGGCAGACGTGGGGTGAATTGCCGCGGGAGGTTACCTATCCCTACATCACGGTGCGCCGACCAGATGAAAATGCTGCACGTCCGTTTATGACCTATACAATAAATTCGGCCGCCATGCCGATTGTTATTCAAAACTATACTGAAAACAATATTAAGCAGCAACTCAATGATATTTCGGGAATATACAAGATAGAGGTGAGGGGGGCTACGCCGATGGAATGGCAATTGACCTATGATAACGACCAGCTACAGGCTTTAGGGATTACAGTAAATGATATTCGCGAGGCTGTTTCAACATACTATACTACCGATTTTATGGGGATGGCTCAAATCAGTGAGTCGAATGAGGCAGCTTCATGGATGCGCATCATGTTAATGTCGGGAGATGAAAACAATACATTTGATGCCGGTGATATATATGTTAAGAACAAAGATGGCACATTGATACGGTTGAGCCAATTGGTAAATGTTGTGCACAACGAGCAAACTCCACAAAGCCACTACCGGATAAATGGACTGAACTCGATATATCTTTCTCTCACTGCTGAGGAGACTGCCAATCAGCTTCGTTTGAGCAATCAAATACACGAGGCTATGAACCAGATACGCCAATCATTGCCAACTGGATATGAAATACACAAGAGCTACGATGCTACAGAGTATATTCATGCTGAACTGAATAAGATATATCTCAGAAGTGGACTTACTGTACTTATACTGCTGCTTTTTGTGCTGCTTATCACTCGAAATATCCGCTATCTGTTTCTAATAACCGTTACCTTGTCCATCAATCTGGCAATTGCAGTTATCTTCTATTATTTAATGGGATTAGAGATTCAACTCTATTCGCTTGTCGGTATTACTATTTCGCTGAGCCTTATCATTGATAATACCATTATCATGACCGATCATATCATGCATAGGGGCAATAGAAATGCTTTTATGCCCATACTTGCAGCCACTATGACTACCGTTGGGGCATTGTCTATTATATTCTTTCTGGATGAAAAGATTAAGTTGAATCTGCAGGACTTTGCAGCTGTGGTTATGATTAATCTGTCTGTCTCACTGGCAGCGGCACTATTTTTTGTGCCTGCAATGGTTGAAAAAATCAAGCTTAAGAAAAGAAAACCTATGAGAGGGCGTAGCTTACTTCGCAAAATACCATTCAGACCACAACGGCTTACCATTCATTTCAACCGATTATATGGTGGCATGATACGTTTGTTGACCAAGCGTAAATGGATTCCTTTCACCATTATCATATTAGCTTTTGGATTGCCGGTTTTTCTGATTCCCGATAAGATTGAGGGGGATACTGATTTTGCCAAGTTATACAATAAAGTGTTCGACAACTCTACTTATAAAGAAAAAGTGAAACCCATTGTAAATAAATCTCTTGGTGGCACTTTGCGTTTATTTGTTGAGAAAGTATTTCAAGGCAGCTACTTTACACGCAATGAGGAGGTAGTGCTTACCATAACAGCCTCCATGCCAAACGGAACCACATTGCCACAGATGAATACATTGGTTGAGAAAATGGAGCGACATTTGAGCAGCTTTCCGGAAATCAGGCAATTTCAAACCAATATTTCAAATGCCAGGCGAGCATCCATTCAGGTGTTTTTTACAAAGGAGGCTGAGCAAAGTGGTTTTCCGTATCAGCTCAAAAGTAATGTTATAACCAAAGCATTGCAACTGGGTGGTGGCAGTTGGGGAGTTTATGGTTTGCAAGATCAGGGTTTCAGCAATGATGTTTCTGAGTATGCCGGTAACTATCGCGTGAAGCTTTATGGCTACAATTATGATGAGCTCTATATGTGGGCGGATACGCTCAAGCATAGACTATTGAATTACCGACGAATTATGGAAGTGAATATTGGTTCTGACTTTTCGTGGTACAAAGATGATTATCAGGAATTTTCTTTTGATTTAGATAAAGAGCGGCTTGCATCAATTGGGTTGTTCCCAGGTGAGCTGTTTGCATCGTTAAATCCGATATTTGCAAAAGATATATGGGTAGGGTCAACCGTTACAGCGGGTGAGCGTGAAGATATAAAGCTTGCAAGCAAGCAAAGCAGAGACTACGATATATGGGCACTGCAATATCTATCGCAAAATATAAAAGATAAAAACTACAAATTGGATGAACTGGCTCAGATTACAAGAGAGCAGGCTCCTCAGCAAGTGGCTAAGGAAAATCAGCAGTACAGGCTGGCTTTGCAATTTGATTATATAGGTGCTGGCACGCAAGGCTCAAAAGTATTGAAGCGTGAGGTGGAAGAGATCAATAAGATTTTGCCGATGGGCTACACGGCTATCGAAGAAAGTGCCCAATGGGGGTGGGGCAAGAAAGATAACAAGCAGTATTGGTTGATTGGACTGTTGATCGTGATTATTTTCTTTACCACCTCAGTGCTTTTCAATTCCATCAAGCAGCCGCTGGCAGTTATATTTGTGATACCGATATCGTTTATCGGGGTGTTTCTTACTTTCTATTGGTTCAAGCTCAATTTTGATCAGGGTGGCTTTGCCTCATTTATTTTGCTCTCGGGAATTACTGTTAATGCAAGTATCTACATCTTGAACGATTATAATATGATTAGGCGCAAACGACCCGGATTATCTCAACTCAAGGCTTACATCAAAGCATGGAACTCTAAAATTATTCCTATCTTTCTCACGGTTATTTCTACTATGTTAGGCTTCATACCGTTTATGGTGGGCACCAGCAAGGAGTCTTTTTGGTTTCCGCTGGCGGCCGGCACAATTGGCGGACTGGCAATGTCTATTGTCGGAATATTTTTGTTCCTGCCACTTATGACGCTTAAAAAATCAGATTGGTAGTTTTTCCATATCTATCAATTACTCTATCAAGCAAGTTGCTTTTTGTGGTGATAGTAAGGTTTATGTGTTGATTTATTAGTGTTTTGATTAGGCTGTCGTAGCCTAATCCTTTTAGTTCTAATGAGCCAACTTCGTCTATCCATACCGAGCGGGTGGGTAGATGAGACATGATGTATTCTTCTCCAATTGTGAAACTGGATTTTATGAATGCAAATCTTCCTTGATAATGATATAGGTGGTGCTCTTTTGGGGCAACTTCCTCCTTTAGTATTATAAAAGGATATTCATCATTGTAGGGTAACGTCACCAAGTTGTAGCCAATGATGTTTTTGTTGTTGTCGTACAGTTTTTTTGAGAATAAGCCTATAGCATCAATTTCATTGCTGAAAAGATGAATAAACTTAGTGCTCTTTCCACTGTTTGTTTCGCCCGTTATTATGTTTATCATTAATTGGCTATTGGCAAATGGCTATTGGCAAATGGCCAATAGCCATTTGTGCTTAAAACTTTTTGAAATAATCTAATGCAAAGTTCACGGGTATCATAATCATATGCATAAGCTTAGTGAAAGGGAAGATTATAAATATCAAGAAGCCATTCACAATATGCAGTTTGTAGATTATATCTAGGTCGGTAATAAAGTGCCATGGGTTGGGCTTAAATAGCACAACACCCTGAGCCCAAAATTCGGCCGACATGTACTCAGCTAGGCTCGACTGGGATGTGATGACTGTGCACCATAGTCCCAACAATATTTGCACTAGTAATAAAACCAGAATGATATAATCCTGGGGCTTACTGGTAGATTTGACTGTTTTGTTTGTAAATCGCCTAATGGTAAGCATGGTGATACCAATAAGTGCACCAACACCTGTGATAGAACCCATGATTATTGCAATCATTCGCTTAGTCTCGTTCGACATAAACCAATCGTAAACCCACTCGGGTGTGAGCAATCCGAATATGTGTCCGAAGAAAACGAGGATAATAGCATAATGAAATAGCATACTACCTCGTGTTAGAGTTCGGTCGTTGCTCAAAAACTGAGTTGAATTTGCTTGTATCGTATTGTTGCGCTTTATGGTGCGATAAATCAATCCTGCAAAGAATACCCCAAACGCCACATAAGGCAAGTACCCCAAAAAGAAGTTGTTAAGATAATCCGAAACTGTCATGTTCTCACTCCTTTCTTTAATTTATTCTGTTTTCTGCCTTGTTCAAAGAGCACAATATGTCTAAAAGATTGCCATAGGGCGATTCCTTTTTTACTAGTGCCCTCTTCATATTCTCAAGTATATGACCAATCTCTTTTAGAAGCTTTGATACTTCATCTTCGCTACTTAGTAGAGATAAATATTCGAGAAACAAGGGTAGGTAGTCGGGCAACTCATTAGAGCATGGTGTAAAGCCCGATCGTGCATACATCTCTGTCAAATCTACCATTGCTTGGCCCCTCTCGCGCGAGTCGCCATACACGTGATCAAAAAGATAGAGATTAGTCTTAGTAGAGAAGTCAAATTGCTGCACATAATGCATTTGCCAATTACTAATGGTAAGCGGAGAAGCATAATCTATAAACTGTGCAAGCATTTTTCGTTGTTCACTATCTAATAAATTATCCTCGTCCACAATTTCTGCAAACTTATTAAGGTTCTCTTTAACCCCCTCATCGGGATAGTCAAGCAGAAGCGACAATATCTTATATGTATTTTGCATAACTAAATCAGTTTAATAATAATAAATGCTATCTACCACCAAATAAACTACAGCCCTCATCTTCCTTTCCTGGATAGTCGTAGCCAAGTCCGGCACGAAGTCCGGCCAAGTCGATATCATCTTTCGAGTTGGGCGATGTAGGAATCACAAAGCGATCTTTATAATCGGCAATAGCAAGGTATTTATACATATCCTCATAGTCCTGACGCTCCAATCCGAGCTCTGCATCTATAGGGGGATTTTCGTTACGCTCCACAGTGCGCTCTCTCATATATTCCCTCATTGCAAGAAGCTTTGCTAATGAGTTTCTAATCAAGCCTTCGTCGCCTGCAGTAAGCATTCTGGCAAGATAGTTAACCGGAATACGCATATCATCCACAGTGCCAAAAAACTTCTCGCCCTTAGCCTCTGTTTCCTGCATGATTGGCGATAGAGGTGGAATATACCAAACCATAGGCAAAGTTCTATATTCGGGATGCAGAGGAAATGCTACACCCCATTTTTTCATCATCTTATAGGTTGGCGATAGTTGTGCTGCCTTGATAAAAGCCTCCGAAATACCTTGCTCCTTAGCTTTTGCCACCACTTCAGGATCGTTAGGATCGAGAATCAAATCTAGTTGCTTTTGATATAAATCCTTATCATCTTCGGTGCTGGCGTAATCAACTATCTTATCCGCATCATACATTATAATGCCAATATAGCGAATGCGACCCACGCACGATTCGGAGCAAACAGTAGGCTTGCCACTCTCAATTAGAGGATAGCAGAAAGTGCATTTCTCAGATTTCTGTCTGTTCCAATTGAAATAAATCTTTTTGTAAGGGCATGCACTCACACACTCGCGCCATCCACGGCATTTGTCTTGATTAATTAGCACAATACCATCTTCCTTACGCTTATATATTGCACCCGATGGGCAAGAAGATGCACAGGCGGGGTTGAGGCAATGTTCGCAAATGCGAGGCAGATAAAACATAAATGAGTTTTCAAACTCTTCATATCCATCTGTATCCACATCCTTAAGGTTTGGGTCGCGCTTGCGCTCTTCAAATGTTCCACCAAGGTTGTCCTCCCAGTTGGGCCCATATTCTATCTTTTCCATCCTTTCGCCCGTAATTAGCGAGTATGGCCTTGCCGTAGGTGGGGTTCTAAACCTTTTGCTACTTCTGAGTTTCGAAAAATCGAATGTAAACGGCTCATAATAATCCTTCATATCAGGCATATGTGGGTTGGCAAACAGAGTTGACAACACGCTGATATTATTACCTTGAAGAAGTTCAAGTTTCTTTTTTCTAAGCGTCCATCCACCCTTATATTTATCTTGGTTTTCCCACTCCACGGGATATCCCGGTCCTGGTTTTGTTTCCACATTATTAAACCAAACATACTCAACACCCTTGCGGCTTGTCCACACGTTTTTGCATGTTACCGAGCAGGTATGGCATCCGATGCACTTATCCAAGTTCATCACCATTGCTACTTGTGTTTGTATTTTCATTTAAATACCTCCTTTCTCTCTTCCATGTCGTCATCCTCCCACAGAACAGTTTCACATTTCTTTATTAAAACAAATTCATCTCTATTTGCACCAATTGTGCCGTAGTAGTTAAGTCCAAAAGATAGTTGCGCATATCCTCCAATCATATGCGTGGGCTTAGGGCACACACGCGATATAGAGTTGTGAATACCGCCTCTATTGCCTGTAATGGTGCTCAGAGGAACATTGACAGTGCGCTCCTGATTGTGATACATTATCAGTGCACCCTCGGGTATGCGTTGCGAAACGATGGCTCGGCAACTGGCTGTGCCGTTGTCGTTAAACACCTCTACCCAGTCGTTATCCTTAATATTTAGCTTTTCGGCATCCTTCTCGCTAATCCATATCACCGGACCCCCTCTACCAAGTGTTAGCATTATCAGGTTGTCGCTCCATGTTGAGTGTATCGACCACTTGTTGTGTGGCGTTATCAGGTTGAGCGTAAGTGTATCATCGGTGATATTTAGCTTTTCTTTTATTCCTGCCACTTCATCTTTAGATAGTGGAGGCTTGTAGCAAACCAGTCCCTCTCCAAATGCAAGCATCCATGGATGGTCTTGATATATGGATTGTCGCCCCGTAACTGTACGCCATGGGATTAACTCGTGCACATTGGTATAGCTTGCAGTATAGTTCACCTCGTGCGATTCCAATCCACTCCATATTGGCGAGGTGAGCACACGTCGCGGTTGCTGCACCAAGCCGTCGTATCTAATTTGAGTTTCGCCACCCTCTTTTGTGAGATGCTCAAGTTCCAATCCGGTAGTTTTTTCTAATGCTTTCCACGCCTTCATCGATGTTATCCCGTTGCTCTCAGGAGCCAACGAAAGCACCGTCTCAATAGCATGAATATCAGTTTCAAGTTTAGGCATACCCTTAGTAT
>CAYFSV010000031.1:0-20666 GCA_964345815.1 uncultured Proteiniphilum sp. | reverse complement strand
TTAATTACAAATAATATAATCCATGTTACGAGAACAAAAGGAAATGTATAAGCCCTTAATCTTCTTTTTATAAAAAAATGTTGCAATATGGCTGATAAAGATGAGCCTATCACAATAATAATCCATATAAGCAGGCTCGGTTTATAAAATAAAATTATTGCAACCCCTACCAAAGCAGGGCTAAAACCATACAAACCAGATTCTATATTAAGCTTATCGTATTTAAATAACATAGCAGTAACATTGCCTACTGTCACTGCCAAAATGGTTGCGATTCCCATTTCTATTGACCCAATAAAAATCCCAATTAGAAACAACAATCCAGTTATGGCACTCTCCTGAAGCATTATTTGTCCAACTCCATTAAGAAAAGCCTTTGAAAATGCTGTGATTTTAAAACCAAAACCTTTATTATATTTCATACAATTGAAATAATTTATTTTCTAATATATCGTATGAAACACGCTTTAAACATTTTACTGGTGTTATAATGATTATCATGCTCGTTTCATATATTCTATAATTGTTCTCTAATATTTTTTCCTTACTTTATCTATTCTAAGGAGAATAAATAAAAGAATTGTAAAACCAAGCATGGACGAACCTCCATAACTAAAAAAGGGCAATGGAATACCAATCACCGGCATAATGCCTACAACCATACCTATATTAACAAGAAGATGGAAAAGGAATATACTGATTACTCCATATCCGTAAACTCTCCCAAATATAGATGTTTGCCTCTCAGCTATACGTATTAATCTAAACAGAAAAACAGTAAACAATAATAGTGTCACAATTGAACCTATAAATCCCCACTCTTCACCTATGGTGCAAAAAATAAAGTCTGTATCTTGCTCAGGAACGTATTTTAGTTTTGTCTGCGTACCATTTAAGTATCCTTTTCCAAACATACCTCCTGATCCAATTGCAATTTTAGATTGTCCTACGTGATAACCAGAACCTTGTAAGTCTTGCTCCATACCTAGAGTTACTTTTATTCTCATTTGCTGGTGAGGCTGCATAACATCCATAAATACATGTTCACTCGACTCCACAAAGACAAAAGATCCAATTACAAAAAAGAAGATATATAAGTATGTTGTTTTTCTAAATCTAAAAAACAGATATACCAGATATAGGGAAGTTAATGACAATGCGATAATTGCAAACAATCCTACATTAATGTATACACCAAGCTTATGTAATACTAATGCAGATAGTGAAACTACTGCTGATATAGCCATTATAATTAAAGAAACATCAATTCGCTTCATGTAACTTCTAACTAATCCAGCAGCAAAGACAATAATCAGACCTACAGTCATTATCTCACCTAAAGACAAATATCCAAGCTCAGCTTCCGAAAACTTTATAGTCAACACAAAGTATATAATAAACGCAACCCCCATAAATAGAAAACCTCCAGGCAGCCCCTCTCTATATAACACAAAAATTAAGCTTAAATAAACTAATGCTGTTCCTGTTTCACTCTGCATTATTACTATTAATACAGGCAATAAAATCACAACAGTAACTAATCCTATATTTTTGGGCTTCATCAGTTCAAAATTGTGAATACTAAAAAGCCTAGCTACAGTTAAAGCTATGACAAACTTCATGAATTCTGCTGGTTGAATTCTAAAGCTCCCAAACACTAGCCATGATCGCGATCCTTTTATATCAGGAGCCACAAAATAAGTCAGTATTAGTACTCCTATCCCTATCAAATAGAATAGCAAGGCATAAGTTTCAAAAAAGCTAACCTCAATCTTTAATAAGAAAAAAGCAATAATCAACGACACTCCAATCCACATTAATTGCATACCAGCACGGCTAGACAGGTCAAACATGCTTACTGCATTTTCAAGATCAAAACTTGCAGCATATATATTGAACCACCCCAAAGCCACAAAAAGTAAATACATCAATACAGTAAACCAATCAACGTGTCCCTTTTCCTGTGATGCATTTTGCATTCTATACATCATGTTTCCAATTTCTTAGTCTGTTATTATTGTGCAATTTTTTCCTGATTCTTTTTGTACACAAATGGTAGAATAACACGTTCAGCTAAAGATTGTTCCAAATACTTATCTTGATCCATAATCTCACCCAATAAATATTTTTGTAGCATTAGTCTCGCAATAGGAACAGCATTTGTAGCTCCAAAACCTCCATTTTCTACAATCACGGCAATTGCCACTTTAGGATTATCTTTGGGGGCGAAGCCAATAAATAAAGAGTGGTCAGCACCATGAGGGTTCTCAGCTGTTCCAGTCTTACCACAAACTGTCACTTGCGGTTCCATATTTATCCTTCTACACGTTCCATTTGTTACGGCATCAGCCATTCCTTCCACAATCAACTCAAAATGAGCCCTGTCTATACCCGAATCTTGTTTCTGAGTGTACAATGTATCCAATGACGCCCCTTTTATCTCTTTTACAACATGAGGTTTAAAGTAATATCCTCTATTTGCTATTGTAGCTGCAAAGTTTCCCAATTGCAATGGTGTAGATAATATCTCTCCCTGTCCAATTGCAATTGATATAATATTATGACCATTCCATTTCTCTGTTTTAAATACATTAGAATAGTATTTACTATTAGGGATAAACCCCCTTCTCTCAGATGGCAAATCAATGTCTAGTTTATACCCAAATCCCATATCAACCATATAATCTTTCCATACATCAAAAGCCTCTAAGTTACTCGGGTATTTTGTTCTATTCCCTACCATTGCATTCAATCCATAACAGAAAAAAGAATTACACGAAGTAGCAATGGAAGGTTGCAAATTCAATGGTGATGGATGTCCATGGCATCTTGGGCGTCCACCCAAAGGCGGGTAACCCCCATAACAGCTATATCTTGTTTCAGGAGTTATAATGCCCTCCTGCAAAAAAATCAAACCCTGTGAGGGTTTAAAAGTAGAACCAGGAGGATACAATCCTGAGACCGCCCTGTTAATTAATGGTTTATAAGGGTCTTTCTCAAGCATCAAGTAATTATTACCAAAATCTCTTCCTGTTAGCAGTGATGGGTCATAAGATGGTGCAGCAACCATACTTAGAACCTCTCCCGTGTTAGGTTCAATCATAATAATTGAACCAATCTTATTTTGCATTAAATATTCACCATAAGCCTGTAGCTCAATATCTATTGATAATATCAAGTCATGACCCGAAACAGGCTCCTTATCCATGTCCCCATCTTTATATTTACCTTGAACGCGTCCATGAGCATCTCGTAGTAGCACTTCTAGTCCCTTCTCACCACGCAAGTTCTCTTCGTGTGAAAGCTCTATACCCGACTTTCCTGCATAATCTCCTCTTGCATAGTATGGGTCTGATGCCATCTTATTCTTATCCACTTCCGCCACATACCCCAATATTAGCCCCATATTTGGATACTTATATTGACGTACAGTTCTATTCTGAATAGAAATTCCAGGAAATTTATATAGTTTTTCTTGTAGTAATCCATATTCTTCTACATCAAGCTGAGTTTTAAATATCTGCGGAGTATAAGAAGAAAAACCTGGGTTCTTTCTTTTATCTTTCATATCAGCATCTAGCTTATGATAGGTCTCTAAATCAATATTTAATGTGTTGCAAAAATCCAAAGTGTCAAACTGACTCAATTTCATTTCGCGAGCAACCATCATAACATCATATGTGGGTTGGTTAAATACAATCAAGTTATTGTTCCTATCATATATTGCCCCCCTAGCAGGATAAAGAGTTCTACTAAAGAAGGCATTGCTTTCAGCATATTTTCTATATTCAGGACTCAAAATTTGCAGTTTAAAAAGCTGAACGGAGTACACAATTACAACCATCACTGCAATGATCGCAATAACGTATTTCCTCTTTTCATATTTATTGTTAATTTTAGCCAATCACTCTACCCTTTCTATAAAACAATAAATCCACTGCCATAATCAATATAAAAGTTAATATTGAAGATGAAGCTATTCTAAGAACTACAAGCTTCAAATTGAAAAATGCAACACCATCAATTAAAAATAGCAATGTGAGATGCATAACCACCATAGTCAATACATATTTCATAAACACTAACCTATTTAATTTTATGCTAGGCATCATTGTGTCAGACTCATTTTTAGAATAGAATAAGAATAACACAAAGGGTCTCACTGTTGCAACAATAGTGGTTGCCGCTGCGTTGACTCCAGGTGTATTTAAAAATATATCAATAATCATCCCTAGTAAAAAAGCCGAAAGAATTACATAAAACTCACTCCTTCCAATAGGCAATTTTATAATGAAATAGATATACAAAACAGGAATAGATAAATCAAATAAAGATATCCGGTTCAATATCAGTACCTGTAACAATACCAGAACTGCAAACATAAAAATATCTCTTAATATATCTATTGTCTTCATATTATTGTATAGAGTTTTCTAAAGTTTTTTTTTCATTGAAATTTTTATCCTCAATAATCAAAACTCCCATTAACGAATGAAAGTTTGTGGCCAAATCAATATTGAGTGTGTTAAAGTTGTCATCTTTTGATTTAATCTGCTCTGAAACATAACCAACAATAATATCTTTAGGGAATATTCTCGAAAAGCTAGTCAAAATGGTGTCTCCTTCATGAAAAACCTCATGCTTTGGCAACTCTCCCAATTGTGCAGTGCTAACTTTCGATCCGTTCCATGAAAGTGACCCTGAGTTTTCTGAGCCCTTAATTTTTGCACTTAATCTAAATTTAGGATTAATAATAGGTATGATGACTGAATAGTTTCTTGAAACTGAAAGCACTACGCCCACTACCCCATTTTGAGAAACCACCCCCATATCAGGCTTCACTCCATGAGATGAACCTTTGTTTACAGTAATAAAATTATTATTACCAGAAAAACTAATACTAGTAACCTCGGCTGGTATAAATGAAAACTGAGTGCTTTGATTAATTGTGTCATTCACAAAAGACTTAGTACTCAGCGTATCCAAAGACATCTCAGATAGTCTAATCTTTAATTCATTTAGCTCCTCCTCCAAACTTGCATTACGTTTAAGGAGCAAACGATTATTCTTCTTTAAATGAATAAAATCATTTACCTCACTTGTTGTCTCATAAATCCATCCCGAAACACTATTGGCAGAAGTAAGAAAAACACTACGTTGATATGGATTGTATGAAAATACAAGATAAAGGCTAATGACAATTAAACAAATTGCCATCAACCATGAACTATTTCTAATTAAAAATTGGAATAGATTCTTCATACCATATTATTGATAACACCCTTATCTCATCAAGAATGTAAACTTATCAATATTTTTAAGTGCAATGGCAGTACCTTTTGCAACCACGTGCAATGGGTCATCTACTACTTTAAATTCAATTCCAATTTTATCACTTAAGCGTTGTGCTAGGCCACGAAGATTTGCACCGCCACCAGTAAGATAAATACCATTTCTTACAATATCTGCATATAGTTCGGGAGGGGTTTGCTCCAAAGCACTCAGAACTGCAGAGTCAATTTTAGCAATTGATTTTTCAAAGCAATGAGCTATCTCTTGATACGACACTGGAACATCCATTGGCAATGATGTCATTCTGTTAGGTCCGTGAACAATAAAATCTTCGGGTGGATTATCAAGTTCTGTCAACACTGACCCAACATTTATTTTTATCTGTTCAGCTGTTCTCTCTCCTACTTTCATACTATGCTGACGACTCATATAGTCCATAATGTCTTCGGTCAAGTCATCACCTGCAATCTTAATCGACTTATTTGAAACAATACCACCAAGAGAAATAACAGCAATCTCTGTTGTACCACCACCTATATCTACAATCATATTACCCTCGGGTGCTTCTACATCTAAGCCAATCCCTAAGGCTGCTGCCATAGGTTCAAAAAGCATATAAACGTCACGGCCTCCAGCATGTTCTGCAGAGTCGCGAACCGCTCTAATTTCTACCTCTGTACTTCCTGATGGAATGCAAATAACCACACGAAGAGAAGGGGAAAAGAGTCCGCCTCTATTTTTGGTAGCCATCTTTATCATCCCTCTAATCATCTGCTCAGCAGCATTAAAGTCTGCAATAACACCATCTCTTAATGGTCTCACAGTTATTATATTTTCGTGTGTTTTCCCATGCATTTGCCTAGCTCTTTCTCCAAGAGCGATCATCTTATCTGATCTACGTTCCAAGGCTACAATAGATGGCTCATCCAAGAGGATTTTACCATTACTGCCCACTATTATTGCATTGGCTGTGCCAAGGTCCATAGCCAATTCTTGTGTAAATGAAAACAATCTCATATTTATATTCTATTTTGTTTAATAGCTTCACTATTAGTGTTTAAAATGTCTAACTCCAGTTGTGACCATCGACATGTTGTTGTTGTCGCAATAGTCAATAGACTCTTGGTCTTTAATAGAACCACCAGGCTGAATCACAGCTGTAATCCCGGCATTTCCAGCAATCTCAACTGAATCAGGGAAAGGGAAGAATGCATCCGATGCCATAACTGCTCCCTTAAGATTAAAGTTAAAGCTATTTGCCTTCTCAATAGATTGTTTAAGCGCATCTACTCTTGAGGTTTGGCCCGTTCCACTTGCAATAAGTTGCTTGTCCTTAACCAAAACAATAGCATTTGATTTAGTATGCTTCACAAGAATATTTGCAAATAGCAAATCTTCAATTTCTTTCTTTGTTGGTTCCTGTTTAGTAACAACTTTAAGATCACTCGCCATCTCCACTTTATTATCTTTATCTTGTGCCAAAACACCGTTTAATAGTGATCTATACTGAATATTAGCCAACTCTTTAACACCTTCCTTTTGTTTTAATATAATTCTATTCTTTTTTTCGAATAAGACATCCAATGCTTCTTTTGTAAAATCTGGAGCAATCAGAACCTCAAAGAATATTTCACTTATAGCCTTTGCAGCATCATAATCCACCTGCTTATTTGTAATTACAATTCCTCCAAAAGCCGAAATGGGGTCTGCAGAAAGCGCTGCATCCCAAGCTTCTTTCACTGTAGCACGGCAAGCCATTCCGCATGCATTATTGTGCTTTAATATGGCCAATGCAGTCTCTTCAAAGTCGCCGATAAGAGATACTGCAGCATCAATATCCAGCAAGTTATTATACGAAATCTCTTTTCCATGTAGCTGTTCGAACATATTGCCAAACTCACCATAGAACGTTCCTTTCTGATGTGGATTCTCACCATATCTAAGCTCTTTTTTGCTATCTGCAGTAACTCTAAGTACTGAACTGGAATCACCATCAAAATAGTTGAAGATAGCTGAATCATATGCTGAAGATACTGCAAAAGCATCTCGTGCAAAACTCTTTCTATCAGCCAAGTCGCTATGACCTTTTTTCTCTTCAAGTAACTTTGACAGTTTAGCATATTGCCTTTGTGAAGGAACAATCACAACATCTCTATAATTTTTTGCAGCACCTCTGATTAACGAAATACCACCAATATCTATTTTCTCAATAATATCCTCTTCCAATGCACTCGATGCTACTGTCTCTTCAAAAGGATACAAATCAACAATCACTAAATCTATTGATGGAATATTATAAGACTTCACAGTCTTATTATCTCCATCATCACCACGACGATAAAGAATTCCACCAAATATCTTGGGATGCAATGTTTTCACTCTTCCACCCAAAATTGATGGATAGCTTGTAATATCTTCCACAGCCTCACACTCATATCCTAGCGACTTAATAAAGTCTCTAGTCCCACCTGTAGATATGAATTTCACATTTAAATCGTTCAATGATTTCAAAATATCATCCAAACCCTCTTTATGATAAACCGAAATCAATGCTGACTCTATTTTATTTGACATGTCTAATTTTATTTTTTTAAAGGATTACAAAGGTATGAAATCTATCCATGAATAACATTATAATGTAATGGTTTTTTGATTCCATAATCTTTGATTAAATATTAATAAAACAAATTTTGATATATTCATCACAAATCCATTCTATAAAAGTTTGTTTCTCTTAGTTTAAAGCCAAGCTTTTTATACATCCTATTTGCTGCAACCCTTGTAGGATTTGATGTTAGCTCAATTTTAGTAGCCCCATTATCTCTAGCCGTTTTAATAGCACGTTCCATAAGTTTAGTAGCTACTCCCTTTCCTCTTGCATCACCATCTACCACTACATCCTCAATAATCCCCTTCAAACTTGTCGGTATTCTGTAAAGCACAAGTGTCAACGACCCCAATATCACGCCATCTTCTATAGCCATAAAAAGATGAGACTTATTATCTTTCACTATTATTTCAATGTCTTCCTTATTGTGCGCATCCTCTCTTCCAGTCAATTGAGGTAAGAGATTCACTAAAGCCTCCATCACAAATTCATCAACTCTATCTATCTTTTTTATTTTCATATTTACTGTTTTAAGTTCAACCAAATTCACTTATATAAAAAATAGCGGTGACTCTCAGTTACGAAAATCACCGCTAATAAATTAAGTTAATCATTGTGTTACCACAAAATGAAATTATTTTTTCTTACGATTGCCATAGCGGCTCATAAATTTATCTACGCGACCAGCAGTATCTACCAGTTTTTGCTTTCCAGTATAAAATGGATGTGATGAACTAGTAATCTCAAGTTTTACTAATGGATATTCAACTCCGTCAACCTCGATAGTTTCTCTCGAATTAACTGTTGAGCGTGAAATGAATATTTCATCATTTGACATATCCTTGAAAACTACTGGGCGATAATTGCTTGGATGTATTTCTTTTTTCATTGCTATATGTTTGTTTTATTATTGATTTCTATATATTTTTCGGAATGCAAAGATAGAACAATTCGCTATAAAACAAAAACAAATGTGATATTTTTCCATTAAAATCATCATTTTGAGTGTATATTTGCATAAACGATAAGAAAAACTTGAAATGACAATAGAAATAATCACAATAGGAGACGAAATATTAATAGGGCAAATCACAGATACAAACTCTTCATGGATGGCAGATCAGCTCACCATCCATGGACATCAAGTTGTAGCAATCACTTCAGTGGCTGATATCATGGACGATATCACCTATGCAATCAATATAGCTTTCAGTCGTGCCAGCATCGTTTTAATTACAGGTGGTATAGGTCCAACCAAAGATGACATCACAAAGGCAACTCTCACTCAGTTTTTCAATACACACCTTATATTTAATGATTCCGTCTTTCAAAATATCCAACAGGTACTATCACATCGCAGTATTATTATAAACAAGCTTACAAAAGGACAAGCAATGGTACCAAAAAGCGCACAAATAATCCAGAATCATGTTGGCACAGCTCCAATCTTATGGTTTGATAATAATAGTAAAATACTTGTTTCAATGCCTGGTGTACCCTTCGAAATGAAAAACGCCATGACCAATGAAATTATTCCTCGTCTATCAGCTATCTCCAATGGTGATACTTTTCAAAGCAACACATTATTAGTTTCTGGTATCTCAGAGTCTGATCTTGCTATCCTTCTTAGCAGGTTTGAGGAGAGTTTACCACCAAATACCACTTTAGCCTATTTACCATCTTATGGTCTAATTAGACTCCGAATATCAATTAGAAACAGTGCTAATAGTTTATTAATAGACAATCTAACACTACAGTTAAAAGCTTTGATTGAGCCTTATATTATTGATGATATAGATCGGCCAATCGAAAACCTCCTTTATCAACTATTGAAAATAAAAGACCTTACACTCTCCATTGCCGAAAGTTGCACCGGTGGTAACATCTCACATCGCATCACGCTAATTTCTGGTATCTCTTCTTATTTTAAAGGTTCTGTTGTTTCCTATTCCAATGATAGCAAAGTCAATCAGTTAGGCGTTAATAAAAATCATCTCAAACTTCACGGTGCTGTTAGTCAGCAAGTAGTAGAAGAAATGGCGCAGGGTTGTGCAACACTATTCGACACTCACTGCTCCATTTCAGTATCAGGAATTGCAGGTCCAGATGGAGGTAGTCCTCACAAACCAGTTGGCACCACATGGATATGCACATATTATAACGGTAAAAAACTCTCAAAGCTATATAAGCTAGGGACCTCTCGACCTGAAAACATTGAGCGAGCTACTAATATGGCACTCATTCAAATGATTCGAATGATAAGACATGAATAATATCTATCATAAGGCACCACATACATATTATGTCAAATCATAATGTTATCTTTGTTGATAAATCAAACAATAACTTATAAAATGAAGAAAGTTGAGAATATATTGGTAAGTACCCTAGAAGGAGAACATCTGAACCTAATGGAAAAGTATTCTGGAAGTCCATTATTAGTGCTATTTTTCAATATCCGATGTTTAGGTTGTGTTGGTAGAGCCATTCCCTTAGCCTATGACTACTCTAATGAATTTGAAAATTTAAAGGTACTAGCCATCCACACTAGCTTTGGCAAAGAAGTGGTAACAAAAGATGACATAGTAAATATATTCACTACAAAAGAACTTCCCATCCCTATCTATTTCGATATCGAACGCACCAATTATGATATATTCGAATGCGAAGGAACCCCACATTGGTTAATGTTCGATAAGCAAGGAAATCTATTTCGATCATTCTATGGATCACAAGAAGGCGCACAAACAAGACTTATATACGCACTGGATGAACTTGTAAATGAAGAAGAAATATGAAAGAGTTTTGGGATAGCAAATATGCATCAGATAAATATGTATATGGCACACAGCCAAACGAATACTTAAAACACATAATCAATAAAGGGATGCTCTCGGGTAAGATTATGTTTCCAGCTGAGGGAGAGGGTCGAAATGCTGTTTATGCAGCACAGCACGGTATAGATGTAGTAGCATTCGACCAAAGTAGAGAAGCCCGAATCAAGGCAATGCGTCTTGCAGCCGATAAAGGAGTAGATATAGAATACATGGTGGGCGAGTTTATGAAAGTAATTATTAATAAAAATGAGCAATTTGATGGTGCTGTATTGGTTTACGCACATTTCCCCAATCATCTTCGCACTGTTTATCATCGCTACGTGGCAAAACATATCAAACCAGGTGGAGTCGTAGTACTTGAAGCATTCAGTAAAGACCACAGTAAATATCAACAACAAAACCCTGCTGTAGGTGGACCACGCAATATAGATATGCTTTACACCACAGAGATAATACTTAGTGATTTTCATGAGTTTACACCTTTAGATATAAAACAAATGAAAGTCCCTCTTTCTGAAGGAATAGGGCACAACGGAACAGCCAGTGTTATAAGATTTACTGGTATAAAAAAATAACACATTATCACGCAAAATTATGATTGATTATATTAAAGGAATCATTACAGAACTTACACCCGCATCTGTAACACTCGAAACTCACGGTATCGGATATTTTATAAACATTTCCTTAGGGACCTACACCTCCCTTCAAGGTCTAAAAGAGACACAGTTATATATTCATGAGGCTATACGAGAAGATTCACACACTCTCTATGGCTTTTTCGACAAGCATGAGCGCGAAATTTTCACACATCTAATTAGCGTCTCAGGCGTCGGTCCCAGTACAGGTCGCATGATACTCTCTTCACTTAGTTCACAAGAGGTGGAATCAATCATAGCGTCTGAAAATGCCACAGCACTTCAAACAGTAAAAGGTATTGGAGTTAAAACCTCAAAGAGAATAATCCTAGATCTTAAAGATAAAATTAAATACACCAACACAGGCAACACAGTCCAAATAACAGCTGCTACCTTTGCATCCGCACATGGACAAGAAGCCGTTTCAGCCCTCACAATGCTGGGCTTCTCAAAGCCTACTTCCGAAAAAACAGTTGCCAAAATTGCTAAAGAAAATCCCAACTTAACGGTAGAAGCAATCATCAAGGAAGCACTAAAAAGAATGTAGAGCGAAATATATCTTTTTATACTAAGAAATTATACGATTTCCATTGATATCACGTTATTATTAAATAAGCACATTTTACACCAATGTTCCATCATTGTGCAACTGTGACAACTAATAACATTCTTGGAGGTATAATAAACTTGACTACTAGACATCTACATATAATATTACTAATCACTTTAATCTTTAAGAGCGGAGCGAATATTCTCTTTGCTAATAATTCAGATACAACCAAAACAAAATTCCCCATACAAGAAACAATATTACATACAGTTGAAGATCTTAACAAAAAGTCTCCAATTGACCTTAATACTCCCTCAAATGTTACCACAACAGTAGTTTACGACTATATTACCAATCGCTATATTTTTCACAATCGCGTAGGAGATCGTATCATCGGCGTGCCTTTCACAATGACACCCACTGAATATATAAACTATCGAATTAAGCAATCCAATACAGACTATTTTCGAAAACGGAACAGCCTTTCACATCAAAAAGCTACAACAGTCGATAAACCCTATTCTCTTCTCAACATACGTAAAAGCAACAGCCTAATAGAGGACATATTTGGGTCCGGTGGACTTCAAATATCCACACAAGGATCAATGGAGATATCCTCAGGTATCAAGCGCAACATAACTAATAATCCTACATTGCCTGAACGAGCACGTGCTCGCACCACATTTGATTTTAGTCCACAAATACAATTCAATATAAATGCCAAAGTAGGTGACAAAATCAACTTTGCAATGAACTACGACAACGATGCCACATTCGACTTTGGTTCAAAAAGAATAAAACTAGCCTACCAAGGGGATGAGGATGAAATAATAAAAAACATCGAGGCTGGTAATGTCAGCATGTCCACCAGCAACTCTCTTATTCAAGGGGGTACTGCTCTATTTGGTATAAAATCCGATCTCCAGTTTGGTAAACTACGTGTCAATGCAGTTCTATCACAACAAGAATCCGAGTCCAAAACAATCAATTCAAGAGGTGCCGATCAAACCACTCCCTTCGAAATTAGTGCCGATCAATACGATGAAAATAGACACTTCTTCCTTAGCTTTTATTTTAGAGATAATTACGATCGAGCACTTCAAAAACTACCATTCATAGAATCATCTATTCTAATAACACGCATGGAAGTGTGGGTGACAAATAAGCGAAGCAACTACGACCAAGCACGCAATGTGATAGCCTTTGCAGATATAGCTGAACATAATACCATTCACAACTCTATTTGGAGCTCATCGGGTAACAATCATACGCCCCACAACGAAGCCAACAATCTATATCCAAGCATAGTATCAGATTATTCGGCCATTCGAGACTTAAGTCTCGTTACAAGCATACTACCATCACAATTACAAATTGGACAAGACTACGAAAAGATTGAAAATGCACGTCTACTAAACACGAATGAATACACATTCCAACCACAACTAGGTTTTATATCATTACGTACACCACTTCAAGCTGACGAAGTGTTAGCCGTTGCTTATGAGTATACCTACAAGGGTAAAGCATATCAGGTAGGCGAGTTTTCAAACAATATAAATAGTAGCGACGCTATCTTAGCTAAGCTTCTCAAGCCTATCTCATTGTCACCTCACTCATACACTTGGCACCTCATGATGAAAAATATTTATTCACTCGGTTATGGAGCCAGCAACATACAAAAAGATAAATTCAAACTCAACATCACTTATCATAGCGATACCACAGGTGTTCATCTAAACTATATTCCTGAAGGCGAAATACAAAATAAGTTTCTATTGCGGGTAATGAATCTCGATAACCTAAATTCCAAAAACGACCCCTACCCCGATGGTATTTTTGATTATATTGAAGGCTACACCATTATGCCACAAAGTGGACGAATTATTTTTCCTGTTATAGAACCCTTTGGCTCCCACCTACGCACCGAAATAGGTAACGACCAAATAGCTAGTAAGTATGTCTATCAAGAACTATATGATTCAACTCTTACTGTAGCACGTCAAATAGCAGAAAAAAATAAATTTAAAATCATAGGAGAATTTCGAGGTAGTTCGGGCAACGAAATAAACTTAGACGCAATGAATGTAGCACGTGGTTCGGTTCACGTCACTGCTGCCGGTGAAACTCTTACCGAAGGAGTTGACTATACTGTTGATTACATAACAGGGACAGTCAATATAATAAATCAAGCAATACTCGACTCAGGCACTCCTGTCAACGTATCACTCGAAAGCCAATCTACGCTTAGTATGCAACGTAAAACAATGATGGGTATAGATTTTATATACGACTTCTCGAAAAACCTAACTTTAGGTGCAACTCTGATGCACTATTACGAGAAACCACTTACTATGAAAACATCATTTGCAGACGAGTCAGTACGCAACACACTTTGGGGCTTCAACACATCTTACAAAAAACAATCTTATGCTCTAACTAATCTAATAGATATGCTACCCTTTGTAGAGGCAACCGCACCATCTCATTTTGCATTCAATTTAGAGTTTGCACATATGATACCTGGACATTATACAAACAAATTCACACAAGGATATTCATATATCGACGATTTTGAAACATCCACATCAGCCATCGATCTTCGTTCACCCTACAGCTGGTCACTCGCATCTACACCCTACAACAACACATCAACTGGATTATTTCCCGAGGCAGTACTAAGCAACAATATCGACTATGGCAAAAACCGTGCACATATAGCTTGGTTCCATATAGATGCACTACTTACAAGACGCAATTCATCTCGCACACCTGCGCATCTCAAAAACGATCCTAACCAACTATCCGACCACCGAGTTCGTGAAATATATGAGCGTGAAATATATCCAAACAAACAAGCAATTCATGGCGAACTGCCCACTATTCCAGTCTTGAATATTTCTTTCTATCCCAATGAAAGAGGACCTTATAATCTCGACACCAACATCGATTCGCAGGGCTATCTTCTTAACTCTAGTCAACGATGGGGCGGAATAACTCGTAAGATGGAAACTCGAAACTTTGAAGAAGCAAACATCGAATATATCGAATTTTGGCTTATGGACCCTTTTGCCGAAGACAAACTTGACAATTCTACCGGAGGAGATTTATATTTCAATCTCGGAGAAATATCAGAAGATATATTAAAAGATGGAAAGAAGTTCTTCGAAAATGGATTGCCTATAGATGGTGACCCCAATGCCGTGGGTTGGACTGTGTGGGGAAAATATCCCAAGCGACAATCTACCGTTTATGCTTTCGATAATTCGCAAGGTAGTAATTCCCGCCGCATTCAAGATGTGGGACTCAATGGACTAAGCACCGAGGAAGAGTTTCAATACGAAACCTATGTTAACTACCTCAATGAATATAAATCAAAACTTTCGCCCGATGCATTTTCAAAATTAACAGAAGACAAACACTCGCCACTAAATGATCCAGCTGGCGATAACTTTCAACACTATCGTGGCATTGAGCAAGATCGTAACGAGCTATCAATCCTCGATAGATACAAATACTATAACGGCACTGAAGGCAATTCATTATCACCCGAAGATGCTAGCTACTCAACCGCAGCACGCACCACTCCTGATGTTGAAGATATAGATAACGATAACACATTAAATGAAAATGAGACTTACTACCAATACAAAGTTCAACTGAGTCCAGAGATGTTACAAGTAGGACAGAACTATATTGCAGATAAACGAGAAGTATCCGTCTCACTTCGAAACGGACAGACTAGTACGGTCAACTGGTATCAATTCAAAATACCAATCCGAAGCTATCAATCTAAAGTGGGTAATATACAGGGCTTCAATAACATTCGATTTATGCGAATGTTTATGACCAATTTCGAAAAACCTGTCTTTCTTCGTTTTGCAACACTTCAACTAGTGCGTAGCGAATGGCGCAGCTATACACAAGATATAAAAACGGGAGCCACCATCTCCGAAAATAACAAAATAGAATTATCCACCGTCAATATTGAAGAGAACGCCAATCGCGAACCAGTCAATTATGTCCTACCACCAGGTGTCACACGCATTCTAGATCCCAGCCAACCTCAATTGCGTCAACAAAACGAACAAGCAATATCACTTAAAATAAATAACCTAGACCCCGACGATTCACGTGCTATATATAAAAACACAATTTTAGACCTTCGTCGATATAAGCGCCTCCAAATGTTTGTACATGCCGAAGCATTACCAAACGATGAAACAAATCTTGAACACAACGACTTTGCCATCTTTATGAGAATTGGTTCCGATTATCGTAATAACTACTACGAATATGAAATACCCCTTAAGCTTACACCGCCTGGGCACTATAGTACAAATTATCCAACTGATCAAGAAGAGGTTTGGAGACCAGAGAACATGTTTGATTTCACACTAGAGTCACTCATCAATCTTAAGCTAAAGCGAAACACCGAAAAACGTCGTGAAAGTGGAGTCACATTCCTAACTCCATATTACCAAAACGACCCACAACACCCCGACAACACGATGTCCATCGTCGGCAACCCATCTCTTGCTGAAGTAAAAGTGATGATGATTGGCATACGCAATAGAAGCAATAATAATAAGTCAGGGGAAGTTTGGATTAACGAGCTACGCCTCAGTGAGTTTGATGAAAAAGGTGGATGGGCAGCCCAAGGCAATGTCTACATGGCGCTTTCAGACATTGGCACAATTAACGTTTCAGGACGAAAAGAAACAGCTGGATTTGGCGCTCTGGACCAAAGTTTACTGCAACGACGCAACGACGACTTAGCCTCAATTAATGTTGCACTTAATATAGATTTAGGCCGTTTCTTACCAAAGGAAAGTAGAATAAAAGCGCCACTCTATTATTCCTATTCAAACCAAACAGTTACGGCACAATATGACCCACTAAATCAAGACATACTTCTCTCTCGGTCACTCCAAGGTATGGAGCACAAAAGCGAGCAAGATTCACTTCTCAATATTGCCAATGTCCAACAAACCAGTAAAAGTATAAGTTTCAACAATGTAAAAATTGATGTCAAAAGCAAAACACCAATGCCCTACGATCCTGCTAACTTCAGCTTCAGCTATGTATATAGTCAAAATCACCATCACAACCCTGAAACAGAATACGATAACAATCTAAACAAACGAATTCAAGCCGATTATCGCTACGCACCTATATTACAACCTCTTGAACCATTTAAAAACATTAAGAATAATTCAAGCTGGCTTAAACTAATAAAGTCGCTTAATTTCAACTACCTTCCGAACAATATTCAGGTCAGTTCCAATATGGTACGTAACTATCAAGAGGCACAATTGCGCGATCTAAATGCCTACATTTCAGGTATAGACGGTACTAACACACAATACCTTACATTTAGCCATAACTTCCTTTGGGATCGAGATTTCTCAATTAATTGGGATCTAACTCGCAATCTTAAAACATCTTTTCGTTCAGGTACTATCGCCGAGATTGAGGAACCATACCTTCAGGTCAACAAAAAACTAAATCGCGACCACTATGAAATTTGGCGCGATTCAGTCAGTCACAGTATTAGAAACCTTGGCAAACCACTCAATTATCAACAATCAGCAGATATAACTTACAACGTACCACTACAATACCTACCAATCTTGGATTGGGCAAACTCTAGCGTAGCTTACAATTCACGTTATCGCTGGGAGCGTGGCGCGTTCATTCGTGATGAAAACATAGGCAATAACATCCAAAACGAAATGTCCATCACCATAAACGGTCGTTTTAATTTTACGCAACTCTTCAAAAAATTCAGCATACTCAATCCTATTAATCAATACACAGTTCTACAAAACATAAATGTTAACTACGCACAACGCCAAAGAACCGATATCATGGGATTCAACCCCTCTGTTGGTAATTTTCTAGGACAATCTCGATACGATGCCACAGTGCTACCTGGTTTTGGATTCGCTTTTGGATTACGCGGTGGTGAATCATTCATTGATAAAGCAAATCAAAACAATTGGCTCATTAAGAACGAAAACAATATCACACCTGCTATTTACAATTACACTCGCAACTTACGTATGGATGCCACTATTGAACCAATTATTGGTCTCAAAATAGATTTTAATATGCTTTACGAAGAAAATAAACGCACCGAAATAAGATATATGCATCAAGATTCACCCAAGCAATATGGAGGCAGTTATGCCATCAGCACTATATCAATTGCATCTGCTTTCGAGAGATATAATTCGCACAACAACTACACCTCGCCAACTTTTGAAAAGTTCCTTAACAATCGTGATATTATAAAAAAACGTATCCACATGGATTATGAAAATTCACACTATCCCAACCAAGGCTTCATCACCGAAACTGGCTTAGGAAATAAACCGTTCGACCCAACTATAGGCGATATCAATCATAATTCGTCCGATGCACTCATACCAGCCTTCATTGCTGCTTATACTGGAAAAAATGCAAATACGGTTTCCATCACTGCATTTCCAAGCATCAGTTCAATGCTGCCCAACTGGGACATTTCATATAACTTATTGCAAATGCTGCCACAGCTTCAATCTCAATTCAAAACGCTAGCTTTCACACATAAATATGTTTCACAATATCGTGTTGGTGCATATTCTTCACATCTAAATTGGGTATCCATTGGCGACAATTCTGATTTAGGCTATATCCGGGATGTTCTCAATGGAATGCCACTTCCATCTCAGCCCTATGAAATTAGTGCTGTGAGCCTTATCGAAAGCTTCAACCCCCTTATTGAAGCTCGAGGCATGCTATTCAATAATATGACGTTCAATGCCAGACTCAATCGTACTCGTTCGCTCAATCTCAATGTGAGCTCATACCAGATTGTGGAAACTTCAGACAACGACATTGTGATTGGCACAGGCTATCGTATTGCCAATTTCAATCGAATCATAGGTTTCGGATCCAACTCCTCCTTGTCTAATCGACATTCTATACGGCATAGGAATAATCAGACCACTGAACGTAACGACAGTTTTAATTTCGATAATAGTTTCAATAACGATCTCAATCTTCGTCTCGACTTCTCGTACAAAGTCACCAACGCTCTAATTCGCAAGATTGACGAAGGATTCACTCAGCCCACTAGTGGTCTCCGAACCATGAGTTTCCGCTTCTCAGCTGATTATGCCCTCAGTCAATATCTCACTCTACGCGCCTTCTTCGACAAAATAATCAACACGCCTCTTGTGTCTTCCTCCTCCTACTCCACCAGCAACACTAATGCCGGAGTTAGTTTAAGAGTAGAACTTTAGAAAACATATACCTATGTGTTGAAATGTCTCAAATACTTATCAATATACAATTCCTTCTCCTTTGATTTATATTGCTGAATATATCTGGGATGCTCTAGAGGTGTAATTTTACAAAACAATTTTGCTTCATTATTCAGTCTTTTCACAAAGCCTGAATTTTTCTTGCCTAACACAAACACCTCGTCACACTCAAGTCCTAATTCTACTTCGCGCCTCAATATCGAAATCATATAGTCTTTCACCATATCATACAAAGAAATATCATCGTAGTAATTAGCATTCACCCAAGTGTTCTTTTTGCTTCTTCTAATTATTGCCAAAGGAAAGGGGGAGTTAATATAAAAATCACCGTAAAAGCGTTTAACACCACCATAAGCCTCTATCATATCATACACAAACACCGATGATACTTCGTGAGTATAAGCTCCCTTCATCTCAATACCACACACACTATTCAATCTCTTAGTGTCAGTAAATGGCACCCCTGTAGTTCCTGCACCATGCCGCCCTGGATTTATTCCAATAATGAACCTCCGCTTGTTATTGTCATGATAAAACTTGCGATAAAACTGTCTCATAACCCTTACCGTTTCAGGATTATCTTGAAATGGATTCAATACTCTGAAATCCTCGGGTAACTCGCCTTTATACAACAAGTTATTATTAAATTCTATTGCTCTGTCTGAAAAATTCATATCATATGTATATTTAAAATGTGAAGAGTATATTACACTCATTTAATTGTCAAACATTCCCCCCACTTCAAACATAATACAATCGGAGTCACTAACATCTCTCACAAATGCTGCGAGCACATCAGGACCTACATCTAACAAATGTACCACCACTCTATTTTCTAAAATGTCAGCTATGGAACCAGCAAAATTCATAATGACGGGATGGCTACCCGACACGTTCTTATCACTCAAAAATTGATCAATCCTATTCATCACTTCCATCATCTCGCGATACGAGTATTCACATACCTCCGTCACAAAATCTTCACTCTTAATCCTTTTTGAAATATCGGCTCTAACCTCTTCACTATCCTCAAGAACCATTACCACTAATTCACCAGCATTGCTAATAAAAACTCCCCCAAAGTAGTCAGGATATAAGTCTGGTGCTGGTTCCACCACTTCCCAATTCTTGCTAAACGAATCCATCAAAACATCGTGAAGTTTCAAAGTTTTCTCTGGAATATCCTGTCCAATACTAAACTCCTGCTTTTCGTGTTGAATCTCATTATCTCTGTGCTGGCCACGGCACGAAATAGGCAAAACCATTAATACCACTATTGTAGTTACAAATAAATTCCTCATAAATATCACCTTTTATAAAATACAAATGTAAAGAAATTTATTTCTTTACACTAATACTTATTTATTACTTAGAGTAAATATTCATAAAGATTACTTTTCTTTCAACTTAAATGAAAATTATAAAGTCAAT
>CAYFSV010000030.1:14574-21424 GCA_964345815.1 uncultured Proteiniphilum sp. | reverse complement strand
CAACATCCTTCGGTTCAGCGACTAAATAGGATTAAGCAATTGGGAATGGCTTCGTATGTGTATCCTGGTGCTCAGCATACTAGATTTCATCACACCATTGGTGCAATGTATTTGATGGATGTTGCATTGAGAAACTTGCAAGATAAGGGTCATGATATTTCTGAATGTGAATATAGAGGTGCCTTGTCTGCCATATTGTTGCATGATGTGGGGCACACTCCTTTTTCGCATCTGCTTGAAAACACTTTAACCAACAAAGTTCATCACGAAGATATTTCGCTTGCTATTATGAACCGAATAAATGATAGCTGCGATAATCAACTGGATACGGCTATTGAGATATTCACTAATAAATATCATAAGAGCTTCTTTAATCAACTTGTGAGCGGACAGCTTGATGTGGATAGATTGGACTATTTGCAACGGGATAGCTTTTTTACAGGTGTTAAGGAGGGAAGCATTGGTGCAGCCCGAATTATGAAGATGCTTGATGTGGTGGATGATAAGCTTGTGGTGGAGTCGAAGGGGATTTATTCAATTGAAAACTTCCTGATGTCGCGTCGCTTTATGTATTGGCAGGTTTATCTTCACAAAACGGCTGTGGCTGCCGAAAAGATGCTTATCAACATCATAAAACGAGCAAAGCATCTTGTCAAAAATGGAGACAATTTGTTTGCTTCGCCATCGTTGATGTTTTTCCTGAAAAATGATGTGTCGATAATCGATTTCAACGAAAATGATAACACTTTGAGTCACTTCTTAAATCTTGATGATAATGATATTTGGACATCATTGAAAGTGTGGCAAAACCATGAGGATGTTGTGATTTCGACTCTCAGTAGGGGTATGATAAATAGAGAGCTATTTAAAATTGAGGTGAGTAACTCACCCTTTGAGCAGGAAAGAAAAGAGGAGTATATAAGTGAAATAGCTAAAAGACTTAGAATTACAAAAGATGAAGCCTCTTATTTTGTGGCGTCGGATTCGCTTGTAACCGATATGTATAGCAAATATGACGAAAGTATAAATATCCTGTTTCAGGATGGGTCGATAAAGAGTATTGAAACGGCTTCGGATATGTTCAATATTGAGCTTCTGTCTAAAACAGTTGAGAAATATTATTTTACTTACTTGAGGGAGTAGTCTTCTTAGTGAGTTAGATTTCTTTTTTTCCTTCGGGAACAAAAAACCACACAACCAATGCACCCACCAAGCCTGCCGATAGTATAATGATGCGAAGGGTGAATGTTTTGAGAATTAGAAAGGTGGAGATAAGTACCATGGTCCACATAAGGATGAGAACTTTTACCTTGCCATTTTTGGTGATGCCCTTTTGCTTTTGATATTCTTTTATTCTTGCGCCCAATATTTTACTATTCAAAAGTTTGTTGTAGAGTTTGTCGGAGCTTTTGGCAAACATTGCTGCAGACAAAAGCGCAAAGGGTGTGCAAGGAAGCCCAGGCACAACAATGCCAAGAACCGCTAATATTAAAGACACAATACCTGCCAAGCCGTACAATGCTTTGTGAACTTTGCTCTTTTTAATCGCAGAGTTAGCCTGTCGTACAGTTATTTTTTGTGTTACAGCAATGGGGGTATTCTTATTTGTTTCCTTCATTAAATAATTTTCAAGCGACCACAAATATAAGGCAAATTGATGGATTTGCCATAAATACTTGTTAGAAGGGTAAGATATTCACTAGATTGATTAGATTTTTGTGATATTTATTCGATTATGTTATCATTTTTTTTATCTTTGTAGCATGAATCAATTGGCATTGCATATAGAATATCTACTTCACCATCACAATTGCGTAATTGTGCCGGGCTTTGGGGGCTTTGTGGTAAACACAAATCCTTCGGAAAAAGAGGATATTTCTATATTCCATTCGCCATATAGTGAATTGGTGTTTAATAAACTACTCTCGCACAATGATGGTTTGTTGGTGGAGTCGTTTATGAAAACCGATAAGATATCTTTTGAATCGGCATCTCAAAAAATTGAAAAGGCTACGAAAGAGCTAAAGTCAAAATTGAGAGAAGACAAGAGGGTTGTGTTTGGAGATTTGGGAGTGTTTGAGATAAACAGCCAAAACGTATTAACATACAAACCAAACGCATTTGTTAGACCTGAGTTTTATGGTTTGACTACTACCAAATTGAAGCCTATTGTTCAGCTTCACCCAAAAGTGGCGGCTACGAGCAAGCCAACAGTGGAGAAAAGAAAGTCAATCCCACGCATTAGTATTGGTGCAGCAGTGGCGGCAGTTGTAGCTATTGTGCTGTTCTTATTCCCTATTCAGGATTCTGTAAACAAGCACCAATCGGCTAAAATGCTTACCGAATCAAATATTTTTGCTAAAACGGAGCAACAAAAAAACAGACCTGCATCTTACAAAGCATATGAAGAGGAATTGAAGCAGAAGGAAGAGGCTGCTGAAAGTAACGATTCGCAAATTGACGCAAAGAGGGATGACAACAAATATGTTATTATCGTGGGCGTGTATGAGGTGAAGGATATTGCAAACAGAATGATTGATAGGCTAAAAAGTGATGGTTTTAGTCATTGCAACTCTATTAATAAAACGGACAGAATAGATGTTTATGCTGCTAGCTTCTCGACTAAGGAGGAGGCTGAAAAGCATGCCAGGGAGATTAGGCAGAACTATGACTCGTATAAAGAGGCTTGGGTGAAAAAGATACGATAAATCAAATATTATTATATAAACAAAACAGCACCGAGAATTTAATCTTGGTGCTGTTTTTGTTTGTAGTTGCTCTTATTCTTTAAGATATATCTGATCTCGTGGAAGAAGCTTTTTCATGTTTGCTATGTTGTATATTGCAACTGCTTGAGTAACGGATGTGTATTCCATATATTCGGCAATGCTCATATTATATGTGTCGCGCGTGGTGTGCCAAATTTCCCAATAAGAGAAGTTGTATCCCAGAGGGTCGGTGTTCTTGAAGGGAATGGTGGGAACACCATTGCGAGCAAAGAAAGCATGATCGGTTCCCCATGCATCAGCAGGGATAGGTTGTGGTCCTCTTGTGCTTTTCTCAACTTTAAAAGGCATTCGCTCATCGTAGTCAACTAGCTCGGCGGTGCATTTTACTATATCATCATACCAATTTTCGGGAACCACCAAGCCAGATGCGGCAGTGGGTCCTCCATCACGATTGAAATAGTTGGATATCTTGGTAAGCTTGTTTGTATTGTTCTCCACCCAATATTTGGAGCCCAGCAAGCCAAACTCTTCTCCTGCCCAAAATGCAAACATGATTGTTCTGTCGGGGCGATTGCCTCCCGATGCCATAATGGTGCGAGCCATTTCGAGATTGGGTGCCAATCCTGTGCCACAATCAACAGCTCCAGTGGCTGCATCATATGAGTCTAAATGACATCCACTGATAACATATTCGTCAGGATATTTTGTGCCTTTTATGGTGGCAATCACATTGTGATATTTAACAGGACCTGGTCTGAAATAGTTTCTAATATCAAACTCCAACTCTACATACTCTCTGCGCTGTGCTTTTTTACGAATTATGTCATATTGATCTTCATTGAGTTTGATATCGGGTGTGGAGGGTAAGTTATCAAAAGATAAATCAAATAGATTCTTGCGATCATAAAGCGCCACCAATGGGATTGGAGCCGACTGAATGGTTCCTAAAATGCCTGCCTCTTTCATCTCTTTGAGAAAGAGAGCGGGTTCGATTATCTTAAGTGAATCGTGTTTTGCCTCTGAGTTAGCTGCAATGATTGAGTCGCGCCGCCTATCTCCATCTGCAGAGTGGTCGATAGCAAAGCCATTACTGGTACCTTCTATCAACACCCATGCTCCTTTAAGTTTTCCCTTCATTCGTTCAAATTCGGCTCTTGTTTTGGGTTCGATAAGCACATGACCCCGCTGCACACCTTTGGTTCCAGATGTGTAGCTGGGGGTGACAAATTCGAGTGGCATAGATTGGTCGCTATACATTTTTCCAAACCAAGGTCCGCGGTTGAAGCCTACGGGCAACTCTCCCACTTCTTGGATTTCCACATCAAGCCCCCACCCTTTTAGTTGATCTGCCACCCAATAGGTGGCGTTGGTGTAGGCATTAGAGCCAATTGGGCGACCACCAAATCGATTTGTCAAAATATCGAGATGTTCCATTGTGCGGTTGTCACTCTTGCCCATCTCCATGATTTTTCTTGTCACTTTGTTTTGAGAGTACGCCGACGATGCTGCAATTAAAATCGCAATTAATAGACTTATCTTTCTCATATTGGTATTTATTTGCTGAATTCAAGTGTAAAAATAATAGTTTAATTAATATCTTACACTACTTATGAGCCAAATCTTAGCAAATGAGTGTAAAACTAGCAAAAGCAACCCACATGTGATGCTATATGAAACTACTGAACACCTAATGTTTTGAATTGTAACATTTGAATGCTTGTAAAGACTCTTAATTAAATCAAAATCGTGATGGTGTGTCATGGTTAGAATATTCGCATTGAAAAACCCACTTATGATTTCTCAAAAGTGGGTTTTCAATTTTATTAGTTATCAGTTAGTTTAGTTCAACATTGTTTTCTACCAAACTATTATCTCATCTATAAACATCCAGCCTTTTACGCTTTTTCTGTTAGCCTTTAGTTTAATGTACCTTGCCTCGGAGTCACCATTCCAAACATAAAACTCTGGGAATGTTCCTTCAGCTTTTGTATCTGTTTCATCTATAAATCTTTCAAGTGTGGTGTAGTTATCATCCTCTTTTGAAACAAGAAACTCAATATCGGCAGGCAGCCATATCTCTGCTCCAGCATTTTGAAGGAAAGAGGCCTTTATATGTTTCAATGGCATAGCCTCACCCAAATCAATAACAATATCTATCTCAGGAGACAGAAAGCCCTGCCAGTGTCCATCACCATGAGCTGGTCCTCCTGGGATGCCATCAATAAGCGCAGTTTCACCACCTGCAGTATAATATTGACTGAAAGGTGTGTTGTAGGTAATTGATTTGCCAATAGCTTTGTGATAATCAACTCTTTTTTCAATTATATCTCCAACGGCAACACCATTTTGATAAATTTGAGCTTTCAAATTTGCTGAGTCGGTAATCGAAATAATATTATCATATGTAGGCGAAGAGATTGTGGGTTCTCCCCCATCCGTTGTATATTTAATTTCTGCTGGATAAAGCTCTGAAGTTAATGTAATATCAATTGACTTGTTATTCTCATTAGAAGATAGCTCCACATATGGTTCTTTACTAAGAGTGTAGGTGTTGTATCCCTTATTTTGCAACATTGGTATGGCTTGGTTTGCTCTTGCATTAAACTCATCCCACGATTTGTTTTTTAGGTCAGTCCATGCCACTTCTGCCAATGCAAGCAATCGTGGATAAATCATATACTCCATATGATTTTCATTAGTAATATACTCAGCCCAAAGGTTTGCTTGAGGACCTAGTATATGCTTTGCCTCCTCTTCAGTTAGCTCCTCAGGAATAGGGTTGAAAGAGTACACTTTTTCTAAAGTCAAGAATCCGCCTATAGCTTCAGGCTGCTTGTCGGGTAGTCCTTGATAGCTATCAAAATAGCAATGACTGCCTGGCGTCATTATTGCATCGTGCCCACTGCGTGCTGCGGCAATTCCACCATCTTCGCCTCTCCACGACATCACAGTAGCGTTTGGAGCTAAACCTCCATCAAGAATTTCGTCCCAACCCAATAGTTGGCGACCATTTTCATTCAAGAAAGTTTCAATTCTCTTAATCAAATAGCTTTGAAGTTCAGCTTCATCTTTTAGCCCCTCTTCTTTTATTCTTTTCTGACATTTTGGGCACTTCTCCCAATGCTCGCGACTTGCTTCATCTCCTCCAACATGTATTATTTTGGAAGGGAAAATATCCATAACTTCAGTTAGTACGTTTTGTAGAAATTCGAATGTCTCTTCATTACCTATACAAAATTCACTGCTGGTGTAGGGTTTGCCAGTACACGACAAATGAGGATAAATAGCCAAAACCTCCTCGGAGTGACCAGGCATCTCTATCTCAGGAATAACGGTAATGTGTCTATCAGCTGCATATTTAACTAGCTCACGAGCCTCATCTTGTGTGTAGTATCCTCCATAGGCGCCTGGGGTGCCCTCTGCAACATATTTGCGACCATTGTTCCACCACTCTTTCCAAGTACTCTCCATTCGCCATGCACCAATTTGGGTCAGTTCGGGGTACTTATTTATTTGCAATCTCCATCCTGGTCCATCTGTCAAATGCCAATGAAAGTGATTAAGCTTCAAATAAGCCATCATGTCAATTTGCTTTTTCAAGAAATCAAGACTTAAGAAATGTCGCGAACAGTCAAGCATTAATCCACGATATCCAAAACGAGGTTGGTCAGTAATCTCAACTAAGGGCAAACTATTTGAGTTGCTTTCTACCAACTGCAACAGAGTTTGAATGCCATAAAAAAGACCTGTTTCTGATTGAGCACTAATATTTACTCCACTCTTGTTCACTACTAGAGAATAGGCTTCTTCGTTCTCAAAATCCTTGTTCTGAGAGTCCAAATTAATAGCCACACCACTATCGTTGAGATTTATAGCTGATGCTGACAAATAATCGGTCAGATTGGCAACCATATCCGAGGATAAGTTATCTCCGATTATCTTAAATCCTTCACTGATATTCAACTCTCCACTCTTATGCACAATTTTATTAGGCATCGGAATAAGCTGAAGCTGAGCACCCAGATTGTTGGCATCAGAAGAAGATTGTTGGCACGAAAATAAAATTAACGCGGTAACTGTAAAGAATAATAGCTTTTTCAAAAAATTCATATTTTACAATT
>CAYFSV010000030.1:0-14474 GCA_964345815.1 uncultured Proteiniphilum sp. | reverse complement strand
AATTCATATTTTACAATTTAGATTTTTACAAAGTAATTCATTTTGTACATAATTCGCAAAATCAAGAACAAAATTAAAAAGTTTATTGCTGTTATTAACGCCGGGTAATAGACGCCTAAATACTGTTCAAACCCAAAAAACAATGAGGTAGCTATGCTTCTGAAACTGATAACCATACCCAATGTATATGCCGTTATAGAATTCATTCCATATACTTTAAGCCAATTTAGACCTTTTGACCAGCCTTTGTAATCAACAATATAATAGAATAGCGCCATTAGTAAAAAGCACCATCCTCCTGACCACAAAGTCATACTTGATGTCCAAATCTTTTTTATAATTGGAGTTTGAAAACTTAGTAACCAACCTAAAATGAGAAGCCCTAGACCTATTATAAAAAGTAGCTTGCTATTTCTTAGTTTGTCATTATTTGTACGCATTATTTGTCCTGCAAAAACACCCATCATTGTAGTGACTATGAAAACCATACTAGTTAATACCCAAGTATAAGTATAATAAGGAGAGAAGTTCCAATTTCCCATATCATCATACCATACCCCATCTCTAAATCGTCCTAACACAGCCTTGTCAATTATTTCGGCAAAGTTGCCTTCGGGACTGAAATCTCCAAAAAAGGACAGTAATGCCCAGTAAACTATTAATAATAATGCAGTTATTAAAATTTGAATTTTAGTGGAGAAGTGGATAATAAATAAAGATGAAAACAAATAACCCACCGCAATAGCTTGTAGTGTATTTGTGTAAAGTCTTATTGATAGAAGATCTAAATTAAGCAAGTTTCCTTGTATTACTACACCAAGTATAAAAAGAATTACAAACCGCCTGAGAATTCTTTTGTAAATAAGTCTTTTAGATGCACCATTTCTATATTTGGATAATGAAAATGGAAGAGCTACCCCTACCATGAAAAGGAATAATGGCATAACTAGATCCCATGCCCTAAAACCTATCCAATCAGCATGATCAAATTGCTTTAACATAAATGAAAAAAATGGCTTATCGCTCCAGTTACGAGCAAAAGCTACAAAAACAGGTTGAAAGAAGACCAACAAAAACAAATCAAATCCTCGTAAAATATCCAACGAGGATAATCTTTCTTTAGTACTTTCAAGTGTATTAGTAATATTTGCATTAATCATAATAAAAAATCAGCTTGCAAATTATAATTCATTTAGTACTTTATATTTTTAAATAGTATTCTGTTTTCTCGCGCCTCATTGAGCCTTATTAGCATGGTCTCCCTACTATAATCAGAGTAGTCCTTTTCTTCGTCTCCCGAAATAAAATACATCAAGTTGCGTAGTTCCAAGTCGCTAAACTGGCTCATTAGCTCGTCAAAAGGCTCTTTCACGCCTATCTCAAATCGTATAAAAGCAAGACGAGCCTTAGCGGTTGGAAATTCAGGATCAAGATCTAGCAATTGTTCTAAGTACTCGGCAGCCTGCTCATATTTTTCTTGAGCAACACTCACATTAGCCAATCTATCAATTATATCAACATCATCTTCAGATATTAGAGCTGCTTTAATATATGCCGCCTCCGATTCTTTAAGATTTCCCGAGGTAAAGTTAAGCTCTGCTTCCAGTAAAAAGTATTCGATTATCTCCTTTTCATCATCTGCAATGGAATTAAAATAGTTCCACGCAGCAGCTAGGTTGTCACGCTGAAGCTCCACATATGCTCTTTTAATCATAATGCCCCTTGGTCCAAACCTATCTTCTCGCAAATCGATAAACTTAATCATATCATCATACTGCTCTAATGACTCATACCCTTCAATTATTGAGTCATATATTGTTTCATCATCTGGATTCAGCAATATACACTCTTTGAATGTATTGATTGCCTCGGCAGTATTGTCATTGAGAAACAAGGAAATAGCCTTCATCTTTAGTGCAGTTATATCTCCTTCATTAATTGTGCTGGCAAAATCAAAAGCCTCAACAGCTTTACCATAATCTTCGTTTAGAGAGTGTAGTTTGCCCAAGTTCACCCACCCTTCATACGAATAAGGATTCATGTCGAGTAAGATGTTGGTGTATTCAATAGCCTTTGCATAATCACTTTTCATTTCATATGAGAATGCAAGTTCTATTAGCACATCATTATTTAAATCCTCTATTTTTAAACTCTGTTCAAGAAAATATATAGCTTTATCAAAAAATGAGATGTCGTTCATAATGAATCCCAACTCGGTAATAAAAGTATAGAAGTCCTCAATTGAAAGATTGCTGGCAATTGTTTTATTAATCAACTTATTAGCCTCCTCTATCTCTTCTAGATTTAATAACGCTTCAATCTTTATCAAAGCTAAGTCAATATCGCCTTCTTCCGAAAAGGACGCGACATATGACAACGCCTCCTCATAAAGTTCGATACTGAGGAGACTTTTAGATTTCAATATCATAAGTGAAGGGTTATCTGGGTGTATCCTTAATCCCTCATCTATGATGTTATCTGCATATTCGTTATCACCAATTGATAGATAGTAATCAGCTAGAACTTCGAACTCGTCAGCATCAAAATATACTTTCTTACCACTTATAAGCATATTCTCATACTTGTGTATCAATGCTTGTATATCTGCTCCACCATTATTATTCATATCATTCTCTTTTTTATAAAAAACACTGATAAGGCTATTAGTAAAAATAATCCCTTATCAGTGCTTAAACAATTTTATGCTCTAAGGCAGGATTCGAGTTAAGAGTTTTGTTTCTTCCACGAATCTCTCAGTGCCACTGTACGATTAAATATCAATTTGCTTGAAGTTGAATCCTTATCAACATTGAAATATCCAATACGTTGGAATTGGAAGCTATCAAGCGGTTTTGCATCCTTTAGATACTCTTCAACTTTACAGTTTTCTTTTACAACAAGTGAGTCTGGGTTGATAAATTCTTTGAAGTCTTTTTCTTTATCCGCCATTGGGTCTTCCACCAAAAAGAGTCTATCATAAAGTCTCACTTCCACATCAACACTGTGTGGGATAGATATCCAATGAATGGTACCTTTTACTTTGCGGCTAGATTCAGGCATTCCACTTCTGGTTTGCTCATCATATTCGGCATAAACCTCCACCACATTGCCCTCTTCATCTTTCTTGCAACCGGTGCATTTAACAATATATGCACTCTTCAAACGTGTCTCCTTGCCTGGAGTTAGTCTAAAGTATTTTCTAGGTGCATCCTCCATAAAGTCATCGCGCTCTATCCACAATTCTCTTGAAAACTTCACTTTCCTTGACCCCATTGACGGATCTTCAGGATTGTTTATTGTTTCCATCTCTTCAACTTTATCTTCAGGATAGTTTGTAATAATCAACTTAATGGGGTCTATAACTCCTGAGACTCTTGCAGTGCGTTTATTTAAATCTTCACGAACTGCGTGCTCTAATAATGAGAAATCATTAATCCCATCATATTTAGTATAGCCAATTCTATCAATAAAAGCTCTTATAGAGGCTGGAGTATATCCACGACGGCGCATGCCACTTATTGTTGGCATTCGTGGGTCATCCCATCCCGTCACAAGTTTTTCTTGAACAAGCTGTAGTAATCTACGTTTACTCATCACGGTGTAGGTTAGGTTGAGTCTGTTGAACTCTGTTTGACGTGGGCGTGATTTGCTTGTGTCAAGCTGATCTAAAAACCAGTCGTAGAGTGGACGGTGCACCTCAAACTCAAGTGTGCAAAGCGAGTGAGTTACACCCTCGAAAAAGTCTGACTGCCCATGAGCAAAGTCATACATTGGGTATGCTTTCCATTGAGTGCCAGTGCGATGGTGTGGAATATCGATAACACGATATATTATTGGATCACGCATGTGCATATTTGATGATGCCATATCAATTTTGGCACGCAACACCATTTTCCCCTCTTCTATTTCGCCCGTATTCATCTTTTCGAACAATTCTAAAGACTCATTAATTGGGCGGTTACGATATGGACTCTCAGTTCCAGGAACAGTTGGAGTTCCTTTTTGCTTTGCTATTTGCTCTGCCGATTGCTCATCTATATAAGCTTTATCTTCTTTTATTAGTTGCACAGCAAAATCCCATAACTGTTGAAAATAGTCTGAAGCATAAAACACATTCTCCCATTCAAAGCCAAGCCATCTTATATCCTCCATGATTGACTCAACATACTCAACATCCTCTTTTATTGGATTGGTATCATCAAATCTCAAATTGCATATGCCACCATATTTTTGTGCAATGCCAAAGTCTATATAAATTGCCTTTGCATGGCCAATGTGTAAATAACCATTTGGCTCGGGCGGAAAGCGAGTTTGAACTCTGCTGTCATTTCTTCCCTCTCTAAGATCTTTCTCTACCATCAATTCTACGAAATTGAGGCTTTTCTTATTTTCTTCTGTTACGTTATTTTCTATTGACATATATATAAATGTATTGTTTGAATTCTAATTAAACTTTCAGGTTTCTTGTTTCAAATTGAAACTCTGGCGTATGGCACAGCTCCCATGCTGCAAAATTCACCTTCTAGATATTTAAAATATCCCGCAATAGCCACCATAGCAGCATTGTCGGTTGTGTAGGCAAATTTAGGGATATGTATTTTCCAACCATATCTCTTGCTATACTCTTCGAAAGAGGCACGGAGACCCGAATTAGCAGATACGCCTCCTGCAACTGCCACTTCCTTAATTTTATAATCTTTGGTAGCCTTATATAGCTTTTTCATCAAAACATCAATAATTGTTTTTTGTAATGATGCACATAAGTCTTCCTTGTTTTTTTCAATAAAATCTGTATCATTCTTTAGTTCGTCTCTCAAGAAATATAAAAATGAGGTTTTCAATCCGCTAAAGCTATAATCATATCCTGCCACATTGGGCTTGCTGAACTCAAATCTATCGGGATTGCCCAATTTTGCTAGTTTGTCAACAATAGGTCCACCAGGATAGCCAAGCCCCATAACCTTGGCGCATTTATCAAAAGCTTCTCCAGCGGCATCATCAATAGTTTGTCCAATAATCTCCATCTCACTATAAGATTTTACCAAGATTATTTGCGAATTGCCACCCGAAACCAATAGACACAAAAAAGGGAAACTAGGCTGATTGGTATCATTCTCATCCTCTTTAATAAAATGAGCCAATACATGTGCTTGTAGGTGATTGATATCTATCATTGGAATATTAAGAGCCGAGGCAAATCCTTTGGTAAATGATGTGCCAACCAATAGAGAACCCAATAAGCCAGGACCACGAGTGAAAGCAATTGCCGAAATGTCCTCTTTCTTTATATTTGCTTGCTTTAGTGCATCGTGCACAACTGGAATTATATTCTGTTGATGTGCTCTAGATGCCAATTCGGGAACCACTCCTCCATAGCGCTCATGTACGGATTGATTTGCTATTATATTTGATTTGATTACACCATCCACAATTATAGATGCAGAAGTGTCATCACATGATGATTCAATTCCTAATATTACAACCATTATTTAACTCTCGTCTTTATAATATAATGTTTACCTCTTATTTTCTCACCTCGAATAAAAAGATTACAAACATACATAAAAAAATCATGATAATATATCTATGATAATAGAAATCGAGCATGCTGAAGTTCAAAAAGCATCAGTAGCAATGTTTATCCTTTGCCTTTGCTTGATATTGATTGATGGATGGGGTGGCAACTACTGGAATGACAGGGTATATGAAAAAAGCGTTTTGATATAACAAATACCAAAACGCTTTTAGTGATTAAACAACTTTGTTGTATGATTTATTTCTAAACTTTATCTTTTAGTGCAAGGCTTATTTTTTCAAAAATTCTGTTTTCAAAAATATTGTTTGCCCATCCACTCGAGCCTGAACGTGAGTGGGGTCATCTTGCGAAAGCCTTATACCTCTTGCTCTGGTTCCTCTTTTCACAACCATTGACGACCCTTTTACCTTCAAGTCTTTAATAACCGTTACGTCGTCGCCATCCAGCAGCTCATTACCATTGCTATCGATAACTTTTTCGGCTTTTCCAACATTATCCACATCCTCTTGTGTCCATTCGGCAAAACATTCTGTGCAATGAAACAGAGAGCCATCAAAATAAGTTACTGCGCTTCCGCATTTTATACAATTTGGTGTAGTTTCCATTTTTTAATTTTATATTTTGACACAAAGATAGTGCTTAAATATATCCAAAGCAAGCTAGCTAGAAAACGACAATAAATAATGGATATGTTATGAAAACAAATTCATCTGACCTGTTATTTCATCTAGTAAGTCAGAATCGCTTGTAGGGTCTTTTGCTTCTATCTCAACTTCGATTGGCTTTTCGGGCTCGCTCTTGGGCTCTGGAAAACGAGTTGGCTCCAATTCTTTCACACTTGCAACCTCATAATTTGAAATTCGTTTTCCTTTGGCTCGATAACTTTTAGCTGCAATAAACTCTTCAACATCTATTTCAATAGGCTGCCTGAAATCATCATCGCCACCAAAAGTAGCCTCCACTCGAGGATAAACAGTATCGGTGAGCAGATATAGCCTTGAATCTTCATTTGTACCCATAAAGTTAACGATTCTGTCACTCTCTTCAAATGTAAATCGTTTTAGATATGTGTATTTATGATCAGCATCATATAGAGCAGCCGACCAAATTTTATCTTTGTCAAACTTTTCAATACGTATTATTCCTGGCTCAAAATGGTTGCTCAAATCAAAACTGCAAGTTCTGAAATCACCACTATCATTTACAACCAATATTTTATCGTCGGCATGAAACTCTCCCAAATATTGACCCTCCTCATTATAGTTAAGTCGCTTAACATCAAAATCGAACCAAACTTTACGTCCTCCCAATGTTGACAAACCTTTTTGTTTTAATGTTATCCTATGAACTTCTGCTTTAGTCAAAATATTTCCCATTGCACCTCTTCCACGAATTGCTATTTCACTAAAGTCTTTTTCAAACTGCAAAATTCTCAATCTTGGTTTTGGCTTTAGAATAACTTTAATTGTTTCAGCTTCACCATTTGGGTTTGCACTAAAATATACAACTCTCGAGCCTGGTTTCTCACGCGTTGCATCATAAAGCCTGTCGCGAGTGATGCTGGTAACATTAAATCTCTTTATATAGTGTGTGCCAGCCTTTCCATCTCTATACACCATGTTATATATCGTGCGTTTGTCGTTTCGCTTAAACACATTGGCATACAGTATATTTTTGCCCACAAATAGCTTGTCGCTAATTTTCACAACCTTGTAGGTTCCATCCTTAAAGAATACGATTACATCATCAATCTCCGAACAGTTACATATAAATTCATCTTTTTTGAGACCAGTTCCAATAAAACCCTCTTCTCTATTTATGTATAACTTTTCGTTTGCAACAGCAACCTTAGCTGCTTCAATATTTTCAAAACTTCTAATGATAGTTTTTCGTGGATAGTCCTTTCCATACTTTTCCTTAAGCATCAAATACCAAGCAATAGTATAATCCACCAAATTATTTAAATTGTGATCGACCTCTTTGATATCGCTTATAAACTTAGCAATATTTTCATCTGCCTTGTCGGAGTTGAAACGAAGGATACGAGCCATCTTGATTTCCATCAATCTCAAAATATCCTCTCTATCAATTTCACGAATAAAGTCCTTTTTGTAGGGTGTTAGCCTTTTATAGATATGGGCAATTGCCGTATCCATATTTTTGGCATTCTCAAACTCGGTATCCTTATATATTCGTTCCTCGATAAATATCTTCTCTAGTGATGCAAACAACAAAGCCTCTTGCTTTTCTTTCTTCTCAATTTCGAGCTCCAATTGAAGCAGGTCTTTTGTTCTTTCGGTTGAGGTTTTAAGAACATCACTAACTGTGATAAAGTGTGGTTTCTCGTCTTCAATAATACAGCAGTTGGGCGAGATACTTATTTCACAATCAGTAAAAGCATATAGAGCATCAATAGTTCTATCTGATGACACGCCAGCTGCAAGTTGAACATGAATCTCTACATTCTCAGCTGTGATATCATCCACTTTTCTAATCTTAATCATGCCTCGCTCATTTGCTCTCAATATAGATTCAACAAGCGATGCTGTAGTCTTTCCAAAGGGCAAACTATTGATTACAAGAGTTCTATTGTCAAGCTTATTAATTGAAGCTCTCACCTTTACCGAACCTCCACGTTCACCATCATTATATCGCTCAACATCAATATAGCCCCCCGTTTGAAAGTCGGGATATAGCTCAAAATCCTCATCCTTTAGGTATGCAACTGAAGCATCGCAAAGCTCATTGAAGTTATGAGGTAATATTTTTGAGTTTAGGCCTACAGCAATACCCTCAGTTCCTTGCGCAAGCAACAAAGGAAATTTTGCTGGCAAGGTGATAGGTTCCTTGTTTCTTCCATCATAGGATGGTTTCCATTCGGTTGTTTTGTTGTTAAACAATACTTCAAGGGCAAACTTAGTTAGTCTAGCCTCAATATATCGTGGTGCAGCCGCTCCATCTCCTGTGTGAACATTACCCCAGTTACCCTGACAATCGATAAGCAAATCTTTTTGCCCCATTTGCACTAATGCATCACCAATAGATGCATCACCATGAGGGTGAAACTGCATTGTGTTACCGATGATGTTTGCCACTTTATTGTATCGACCATCATCCATGAGCTTCATAGAATGGAGTATCCTACGCTGAACAGGTTTCATGCCATCTACCACATGAGGCACAGCACGTTCTAAAATAACATATGAGGCATAATCTAGAAACCAATCTTGATACATTTTTGACAAATTCATTGGTGAATCTCCTGACAACCTAGTTGTCATTTTCGACTCACTCTTCTTTGATGTATCAGATGTATCCTTGTTGTTTGTTTCCGTTAAGTTCTCTTTATCTTCTAAATTTTTATCGTTAATATCTTTTGATGACATATATTAATTCAAAGTTGAAAAATTACCCCAAAGGTACTTTTTTTACTCGAAATCTGCAAACAGATGTATTTATTTGAATAAATATTTCAAATTTGGACGCAAGCACAAAATGTTAAATAAAAATTGTACTTTTGCAACTGCTTTTACAAATTGCTTTAATATTGACTATTTAGACAAATGAAAATTATAGGAAGAATTTTATTATTTACAGTTTTATCAATCGTTTTACTTGTGCCTCAAGTATCATATGCAAACCAAGTGGAACAGGATGTAGAGTTTACAGAACAAGAAGACCAGGGAAACAAATCTTGGATTCAAAAAGTAGAGCATTGGTATGAGGAGAATATGAATTATGCTAGCATCACAGCGCTCATGACTGTTGAAAGCTCTTTCATTCCGTTTCCATCTGAGGTTGTAATTCCCCCTGCTGCATACATTGCTAGCAAACCCGAAAGCAATTTAAATATATTCTTAGTGGTGCTGTTTGGCACTATTGGCGCATTGCTTGGTGCATATGTTAATTACTTTTTGGCTATGTTTCTAGGTCGTCCAGTAATTTATAAAATTGCTGATAGCAAGTTTGGCAAAATGCTACTACTCAATGGTGAAAAAATCAAACATGCCGAGGAGTATTTTAATAAGCATGGAAAAACCTCTACCGTGGTGGGTAGATTAATACCAGCTGTGCGACAGCTAATATCAATCCCCGCTGGATTGGCCAAAATGAATTTTGCAACATTCACTATCTACACAGTTATTGGAGCTGGCACATGGAATATAATATTAGCATTATTGGGATATTTAGCTCATGGTCAGGCGGATTTGATAAACAAATATAGCCACGAGCTTGGATATATAGTTATAGCATTGGTGGTATTGCTTGCGATTTTCTTTATATTTAAATACTTATTGAAACAGAAAAAGAGACGCACATCATAAAATAAAACTATATATCAAACTCACCAGTTGATATAGCCCACAAATATAAACTGGCTACGGAGCCATAGGGCGAATATCTGTTTTGGTATTCTTGAAACTGCTGCTTGGTTATTGTGTCATGACCATACAATATTTTCATACCCCTTATTATCCCCAAGTCTCCAAAGCTCACAATATCTGGGCGCTGCATAGAAAACAGCATTAACATTTCGGCAGTCCACACTCCCACTCCATGTAGTTTGGTGAGTTCGCCAACAACCTCCTTGTCATTCATTGAGTAAAGCGAATCCACATCCAACTCACCACTTAATATCATGGTTGCGGCATGCTTCATATACTGCACTTTTCGAAAAGACAAGCCAAACTTCTGCAAATCCTCAATCTCAATTTGGTCAATTGTTTTAGGAGTTATCGTTATCAGCCCATCATTCATTCTTTGCCAAATAGTTTTTTGAGCCTTGGTTGAAATCTGTTGCCCCACGATTGTATTAATTAATGAAGAGAACAAGTCAGGATTTACTTTGCGTCTAATCATCCCAACAGCCTCCATAGCTTTAGCCATTTTAGCATCACTCTTTTTTAAATACTCCATCTCTTTCTCACCATATTTGAAGAATTGCTCCATATTGATTCTGATATAAAAATATTAATTCTCGACTTCTTGTACACAAAGATACCTTTTCAATTAGTTTTATAGTACAATTCCTAATGATTTGTCAAATATATACTAACAAGATTTATTAATCGACTAATTGTTTATTAATATCTATCAGCGGATGCATAAAGCCTATAAACATCTGATTATTTGGGGGTTTAAGTCAATTATATCGCTAAAAACATTTGCAGATGATTAAACGAAACACTACTTTAGTGCATCATAAAGATGAACGTCATAAAGCATGACTTCATAAAACAATCAAATAACGAGACAATTTAAAAAAAGAAGGATTATGAAAAAGTATCTATTATTTATTTTTACTGCTATGCTAACAATTAGCTTATCAGTGTCTGCACAGAACAGACAAGGACGACAAGGCAATTTCAACCGCGATCGTCAATCAATGCAAATGGGTGCTAAAGAAAGAGTTGACATGATTGCTAAAGAGATTGATCTTACAGATACTCAGAAAGCAGAAGTGGAAGCTCTGTTCAAAAAGCAAGACGAGAAACGTGCTGCTGATATGCAGAAGATGAGAGAAAACAGAGAGCAGAACGTTGCAAACCGTGACAAAATGCGTGAAGAGATGCGCACTATGCGAGAAAAAGAGATGGAGAAAAATCAGGCTGACCTAGAGAAGATTATAGGTAAAGAAAAGGCTGACAAACTCAAATCTTTGAGAGAAAGCAGAATGAGCAATAACCGTCAGGGTCGAAGAAATTAATTAATAGCTATGGTAAAGAAAAAAGCGTTGAGAATCATATCTTAACGCTTTTTTCGTATCTGTTATATATATCACTACTCGCCCAAAAACTTCAAACAGACGGGGCTATCAACCACAATATCATTGTTTAGACGAGAAAGCAACCCTGTTTCATCATTAATATTATATACCTCGATAACATGGTCGTCTTTGCAAGCAACAAGCATAAACCTACCATCGGGCGAAATAATAAAGTTTCGTGGATGAACGCCAGTATCCTGATATCCTATCTTTTCAAGCTCGCCATTATCTTCATTTACCGAAAATATAGATATGCCATCACCCTTCAATCTATTGGAGGCATAAACAAACCTGCCATCGGGCGAAACATGAATATCGCCAGCACCACGTGCTTGAAGACTATCTGAAACAACTACCTGCTTTTGTGTTATATCTCCACTGATGTAATCATAAACAACTATTTCGCCTGAGAGCTCGCCCAAAACATATAAATATTTACTAGATGGGTGAAAATCAAAATGACGGGGACCCATACCCTCTGGTGTGTCAAACTCAACCATATCCAATTTATTTATTGCAGGCTGCCCATCAAAAACAGATTCGGTTGACGAATAGCGATATATCTTATCCGCTCCCAAATCGGTTGCAAACAAAAAGCGTTTGTCAGGAGAATACCTTACTGAGTGAAGATGTGATGAAGCTTGACGTGTCTTATCAGCTCCCGAGCCCGAAAATTGTAATACCGTGTTGGCTTCCGAAAGCTCACCATTGTTTTTTATCGAAAACAGAGAAATACTCCCACCACTATAATTTGCTGATATCACACTGTTGTTTGAATTATCTATCTCGATATAACAAGGATCGGCACCTTGGCTAGCCACTGTGTTGATATGAGCCATTTTACCCGTTTCCTTATCAAAGGAGAATGAACTAATGGTGCTGTTATCGCCACTCTCGCCTACAGCATATATATGTGTTCCATCATTATTAAGAACCATGTAGGATGGATTTGCGGTTTCAACCATACTTAATGAATCGGCTAGACCCTTTTCTTTGTCAAATTTATATACGTATATTCCTTTGCTCCCCTTCTCTGAGGTGTAGGTGCCAACAAATAGATATAGCTCTTTTGGGTTCATTGTATTTACCATAGCATCATCATTTACACTGTTTTCTTTATTTTTATTTGAACAAGATAACATTAAAACTAAAAGTGATAACGTGAAAAGTTTTCTAGTAAGCGACATTATAAGAGTTGTATATTAATAGGATTTATAATTTTGATTATTCAAATGCTAAAGTACTATTTTTTATTGATATTGAAAGATTGCTAAAAACAATTATTGAATTGTGTTGTAAAATTGATTGATACTCGTTATTTTTGCACTCAAATTCAATTAACAAACTTAGAAAAAACTATGCTTACAAAAATATTATCAATTTCAGGAAAACCAGGATTATACAAATTAGTTAGCACTGGCAAAAATTTAAACGTCGTAGAAGGATTAGCTGATGGAAAAAGAATTCCAATTTATTTAACCGAAAAGGTTATAGCCCTTAGCGACGTATCCATTTACACTTCGGAAAGCGATGTGCCACTTCGCGAAGTATTTATCAAAATTAAAGAAAAAGAGAACGGCGAAAAATCTTCATTAAAACCAAAAGCTTCTAGCAAGGAGATTTTTGCATACTTCGAAGAGATTCTTCCTACATATGATAGAGATAAAGTTTATTCATCTGATGTAAAAAAAATCTTAAGTTGGTACAATGCTCTTATTGCAGCAGATGTTGATTTTGCAACAATAGAAAACGATACTGAAAACACAGAAGATGAATCAGATAATGAGGCTTCAGAAGTTTCAGAAAACAACGATAAATAAAACAAAGTGAACATAAAAAATTTACTAACAAGGACAATTGTGGGTATTGTATATATCGCACTTGTCCTTTTTGCTATATTTAATGGCGATATTGCACTTATAGGAATATTCGGCTTTTTTATGGCTTCAGCATTATATGAATACTACCATATAATAGAGAAAGCAAAGCAGCCAAATCATACCTCTAGAATATTCCATACAGCTGCTGGCCTTGTCTTTTATCTGATCTACGCTTTTACTAGTAGTTATCTATATGTATATTCAGCATCTGCAATATATCTTTTTATATTGTTTTTTTCTGCCATTTTAAGTAAGCAGGATAATACTTTTAAGGATACAGTATTAAAGATATTTGGTCAAATATATATCACTTTTCCATTTTTGTTGCTAATATCATTTACAAATCTGAGCTCATACCCAGTTTTTCATTTAATTGCAGATAAATATTCAATACTAGGAATATTTATTTTTATCTGGATAAACGACACTGCTGCATATGTAGTGGGCTCATTGATAGGCAAAAACAAGCTTATAGAACATATCTCTCCTAAAAAGACAATTGAGGGTTTTGTTGGTGGTTTGTTTATCACAGTTGCCGTAGGCTATCTATTTGGATCAATGTCTGATTCATTCAATGTAGACATTCTTCCTCACACTTCTATCATATTTTGGGTCTTATTTGCCCTAATAGCAGTGCTAAGTGGAACCATCGGAGACTTATTTGAATCGCTTATCAAACGCACATATGGATTTAAAGATTCGGGTAGATTGCTGCCAGGGCATGGAGGGATGTTAGACAGAATAGACAGCCTATTATTTGCAATTCCCGCCATATACATCTTTGTAAGATTGTGGTCGTATATATCTTTTCATTATTTTTAAAGTCCACATAAGCAAACATAACAAAATCATATAATCAATCAAAGGATGCAGATAGAGCGACACACCTCTTTCTGCATCCTTTTTTTAGGACCGTAGGCTCACACTATATTATAGACTTAGAATAGCAAGATTATTAGTCAGCGTGGATACTCTGACACACGAGACGGTCTCTTTTTTTATTTGCGCAACCGTGCGTAATATATATGGTATGATTTTGAGATTTGAGCCTCTCGGAAGATTGAAGAAAAGCTAAATAACCAAATTCGACCCTTATTTCACTTGAAGAGAGGCTAAATTACCAAATTCGACCCTTACTTCACTTGAAGAAAGGCTAAACAACCAAATTTGACCCTTACTTCACTTGAAGAAAAGGGCACAAAAAAAAGCGAACCATATAATGATTCGCTTTTTTGATGCTCTTCTTCTTGGACTTGAACCAAGGACCCCCTGATTAACAGTCAGGTGCTCT